>JAFGCG010000040.1 GCA_016932715.1 Anaerolineales bacterium
CTCAGATTTTCGAGCAGATTGCCCGTTTGGGCATGGTTCATCCCGTTTTTGAACCAGTTTCTACTGCATAATTGGCGAAGGTATTGTTAGGCGGGAAGAAGGAAATTAGGCCAAAAATGTTACCAATATAACCCTTTTCCCTTGTCCCAAGTTTGTCTTCGCGATGCTGTCACAAAGGACACCGATTTCAATTACTACCAGACTGGTAATTCCCGTGAAAGCTGACATCATGGGTAATTCATCCTTTCAGATGAAAACATTCCAAGAGCCATTGTTCGCGTTGTTCTGAACAAAGTAGGTTGATGATTGGAAATTCTGTCAGCACGTCTATCGGATTCACTCTTTCCATCGTTGAGCCATGAAATTTATACGCAGACCGAAGCGCCCCTCGGTTGTGGGAGTTTTTAGTATCCGAGTGGATAGACCCGCCCTGCATTATCGGGCGGAAGGAAGTGAAGTACAGTAAAATAGAAGTCGTATCAAACAGGTAATACTTTCCTATGGAGTCGGCCAGAACGATCCAACCGAATGTTTTTGACAAGCCCGAAGATTATCAGCGGGCCATAGTAGAGGCATGGAAGAGATTTACGACGGACCAGCACATGGATGCGATTGTGCCACCTCTGATCGCGGCGTCCTGGCGGCGGTCGTGGGGACGGGTCAATCCGGATAAGACCGTGGAATTTACCCATATGGCCAGGGAACATTTGCTGGCGTCCCAGACAGCCAGCTTCGATCTCATGGCCATTGCCCGGCCTGTCATGGAAGATATTTATCAGTGTGTGCAAAAGTCAGGGACAGTCATCATCCTAACCAACAGCGTCGGGTGCATACTGGACCTGGTGGGAGATGAAGATGTTATCAAGATCATGTCCGGGTGGGGATGTGAGGTGGGAAGCATTGTCTCCGAGGGCTTGATCGGGACGACCTCCTTTGGACTGGCATTGACCGAACGCATGCCAGTGCAGGTGGCGGGCGCGGAGCATTTCGTCAAGCAGTTTCATAATTCGGCCGGCGCAACGGCACCCATGTTCGATATCAGCGGACGTCTGCTCGGGCTGCTGGGACTGGTGATGCCTGCTGACCGCTATCACGTCCATTCGCTCGGGTTAGTCGCCGCTGCGGCGCGCGCCGTGGAAAACCAGCACCAGTCCGACTTGTTGATGGCAGAACAAAACAGCCAGCTGGCGCAGTTGAATACCATTCTCTCGACCATCTCGGATGGCATCCTGGTTTGGAACACCGATCACATGCTGGTCCATGCCAATCATGCCGCCAGTCAAATGCTGGGCATCCAGGCACAGTCCCTGGTGGGAAAGCCGGCCGGCGCGTTATTCAGCTTGCCGGCCTTTCTGGAGGAATCCATCCTGCAGCGGAAGCCGCTGACCGACATGGAGGGGGCATTCAACGTCCGGGAACGAACCGTGAATTGTTTGATCAGCCTGGATTTTGTGTTCCAAAGCCCGGACAAACTGCAATGGATCATTGTCACGTTGCGTTCGGAGAAGAAGGTGCGTAAACTGATCCAACAACAGGTGGGCGCTACTGCCGCTCTGACGCTGGATGATATCCCTGGCGATGCACCGCAAATGCAGCACGTGCGCAATTTTGTACGGTCAGCCGCTGGAGCGCAAGCGAGTATTTTGATCCGTGGGGAAGTAGGCACAGGAAAGAACGCGCTTGCCAGTGCCATTCATAACGCCGGTCCCTGGCATGACGGACCGTTTGTCATTTTTGCATCCTCCTCCATGCCCAATGAGCTCGTGATCAGCGATCTGCTGGGTTATGACGAATCCGTTGAAAATAAACATGTCAGCGGGCGTCCCAGTAAATTCGAGTTGGCGCAGGGGGGAACGTTGTTTTTTCAGGATGTGGATGCCCTGCCTCTGGAAGCGCAGGCTGTCCTGATCAATGCGCTAGAGATCGGAGTGGTCCAGCGCCTGGGGAGTCGACGGGCTGTGGAAGTGGAGGCGCGTATCATTGCCTCCACGTCGGCGAATATGGAAGTATTGATTGCTCAGGGGGCTTTCCGCCCGGACCTGTACTACCGCTTGAGTACGTTCACCGTTACACTTCCGCCGCTGCGAGAACGCCCGCGCGACATCCCGGTGGTGGCGAATCGCATCCTGTCACGCTTTACACGCCAGCTTGGTTATCAGGTCTCGCTTGCGCCTGAAGTGATGGATGTATTCAAAAAATACGCCTGGCCTGGGAACATCCGCGAAATGGAAGCAGTTTTGGGGCGTGCTGCCACCCAGGTCACCGACACAGGTGTGATTGGCCTGGCACATATCCCCAGCAATGTGCGCCTGATGGAAGCAAACCCACGGACCCTTAAGCCCTTTCTTCAGGTTAAGGTCAGTTCTTTGAGTGAGATGGAACGCGAGACGATTTTGCTTGTGGCGCAAATGCAGCGCGGAAATGTTTCGCGCATGGCACAGGTGCTGGATATCAGCCGTACCACTCTCTGGCGGAAACTCAAGGATTATGGCATCGATCCGAATGAGTATCGGTAGGCTTCCCACAGGTATGCTTCGCAATCGTCACGGCGCCTGGTCTCAACGGAACGCCTCGACCACCAGCGGCTCACATTGACGGAATACTGCTAATGAGCGCACTGTTTCATTACGGAACAGAGTGTTTTCCTTAAGTGTTTCATTTAAGAACACTTTTTGATCAATTGTTTGACTATTTCCTACCATCTCCATAGAATTAAAAAGTACATATCTCCACAGTTCCAATTTCATAGTTCATCGTGAAAAACTATTCTGGCAAATATGTTTTTCTTCAAGGAAATGCAGGTATTCTGGTTTCTCGGAGTGATCTGTCTGCTTTAATATCGTTGCTTGTGAAGATAGCCTGACAGTCCTTTGAAAACCCGCCCTACAATTACTGACCACTGAAAAAGGAAAGGAGGAGGCTAGGGACCGCAAATACTGAGCAATCCACACGCGCTGTTATCCGTAAGACCCAAAGTTTCACAATATTCATAAAGGAGAACGTAACATGCTCGGACAATTGATAGGAGAGGTCTTCGGGACCTTCATACTCATCCTGCTGGGAGATGGCGTGGTCGCA
>JAFGCG010000041.1 GCA_016932715.1 Anaerolineales bacterium
CTCACGCTGAAAACGCAGTTTTTTGTCTTGAATCAGCGAAAATCAGTGTTTTTCTGCGCCCCAAAATCATTCTGTAAGGTAATCAGACTTTACATATTGCTTTACAGTTTGCAAAAGGAGTATAGAAATGTCTGCTGAACAAATTTTAGTTTGGATTGTGATTGGCGGCATCGCCGGTATCCTGGCAGAAGCGTTCATAGGCGGCCTGAGGTCCGGATTGATCGGTGCAATCGTTGTCGGTATTCTGGGCGCCATCATTGGGGGCTGGCTGTTCGGCGTGTTAGGTCTCAGCGCGGGAACCGGCATTCTGGCGGAGATCATCAAAGCGTTTATCGGCGCGGCGGTCCTGCTGTTGGTCCTGCGCGGGACCCGTAGATTGTAGCGATCATTGCCCCGGCGCCGGGAGTACGCCTGCGAGATCGACTACGTCCAGTGACGAACTCGCAGATTAATAGAGTATTTCCCGGTTAGCCTTCTCGATCTCTTCGTAAATCTGCTTAACTTCTTCCTTCATCTCGGCAGCGACACCGGCCGTCTGGGGGATGAACTTGACCATGTCGCGCGCCTGTCGCAGCAGATCCTTGACTCCTGCAATGTAAGAGAGGTCATTCTTTCCCAACTCGGGCGGGATGGGCAGTTCGCGCGCTTGCTGGATGAATGTGCGCGCGCGGAGTATACGTTCAGCAGCAGGGATCATTTTCGCCATGTGTCCTCCAAAAGGTCAACGCTTTAACGAACTCTTAAGTTCCCCACATTGGCTACGCGAAGAGCCGGACAGGGTTTAGTGGTTTGATTGTAGCATAGTGGCAAAGGCCGCCACGACGTTGGCACACTGACAACAGAATCGCTTCTATCATTATATGGTTTTACCAAAGTCGCTTGACAAACCGACGGCTTTGGAACGCGAATACTGCGAATGGGCGAATTTCGCCAATTTTCTTGAGTTTATTGGCGTCCTTCGCACATTGGCGTACTTCGCGTTAAGAAATTCTCGACTTTGGTGACGCCATGTCTATCATTACCTGCCCTCTTGACAAAGCGTTTTCGGTATTATATAATGCAATCGGTTGCATAAATCAAGGAACTATGAGCAGTAAAAACGTCCGTACGATTGCCGACATTGCCAGGCTGGCTGGAGTTTCCAAATCCACCGTTTCGAGAGCTTTGAACGATAGCCCGCTGATCGGTGAGGAAACGAAGGAACGCATCCGTGCGTTAGCCCGGCAATACAACTTTCAGATCAATGCTCCCGCACGACGGCTGAGCATGAAGCAGAGCCGGACGATTGCTTTTGTGACCCATGCCTATCATAAGGATTTCTCTGTGGCGGACTTGTTTGGGCTCGAGATCATGGGCGGTATTTCCAGCGGACTCGCCAGCCGGGATTACGACATGCTGGTCATCCATGTGGACCCGAGCGACACGAAATGGGCACACCAATATTTCGATACGGGCCGGGTGGATGGGTTCATCCTGATGACCTCGAGCCACAAGCAGTCGCACGTCAAGGCGATCCTGGAAGTGGGTGCTCCATTTATCATCTGGGGCGTTCCTCAGCCGAGTGATCAGTCAAAACAGAAATATTGTTCGGTCACCGGTGATAATTTCAATGGCGGCAGATTGGCTGCCGAACACTTGATTGGCATCAACAGACAGAACATTGGCTTCATTGGCGGGCCTCGTGATGATCTGGAAGTTCAGCTGCGCCAGGCAGGCTACGAAAGAGCCTTCAAGGAAGCCGTCAGAGTGGTTGAGCCTGCGCTGATAGACTACGGTGACTTCTCGAACACCTCCGGCGCCGAAGCGATGCAGCGCCTGCTCGGGAAAGTTCCGGACATCGATGCAGTCTTTGTCAACAGTGATCTGATGGCGATCGCAGCCATGGATGAGATCCGTGAACATGGACGCCGCGTCCCGGAGGATATCGCAGTGGTCGGCTATGATGACCTGTCCATCTCGGAACACAGCAACCCTCCGCTGACAACGATCCGGCAAAACATTCCGCTTTCAGGGAAATTGCTGGCACTGAACCTGATCGAATACCTGCAAACTGGAATGGTCACCAATGTCACGATCCCGGTCGAATTGATCGTCAGAAAGTCAACGTAGGTCTTCGTCTTTTTTTCGCAGCGAATGCAACCGATTGCAAAACGCAAGTGGATAAGGAGAAATCGATGAATAAAGTAGAACTTGGCAAAACAGGGGTCTTTGTCAGCCAGGCAAGCCTGGGGTGCATGCTGATGGGCAGTGTGATCGATCGGAAGGATTCCTTCACCGCGCTCGATCGCTTTGTGGAGATCGGCGGAGACTTCCTCGATACAGCCAATTGTTACGCGTGGTGGATCGGCAAGGGAGAATTCATCGGGGATGAGAGTGAAACTATTTTAGGGCAATGGATGAAAGCGCGCGGCAATCGCAACAGGGTCTTTCTGGCAACAAAGGTTGGCGCCAGGCTCCGGAATCCTCGAGCCATTCGGGATGGAGATGGAAATGTGTTTTGGGACCGGGTCGAAGCCGACCGCGAGTTTCTTGCACCGCAAGTCATCCGGCGTGGTGTGGAGGATAGTTTGCGCCGCCTGCAAACAGATTATATCGATCTGTACTATGCTCATATCGATGACCGCGTGACGCCGCTGGAGGAAACACTCTCCACCTTCGACGCACTGATCAATGAAGGCAAGGTCCGTTACATTGGCTGCTCCAATTTCAGGACCTGGAGATTGGAACGCGCAAATCAGATCAGCAAAACGTACAGCGGAGCAGGTTTTGTTGCCATTCAACAGCAGTACTCCTACCTGCACCCCAAAGCCGGAGCAGATTTTGGGGTCAGCGTCAATGTGGATGATGAGCTGCTGGATTACCTGAAATCGAATGAGGAAGTCACCTTACTGCCCTACTCCCCGCTATTGAAGGGCATCTATGACGACGAAAAGAAGCGTGAGGCTTACTACAACTGGCATCTCTTCAACAACGATGATGCCCGCGCCCGGCTGAAAGTCCTGTCAGGAATGGCAAAGGAACTGAACATTTCGAACAATCAACTTGTGCTGGCATGGCTGTTCCATCACCAGCCGAGGACCATTCCCATTTTAGGCTTTAGCAGCCTGGATCAGTTGGACCACAACCTGAAAGCACTCGATGTTTCACTGAGTGAGGAACAAATGAGCATTCTCAACAAAACCTCCGCATAGTTCGGCGTGACTGTCGCGGAGCCATCTCTGGCTCTTTTTTTCAGAAGAACCTGCAACCGATTGCACAGACCTTCTTCTACAGGTAGCAAGACACCGAAAGGAAAATAAAATGAACATCTACTCGTACCTGACCAAAGCACGCATCTCCCCGGCTGATAAGTTCCATGCGCTAAAGACAATTGCCCGGCGAGAACAAATCTGGGCAAGGCTGACCGGAAAGAATACAAGCCTGGCGACCCTCCCGAAACAAGCGCCACACAAATGCCATCGCAGAGAATTCATTGGCATGAAGGATATCCCGGTCGAACAGATTGTCGGCACTCTGGAAAGCCAGAGCAGCTTCGACCATGAATTCCGTCCGCTCAAAAACTCTCTGCAGGACAAGTGGGTGAATGCTTATCGCTCCCTCGAAAATGGACGCTGGGCACCTGTCCTGGTGCACAGGATCGGGAATAAATATTACGTCGAAGACGGTCATCATCGGGTCTCGGTGGCGCGCCTGCTTGGCAAGGCATCCATCCAGGCAAAGATATGGGAGTATCCTGTTCACAATACACGGTCAATGCACTGCCTGCCTGCACACTCTGCAGAAAGAAGCTCCACAAAAACATGCGCCATACCGGGCCAGAATTAAATAATAGTTCTTCACAATACCTTCGCCAATTATGCAGTAGAAACTGGTTCAAAAACGGGATGAACCATGCCCAAACGGGCAATCTGCTCGAAAATCTGAG
>JAFGCG010000042.1 GCA_016932715.1 Anaerolineales bacterium
GCTTTCAAAAAGAAACTCACCCCGGAAAATTAATTTCAGGGTGAGTCATGTTTCCTTTCTTCGTCATTGCGAGCACTTCGGCAGGCTCAGTGTAAATTCCGCGAAGCAATCTCTTATATGATTAAATATTTGCCACCTGTGTTTGAGATTGCTTTGTCGGGCTATGCCCTCCTCGCAATGACGTTTACCTGTTTATTTTCCAGCACGAATCCTGGGTCCGCTGAGTGGAGCGCCGAACAGTGGGGCGAACACACAAAAATCGAACAATCCCGCGAGCAATGGCACCAGACCAATGACAATGACCAGGATGCCAGTCCCCCCGTCGAGCCCCATCAGCCCCCAGAGGACCAGGGCGACGCCTGCCACAACCCGGGTAACACGACCCGCAGTGGATGCCATAAATTTAATAAATGGATTCATATTTGATCTCTCCTTGTAATCTTTAGTTTAGATTTTTTGCCAGCACATCGTTGGCTTCCCAATAACAAGTATTCGGTCCCGCACGACACTCCCAAACGAGTTGAGATTAATTCTGGAGCGCGCGCCGGATCTCGGCAAGCAGCTGCTGTTCCGGGGCTGCGCCGACCACGGTCCCCGCCCCGGAGTTGATCACGGTCTGCGGCACACCGCTGACGTTGAAGCGGCTTGCCAGCTCGGGGAACTCCATCGCTTCGACACCTTCGGCGCGGATCATCTGCGGGTTTTCCATCGCCATCTGGTGGGCAAGCAGGACCGCACGCGGGCAGTAGGGGCAGGTCGGCGTGACGAATACCTGCAGGTGCAGGGGTTTGTCGAGATTCTTCAGGAACTCACGCGTCTTTTCATTCAGCCCCGAGTCGCGCTGCGAGACGAGCAGGATGTCGTTGATGAGGGTGCTGAACTCGTGCCCGGACGGGATTCCCGAGAACTGGATTCCGAGATCCATGACCTCGGCGCCGTCCCTGGCTGCAATGACAACGCCGGGCGCGCTCGAAACGTTGAACTTCTGCGCGATGTCCTGGTTTTCCTGAAGGTCGTACAGGCTTAATTCGATCTTGTCGTGGGTCGCGGCAACTTCCTCGAAAAGTTGTTTTGCTTCCTCGCAATAGTCACAGTTTTCGCGCGAGCCAAAGTAAAGGACCTGCACCGGTTCCTTCAAATCTTCGAAGACTTCATTGATCTGTTTGATGATCTGGTCGTTGAGAACGTTTTCCATGATTTACTCCTGTCTGCTTACACGACTTCCACTTTCGTGGTCGTGATCTCGAATGTCGGCGGCTTCTCGAGATGTTTCTTGACCGCGCACAGCTCCGCAGAGCGGATGAGCGAGTCGCGGTATTTGTCGGGGAAGGCAGGCGGGACCTGGATTTCGAGGTCGATCTTGTCCACCATGTGGGTCATCGGGTTGCTGTGAACGCGCTGCACGATGCGGATGCCGTCAGTCGCGATGCTGCGCTGCTGGCAAAAACCGAGCACGTAAATCCCCGCGCAGGTCCCGATGGACGCCAGAAAGGTCGCGAACGGAGTCGGCGCGCTGCTCGCAGGAGGCTGGTCGGTGGGGACGGTAAGGCCGTTAAAGTGGGCGTCGACGCGTGAGCCGCCCGGGAAGTCGATAATCATTTCCATGTTTGTCTGATACTCCTTAGTTCCAAATGTTTTGTTACCTTCCTTTGGATGCAGGAGCGTCGAAAAAGTTGCAGATTTCACAAAACGGGATGTATACTGAGGACCCGGTGGTCGAGACGTTCCGTCGAGACCACCCGTAAGCAAAGTAATCTTGGTTCCTGTTGGTCTCGATATGTGCTGCGTACACTCGACCAACGGCGTTTTCTTGTAACTTTTTGATGGGAATTACATCTAATGAATAAGACCATGCCGACTGAGATCTCGCTGGAAGCGCTCGTTGCCGGAGACCGTGCTGAATTTGCGCGGCTCGTGGACGCCTATTCCAGCCCGATCTATCGCCTCGGCTTGCGGATGCTTGGGGACCCTCAGGATGCGGAGGATGTCCTTCAGAATACGTTTCTCAGCGTGCTGACGCACATCTCGGAGTTCGAGGGCCGCTCGAGCCTTGCGACGTGGCTCTATCGCATCGCTGCGAACGAAGCACTGATGCTGCTCCGCAGGAAGAAGCCGGAAGTAAACCTGGATGACGTCGAGGCGGCTGACGAGGCTGAAGATCTGCTGCCAACCCAGTTCGTGGACTGGAGCGCCCTCCCGGAGGACGAACTGCTCTCCGGTGAAGGGCAGAGAATCCTCGACGGGGCGATCGCGACGCTGCCCGAGTCCATGCGCCTCGTGTTTCTGCTGCGGGATGTCGAAGGCTTGTCGATCAGGGAAACGGCTGAGGCGCTGAACCTGACCGAGACCAACGTCAAGACCCGTTTATTGCGTGCCCGCTTGTTTTTGCGTGAAAGACTTTCCACATATTACGGCGGGCACATGAGCCATGAGGAGTGAGACGAAAATGACCGAACATGCTCACACGGACTGCGAAAAAATGCTGGGTTTCCTGTCCGAGTATATTGACGGTGGGCTTAACCCGGAACTCTGCCAGGAGATCGAAAAGCATCTCGCGGGATGTGAGAACTGCCGCGTCGTGCTGAACACTACCAAACGGACCATCGACCTCGTGCACGCGCCGGTCGAAAAGCCGGACCTGCCCGAGGACGTGCGCGCCCGTCTCTTCAAACGCCTCAACCTCGACGATTACCTGAAACCCAAATAACCGTCATTGCGGGCCCGTTCGCGCTGAGCGGAGGGCGTAGCCCGAAGACGAAGCGGCGAGATTCAAATGAAGACCATCGCACATATCCGGGAGTTTCTGGATGCCTTCGTGGGTTGGGCATCTGACGGGGCAGACGCGCAGGCGATCGCCCTGGTTGGTTCCTATGCCCGCGGCGCGGCGCGGGACGATTCTGACATCGACCTGGTGATCCTGACGGATACTCCCCAAAAATATTTTGATAACACGAAATGGATCGAACGCTTCGGCGTCGTGGAAAAACATCAGACCGAAGACTATGGAAAACTGACCTCCCTGCGGGTCTGGTACCAAAACGGAGCGGAAGTGGAATACGGCATCACCACGCCCGATTGGGCTGCAGCTCCGCTGGACGCGGGCACGCAGGAAGTGATGCTTGGCGGGATGCTCGTCCTGTTCGAACGGGGAAATTTATTGAGCCGCTACCTGAAGCTATAAACCTCATGTCATTCTGAGCGACCAAAGGGAGCGAAGAATCCCCGAAGGTTTGAGCTAAAAGCTCAAACCTTCGGGAGACCCTTCGGTCGCGTGGTCTCGATACGCCACTTGCTTCGCTCGCGGCTGCTCGACCAGCGGCGTCACTCAGGGTGACATTTAATTCCTGCACTTGATGCTGGTTTCGTCACGCGCAGATTTGTCACGGCGTCAGCCGGTAGAACCGGAAGAAGAAGTGTTCAATGGGCAGGATTTCCACCTTGCTGAAACCAGCCTCGCCTGCGTACTTGCGCAGCGTATCGGCGCGCATGACCGTGCCGGTACCCGCCGCGTTGTCGTCCGTCATCCCCACGGGCAGGCAGTGCAGGATGCTCCAGCCGTACATCATCCATTCCACATCGTTGCCCTGGGCGGTGAAGGCATCGCCGACGCGTTCGTCCACGATCAGCACTGCGCCATCCTCCTTCACCAGCCTGCGCATCGTCCGCAAAGCCCCGACCGGATTGTTCATGTCATGCAGCGCCTCGAAGGCAGTGACGAGGTCGTATCGCCCCGCCAGCGATGGGTCGCCGGCATCCCGCACCTGAAAGCGGACGCGCTCCGCAAGCCCGTTCCGTTTGGCGTTCCACTTGGCGCGTTCGATCGAGGGCGCGTCGAGGTCGAACCCGTCCACCTGGACTTTGGGATAGCCGCGCGCCATCCCCAGGCTGGACCAGCCGTAGCCGCAGCCGATATCCGCGACCCGCGCCGGCGGGTCCGCCTGCAAACGGGCATGGAGGTCGGGTATGGCTGGCAGCCACTCGCGCGGCAGTTGATTCCAGAAGGCGGGGTAGTTGATCGCTGCCTGGCCCTCGCGCAGGTCCTCGCCATATTCGTCGAACGGGACGCCGCCGCCGTTGCGATATGCATCCAGCACGGCAGGCAATGGGCGGACCGCGCCGATCAGCAGTTGGGCGAGCGGCGCGACGTAATTCAGGTTGCCGCATTCGATCAGCGGCTCGACGTGACCCGGCGGGATGTGAAAGCGCCGGATGTTGCTGCCGTGGTTTTCGTTCTCCACGTGGAGAATGCCCGCCACGGTCTGCTGCTCGAGCCATTCACGGATGTAGCGCTCGTGCGTCCCGGTGCGCCTCGCCAGCTCCTCCGGCGTGGCGGGACCGCCTTCCGCCAGGGCGCGATACAGCCCGAGTCGGTCGCCGATATAAATGGAAAACATGCTGAACGCTCCCGCCGCAGATTGCAGGAACTTTTCGATGAACGCGTCGCGCTGACCGGCAATCGCCTCCGCGGATGTGGGTTGTGGGGTGGACATGGGGACCTCCGTAAATTACTTCTAAAATCAGGATAAGTTTCGTATTATATAGACTTTCTCTCCCAGGGCAACCTTACTTTAGTTGGGTTTTCCCAAAGGCAACGGTAGCTTAGGTAATTCCCCACTCCCTACATGACTAAAGCAGAAAAACTTGATTTGATTTCAACAAATCCATTTCATATTGTTTTACTAATGACTCATATCCCAGGAAGTTTATTCTTTTAGAAATATCTGCAAAAACTGAACTTTGAATCTTCTGTGAGAATTCCCGTTTGCGGTTGTCATCCGCAACAATAATCATCCTGGAATAGAAATCCTGCAAATCACTGAACTTTATGAGTGAGTTTTGGAAATCGGTCGAATGTTCGACTTCAAACAGACTGTTGGGCATTAAGTGACTATTGAACCAGACGACATCAACAGTACTGCATTTTCTGATGAACTCTGCATAACTGAATTTAGGAATTTCTTGAAGTGTTCTCACGTCTTTCAATGGCTTGCTGACAAAAAGCCTGTTCTTATCCTGATTTGGTGAGAAGGTTTTATATCCACGCAGGTTGCCGATTGTCAAAAGAATTCCCTGATAATAGGAATGGTTTTGTTCTACCTGGCTTTTGTCCTTGTCGGCATTTTCAACAAGTCCAAGCTTTTTCTGATAAGACTTCAACGCCCACAAGCCTGGTCGAACTTTGAAAATCTCGGGCCGCTGCTGGACAATTCGACGAATAGATGCAAACGGAGTTTTTGTTTTCCATTTACACCCTTCGACTTTCATGGTTTCTCGGTAAAGATCAGCGAGAGTTGCCTGTCCGCCCATTTTCTCAAGTGCAATGATCACTGCTTCATATTGTTTCATGAGGCAATCTCCATCAACTGTCAAGGTTGTTTCTGAACGTAACTCCTTTCTATTATAAATCCATGTTTGACACTTCGTGCTCTTTGCGCACTTCGCGGTTTAAAAAACAAAACGGGTGGGTAGCGGCATAGCGGCACCCACTTTAGCCCTTGTGTAATAGTATCAATAGTGGTATCATGCCGATATGCCCAAAATCGCAGACATCATCGTCGAGATGAAACGCAACCCAAAGGGAGTCCGTTTTCAGGATCTATGCAAAGTTTGCGAACATTATTTTGGAGAAGCACGGCAAACAGGCAGCAGTCACCGGGTTTACAAGACCCCCTGGATCGGTGATCCGCGTGTCAATATTCAAAATGATAAAGGTATGGCAAAGGTATATCAGGTCAAACAGGTGTTAAAGGCAATCGAGCGTCTGGAGGAAAAAGGAAATGTTGAAGAATGACCGTTACACATATCGTATCACCTGGTCTGAAGAAGATCAGGAATATGCGGGCTTATGTATCGAGTTCCCCAGCCTTAGCTGGCTGGAGGAAAACCCTGAAGCGGCACTGGCGGGTATCCGTCAGATGGTGGCAGACGTTGTCAAGGATATGAAAGCCAACAATGAGACTCCGCCCGAACCCATCGCCAGCAAACGCTTTAGCGGCAAGTTTATGGTCCGCATTCCTCCGGAATTGCATCGCAAGCTGGCTTTGGAGGCGCAGGAGGAAGGCATCAGCCTCAACCGCCTTGCCAGCGATAAGTTAAGTAGACCATGTCCATAAAACAAAACAGGCTCGTGAAAGAGCCTGTTTTGTTATTCGTTCAAAATCCCAGTTCCTTGATATTCTCTTCCTTGCTCCTCTTGCCCCCGCCTCCGAGCAGGCTCTTCCAGAATGCCTCGTCGTAGCGGCGTGACTTGACGAACCGCGGTACAGTATGGGGACGACAACCTACAACTCAGACCAGGGAGCAGAGTTCATTGAAAATCCACCACCTAACGGCGGTTTTTCAAGGTAGAATATGGGCATGATAGAACGAACTGAACTCCTGGGAGAAGTCAACCGTGCCCTCCAGCGAAACCGGGTGGTGGCGCTGATCGGTCCGCGGCAGTGTGGAAAGACAACACTTGCACGGCAGATTGTTTCTCCTGATTCACCCAACTATTTCGATTTGGAAAACCCTGTCAGCCTGGCAAGACTGGACGAACCGATGACGGCTTTGCAGGATTTGCACGGCATCATCGTGATCGACGAGGTCCAGCGCCGGCCCGATCTGTTCCCGATTTTGCGCGTCCTGGTCGACCGGGAGCCATTGCCTGCCCGTTTTTTGATTTTGGGAAGCGCCTCCCCTGCCTTGTTGCGTCAATCGTCCGAATCGCTTGCGGGGCGCATTACGATCATCACAATGAGCGGGTTCAGCCTGGAAGAAGTGGGACTTGAACACCAGGGCAAACACTGGCAGCGCGGCACATTCCCCCGTTCCTACCTGGCAAATAATGATAATGAAAGTTTCGAATGGCGCAGGGATTTTGTGCTCACGTTTTTGGAACGCGATGTGCCGCAATTTGGCGTCCAAATTCCATCCACAAGCTTATTCCGCTTCTGGAGTGTGCTCGCTCATTATCATGGACAAATCTGGAATGTGGCAGAGACCGCGCGGACACTCAACATCGGTGAAACCACAGCGCGCCGTTACATGGACCTATTGCAGGACTTGTTCATGGTTCGCCAGTTACAGCCGTGGTATGCGAACTTGAGCAAGCGCCAGGTGAAGTCCTCGAAGCTTTACTTCCGGGATTCAGGTCTACTGCATTACCTGCTTGGTATAAAATCCGAAGGAGAACTCGCTTTACATCCCCGCATGGGTGCATCGTGGGAGGGATATGTGATCGAAGAAATCATCAAATCTGCGCGGCCCGATGAAGTATATTTTTGGTCGACCTATTCAGGTGCAGAACTGGACTTGCTGCTTATCAGGAATCAACAGCGGATCGGCGTGGAATGCAAACGTAAGGATGCGCCAAAGCTGACCCCGTCCATGCGGACAGCAATGCGGGACCTGGAGTTGGACAAGCTGGTGGTAGTGTATCCGGGATCACAGCCCTATTCGCTGGCAGAAGGAATCGATGTAATGCCGCTGGCAAAGGCGATTGGGAAAGATGGTATTCCATAAGCCGCGCGGCGTGATTGCTTCGCAAGCAATAGCTTAAATGAATCCTGTGAATGAAACAAAACAGGCTCGCGAAAGAGCCTGTTTTGCTATTTTGTCAGATTTCAATCCCCCCAATCAGGATTCAATTCTTTCATAACTTCACCTGAACTGCGTTTGGGTTTGTTTCCAAGCAAACTCTTCCAGAACGCCTCGTCGTAGCGGCGGGACTTGACCGGCAGCGGCATCGGGACGCCCCAACCGAGCAGGAGCACCTCCTCCTTGGGCTGGAGTCGCGCCAGCATGCCGCGCAGCGCCTCCCGCCCGGAAAGACCGGAGAGCACGGCATGGATGTCGTCCTCGTCGCCGAGCCAGCCCGAGATGCGCGTCCCCAGCTGCGACAGGACCTCGTCGTAGATCTGCGACGGGCGCTGGTCCACGATCAGGAGGGTGACGTAGTATTTGCGCAGCTCGCGCGCGATGGTGGCGAAAGTCGTCTGGGCAGCCATCTCGCGGTTGAGCAGTTTGTGCGCTTCCTCCACCACGATGATCAGCTGGCGCGGCTCCGCTTTGCCGTGCGAGCGGAACTCGTTGGTCTTGTGCTCCCAGGCATTGCGGATCTTGCGGGTCAGCAGGTTCGAGACGAGCAGGTAATCCAGGTCGCTTTCGTGTTCGCCGAACGAGAGCACCACGTGCTGCCCGGCTTCGAGCGATTGAATGATCTCCTTCACGCTGTCCGCGGCGGGCTTCTCGACGATGTAGGGCTTGTTGAACAGCCGCCGCAACTTGTCGTGCAGGGCTTCGGCGGCGGTCACATTGACGCCGGTCGAGTTCGCCCAGGCGGCGACGCTGTCGGGATGCGGCACCTTCTTGACCCTGCCCTTTTCATCTTCGACTTCGACCTCTTCGCGGTTCATCGACCGGAAGCTTTGGAACCAATCGTTTCGGAACGACCCGTACAGCGCGTTGAGGGTGGTGGGCGTGGTCTCTTTGAGGTTTAACTCGCGTGCGAGTGTCTCGATGTCGGAGGTGGAGATGTCGTTCATGGATAGTTCGAGATTGAAGTCCGGGGTATGCCCGCGGATGGTGCCGCCTGCGCCCAGTCCGACGACTCGCAGCTTCGATTTGAACTTGCTCTTCAAGCCGATCACGGGCTTCTTCGTGTCGGAGGCGACATCGTCGAAGCCGTACTCGTTGTGCATGTCGAGCACCAGCACCGAGGCTTTGTTCGAGTTGATCAGCCCTGCCAGCACGACGCGCGTCAGGAACGACTTGCCGGTGCCGGTCGCGCCGAAGACGCCCGAGGAGCGCTGCACGAATTTCTCCAGGTCGATGCAGACGGGATGGTTCTGCTCGCGCGTGTACCCGATGACGAAATTCCCGCCCTGACCCGCTTCCCCGAAGATCTCGGCGATGTCGCCCTCATCCGCCAGATAGACCTGGGCGTGATGCGGCGGCACGTTCTTGACCGGCAGGATGCGCGGTGGCTCCTTCAGACCGGCGTCGATCATGCCCTGCCAGTCTTTGTAGTCGGGTGAGCCAGGCTCGGGACCGATTTCCAGCATCAGGTTCGGCAGCACTTCCAGGTTAGCGTAGAGCGTCTGCCCGTAGAGAGCCTTGGCGATATTGGCAGGATAGCGGACCTCGGTCTGCTCGTCGGCAAAGCGCGGATCGGTCGCGCCGAGCGTAATGTCGACGACGATGCCGTAGTAGTTCCAGTCCCCGCTCTGGATGACGACGAACGCGCCCTCCTGGATCTCCTGCGAAGAGACCGTCAGCCGGACGCGGAAGTTTTCCTTCAATCCACCACCGACGAGATAGCCAATTTTTGTGCGTTGTACTTCCATAACCAACTCCATTTTCGATTTCAGATTGTTGATTTTAGATTACGGTTAAGTCGTGTTAATTTGCCTGGTTGAGATGGGCGCGGGCTGTTTTGATCGATGCAGTAAAGATCGCGACGAGCTCATCTGCTTCCTTCATCAGGTCCTTGAGCTTTTCATTAGGAATGATTCCTGCTTCCTGCAACATCTCCATCCAATATAAACATTCGTCGGCTTCCTCAAGTGAGATGCCCGTCTTTGCGACAAAGTCAGCCTTGGATCTGCCGCGGCACGCCGCTCGATAATTCGCTCCAACCGACATACCCGAACGAAGCAATTGATTGCCAATGGTTCGCGCAGTGGATGTACTTGGAAGAGATTCTACCAACTTGATCATGCGCAAGCCAAACCGTTTTGTTCTCTGTTTTAACTCTTGCTCGTTCATAGAAGACTCCTCCTTTGCCTTCCTTAATCTAAAATCGCAAATCAAAAATCTAAAATTTTCTATTCACCTTATCCTATATCACTACCCTGTAAATTCTTGATGTCAGAACATTATTCTGAATACTCACGAACCGGTAATGCGGCGGGGCAAGGATGAGCGTCGGTCCATCTGTCTTCGCAAAGGGAAACGCCGTCGAGCGCAGACCCAGGATCTGGATGCCTTCGTACTCATCCTCATAGGTGATGTGCGCGTGACCGCACAGAATGCCCAGGACCTTTTCCCTGATGCCCCGGGCAGTGACGATCTCCCAGAAATCGTCGATCTCGTCGGCAATGAAACTGTCCAGCCAGCGGCTGCCAATGGGCTTGACGTGTTGGTGGCAGACGATCACCGAAGGCAGCGCAGATTGCAGTGCCTGATAGAGAAAGTTGCCCGTTTCTCGCAGGAACACCGCTTTTGACTCCGGACCCCAGTCCATGAAGATGAACTGGACGCCTTTATGCTCGAACGCGAAATTATATAGTTCCACCGGCTCTGAGCCAGGGAACAGGCAGCGGGTCAGCATTTCGCGATCGTCGTGGTTGCCCGGCAGGAAGTACATCGGATAATCATGCAGCCCTTCCGAATTGACCTTCTGCGGTCCCGGCGCGGTCGCCGCGGGTGCCAGGCCGAGCAGCCGGATGGCGCAGGCATAGGCCGCCTCCGTGGGCGGTTCCACCAGGTCGCCGGTGGAGAGGATGAAGTCCGCTTTGCCGGCGACGTGCGCCGCGATGTGTTTCATCACCATGTGCAGCGCATAGCCCGGGACGAATCCTTCGCGGATCTGCCCTTCGGATTCGAGCAGGTGATGGTCGGTGATCTGGATGAAGGAAAAATCTGGCATAGTTAAACACCAAGGACACGAAGGACTCAAAGGTTTTTAAACTTGGTGAAACTTCGTGCTCTTAGTGCCCTTTGTGGTTAAGACACTTCCGATAATACTCCAATTACAGACATCAGCGTCGAATAGTCGTCGCGCAGGAGCGTGATCAGCTCATGGATGGCGTTGTCTTTCCAGATCGCGCCGTTCTTGCCATGCGCCCGGCTTGCTTCCGCTAAATGGGCAGCCAGCACTTCCGCGACGGGTACCTCCTTGTTGTGCAGGATATGCCGGAAATATCCGAAACGCCCTGCGGACGTGAAGCGCGCCATATCCTTGTCCTCGCACAGGTAAATGACATCCAGGCTGAGCGGCGGGCGCGGCGGGAGCAGGTGATAGATCTTGCCCTCCTGCTCGTAGCCGACCGCCATGACAGACATCTCGACCGGCACGATGCGGCGCTCGCGGTTATCCCGCAGCACTTCCTCGCTGACGTTGTCCGCCGTGACAAGCTGGCGCACCAGCCCATCGTCGTCGATATGAATATCGTAGATCAGCCCATAGACCTGATACGAATCGCCCAGGTGTGCGCGTACCAGGGAACCAAGAGCCGGGACAGTAAACTGAGAGACGCGGCAGCCTGCAATAAAACCCGTCGTCCCTGCACGCAGGAGCCTCCCGATTTCGATTTGGTGGTTCATTATGCCTCCGTAGTAGTAACGGCAGCGCGAGGCGCACTGCCCTGGTATTCACTATTTCCTCGATCTGCTTCTGCCTGGCAGGGACTTTGCCGAATCCTTGTAGGACCGATCGCCAATCTCGGCCCGGACCCGGCGCAGTTCCATCGCCAGCAACTGCTCGATCTGGTCTTTCTCCTCACGTCTGACCACGGCGGTCTCGTGGGCGCGGTGCAAAAGATAGGGATAAGGCTTGCTGCCCATCATATTGCACTGCTCGATCAGCACGGCATGCAGTAAATCCAGTTTCTTGCGGTCCTCTGCTACCCACTTCGGGATTTCGACGCGCACGGGCCAGGGATGTCCGAGCGTGCCAACGTTTAAATAGAAGAAGTGCAGGGAAAGTGGTCCTTTGTATCTTTTGGCGGAACCCGATTGCAGTGCAAAGACTGCCGAGCGATGGCCCGGCGGCAGGAGCGGGTTTTCACGTTCTCCATACAACCAGCGGTCGCTGACGCCGCGCAGCGGCTGATATTCGCGCAGGCGCTGGATCTGATCCTGATCGGCGGTTGCGATCTCGAGCAGGCGCACCACCAGGTCCGCGCTCGGCTTTTCCACGTACCCTGCGGTAATCACCCCGCGCGCGTGCAGGCGCGTGAGCACTCGCAGGTATTTTTCCACGAAATCTGCATACGCCTGCGGGTCATCGCCTTTGGCGCCCCACAATTCGATGGTGCCATCGGTCAGGTTGACCACCTGGCCCTGGATGTCCCTGGAGACCTCATCGAGCTTCATGCGCTCGCTGATGTCGCGGCGCATGGCGACCATGCCGTCCGAGATGGGATTGCCGTTCGAGATCAGATCATCGCCATACAGCATCTCGGTTTCGACACAGATGTCTGGCGTCTGGCCCGAATGAAGCTTCATGATGATAATGCCGACATTGATAATGGAAAACTGGATGGAGGCATGCCGGTCCGGGTTAATCTGGGAACCGTCCGCGGCGATGACGGTCACGTCGGGGACGGGAGCAGGTGGCGGGTAGCTGGCTGTGAGCGGCTCGTTGAACGGCACCGCGCAGCGCAGGTTGGTATCGACTGCCACCGCGGCTTCCACCTTCTTTTTCAGCAAATCCAATTCATTTGCATAGGCAATCAGAAAATTACGTGCCAGGGCACGCCGTTCCTCGAGAGTCCGGTTGGTTTCCTCCGCCCCCGCAGCGATCTCCCGGATGCGAGCATAAATTTGCTGGAAGTTGATCGGCATCGCTTCTCCACGGAAACGCATACTTAGAACAAATGTATCAAGATTGTACAGGGTAATCCGCGAAAATACAAGGACCACATCCGCCAAATCTGGGCTCGCGCGAGCCGAGACCGCTCTATTTGGGCATATCAGATGAGACGGATTTTGCTCTTTTTATGGAAAAACCGGGCGCCGGGATGGGAACTTTTGACAGGACAGGTCGTCTATTCAGGGAGTAGAAATTTTCAACAAGGAGTTGATTGCTATGAAGACCAAATCCCCTATTGTTTTAACGGTAATCGTGCTTGCACTTTTACTAAGCGCCTGTGGCTCTGCCGTTAATTCGGCGGGTCAACCGGCAGTGCGCACCCTGAGCGTGTCCGGCAGTGGGCAGGCTTACCTCGCCCCCGATATTGCGTCCATTTACCTTGGCGTGCATACCGAGAGCGAGACCGCGGCGGATGCCGTGGCGGAGAACACAGCCCAGACCCAGCAAGTGATCCAGGCGATCACAGACTTTGGCATCGATGCGAAAGATGTCCGCACGTCGAATTTCAGCATCTGGCCCATGGACCAGTTTGATCCGGTGTCCGGGCGGCCGACCGGCGAGAAGACCTATGCCGTGGATAACACTGTCTTTGTGACCGTGCGCGACCTTGCCAAGCTTGGTGACCTGCTCGATACCGTCGTGCAGGCTGGCGCCAACACCGTCAACAGCGTGCAGTTCGACGTGGCAAACAAAGATGCTGGCCTCAAACAGGCGCGTGTCGATGCGGTCAAGGATGCGGAGACACAGGCGAAGGAATTGGCTGAGGCGACGGGTCTTTCCCTCGGTGAGATCCAATCCATCACTTTTGTGGATAACCAGTATCCGATCTTTGATGGCAAGGGCGGCGGCGGCGGTATTGCCTCGGAAGCAGCCGCGGTGCCGATCCAGCCCGGACAATTGACCTTTACCGTGACCGTAAACGTTACCTACGCCCTCAAATAATCTGCCCGCTCCTCTCTGAGCCCTGAACCTGCTTCCGTTATGGAGGCAGGTTCTTTGTTTTCGGTTTCTCCCTCACCCGTCCTTCGGACACCCTCTCCCAGTGGGAGAGGGCTGGGTGGGGGGCGGGTTATAATCTTAAAATTCTTTGGATCGAACAGGAGTATTTCATGCTCAACATCGGATATATTGGTCTCGGATTAATGGGCAAATCCATTGCGCGGAATATTTTGAAGGCAGGCTTCCCGCTCGTCGTGCACAACCGCTCGCGTCCCGCCGTGGACGAACTCGTCGCCGAAGGTGCAGCCGCCGCCAATTCTCCCAAAGAGGTCGCCGGGCAGGTGGATGTGGTTTTCACAAACCTGCCCGATACCTCCGATGTGGAAAAGGTCGTCCTGGGTGAGAATGGGATCATTGCTGGCGCGCGTGCCGGGCTTGTTTATGTCGATAACTCGACCATCAAACCCGCCGCGGCGCGCAGGATCGCGGCGCAGCTGAGGGAGAAAAACGTCTTTGCGCTGGATGCACCTGTCTCGGGCGGCGACATCGGCGCGCAGAATGGCACGCTGACGATCATGGTCGGCGGCGAGGCGCCGGCATTGGAAAAGGTCATGCCGGTTTTCATGGCGATGGGCAAGACGGTTACGCACGTCGGTGAGGCGGGCGCGGGCCAGGTGGCGAAAGCTGCCAACCAGATCATGGTCGCGGCGCAGATGGTGGCGATGGGTGAACTGCTGGTCTTTTCGAAGAAAGCCGGCGTCGACCCGCGCCAGGTGGTCGAGGCGATCAAGGGGGGCGCGGCGCAATGCTGGACTCTCGACGTCAAGCCGCCGCGTCTGTTCGCCGGCAATCGCAGTCCCGGTTTCAAGGCGCACATGCAGCTGAAGGATTTGAAAATTATCCTGGACACCGCCCAGGAGTATGACATCCCGATTTCAGGGACCCTCGCCAACACCCAACTCTTCCAGCAGATGATCGACGCGGGCCTGGGCGAGTTGGACAACTCTGCCGTGGTCGCTGTGATCGAAAAGAACGCGGGAATTGAAATTCCGTAGGGGCGGACGGTGCCGCCAAGCAGGCACCGTGCTCCGCCCTGGGCACAGCTGTGCCCCTACAGGAAATGGAATGAAAAAATACTGGACCACCATTCGTGATTATTTGCTGATCATCATCGCCGCTTTGATCCAGGCGGTCTCATTGCGTTTGTTCTTCGTCCCTGCGAAGCTGGCATCGGGCGGCGTGAGCGGCATTTCCCAGTTGATCAATCACTTCACAGGCTGGCCGATCGGCTTGATGATCCTGCTCGGGAACATTCCGCTCTTTGTGTTGGGCTGGCGCTTCCTGGGCGGCTTTCGCTTTGCGGCGCGGACGGCGTTTGCCGTTTTCATGTATTCCGCCTTCACCGATCTCCTGGTGCAGACGCCTCTTTTTGCCCCGAACGGCGCAGCGACCCGGCTCATCCATGACCTGCAGGGTGACATCTTCTTGAACGCGCTGTACGGCGCGATCATCAGCGGCATTGGTTATGGACTCGTCTATCGGGCGCGCGGCACAAGCGGCGGCTCGGATGTCCTGGCGCGCATCCTGAATCATTACCGCGATGTGCCCATGACGCAAAGTTATCTGATGGTGGATACCGTGGTGATCCTGGGCGCCGGCTTTGTCTTTGGCTGGAAGGCTGCTTTGTACGCGATGATCGCCCTGTATGTCAGCGGTTTGGCTGCCGAGACGACGCTGGAAGGCGGCGGCACCGTCCGCACGGCACTGATCGTCACAGGCGCACCCGAGGCGATTTCGGAACGCGTGCTCGAGGAACTGGAGCGAGGCGTCACGGTTCTGCAGGGAGTGGGCGCGTATACGGGAACAGAACGCCCCGTTCTTTATTGTGTGATCAGCCGCGCGGAAGTAGCTGCGTTAAAAGCCATCGTCCATGAAGTGGACCCGCGCGCCTTCATGGTCATCGGCCTGGCGCACGAAGCACTGGGGGAGGGTTTCCGACCGTTTAAATCCTGACAGAATCAGGTGCGAGCAAAAAGAACGAATTGAGTAGTGAAATAGGTAATGATCCCGATCGAGAGCGCGACATTCCCCGAAAGGGATAAACTGAGCGCGCCTGATAGATAGGGAGAAGTCAGATAGATAAGCAATCCCACAACGATGGAAATAATGAGAGCTTTTCTTTGGATCTCCTGTCCATGCTGGTCGCGCCTGAGCGGTGTGAGGGGTTGTCTTAAATCGACACGGAACCAGCCGCTGTGCAGATAGAGCAGAAAGAGTCCAAAAAGCAGTATTGCGAGAAGCAGGGTTATCCAGCTAATGCCTGCTGCCAGGATGGCAAAGGCAAGGCTCAAAATAGCGCGTGAGATGTAGTAGGGTAAAAAGTCTTTTTTCATGGTTGATTGTCCTTCAGCCAGAATATCTCCTCGATCGGGGCATTCAGCGCCTTGCTGATGAGCAGGGCGGTTTCGATTGTTGGCAGGAAGCGCCCATTTTCGATCGCGACAATGGATACCCGCGCAACCCCGACTAATTCAGCCAACTCTGCTTGTGTCATTCCAAGGTTGGTCCGGAGTTCTTTTAGACGATTTCCTATACGGTCATGAGTCATGATGTTAAGTATACTTAACATCAGTCGCGTTGTCAAGCATACTTAACACTGGCTGGGGGGCAGGAACGGATAAATCTTCTGTGTAATCAGTGAGTCCACTGCAAAAACCTTTTTCACCACAAAGGACACGACACTTGCACCGCACGCAAGTGCAGGTGAGTACACTAAGAGAGTGTTTTAATATTCACCACGAAGGGCACGAAGGAACACAAAGGCTTGAGAAAGTAAGAAAAAATCTGCGTAAATCTGTGCAA
>JAFGCG010000043.1 GCA_016932715.1 Anaerolineales bacterium
CGCACGATTGCGTGATTAAAGCCCCATCGATAATGCGGATCAATTCCCGTATGTTCATGCTTCTTATATTCCGATCACATTCAATTACTAATGATTTGGTATCAAGGATATTTTACCTTGAAATCGTAAAATCTGGCCTCAGTTTGCCCGGATAAAAGTAACAGATTTCACAAACTTTCGATATATCCCTTAATTTACTACTTCCCTGCCCAGCATGGCCCGGGATGTGTTAAAATCGGAAAGTCAGATTGACCACGCCAGAAGATGAGAGATTGATCGCATGAAAACAACCATCCCTACCGTAAAAGGCACGCGCGACTTCTATCCTGAAGAGATGGCAGTGCGCGCGTGGCTGCTCGGAAAGATCCGAAAAGTATCAGAAATGTACGGCTACCAGGAGTACGAAGGTCCATTCCTCGAACGGCTCGACCTGTATGCTGCCAAGTCTGGCGAGGAACTGGTGAACAAGCAGTCGTATGTCTTCGAGGACCGCGGTGGCGACCGCATCACCCTGCGCCCCGAACTGACCCCCTCCCTGGCCCGCATGGTAGCGCAGCGCCAGAATGAGCTGGCTTTTCCGGCGCGCTGGTGGATGTTCGGTCCCTTCTGGCGTTATGAGCGGCCGCAGAAGGGCCGCACCCGCGAGTTTTTCCAATGGAACATTGACATGCTCGGCGCAAACACACCCGAGTGTGATGCCGAAATGATCGCCATTGCCGTGTCTTTATTCCGAGAGCTGGGGCTGCCCGCAGATAAGGTACGCATCGCTGTCAACAGCCGCAAGCTCTTGAATGACGAATTAGCAGCATTGGGCATGCCTGAGGACCTGCGCAAGGAGGTCATCCACATCATCGACCGGCGAGATAAGCTGCCGCCGAAAGATTGGGAAGATTATGTCTTGGGCACAGGCATCACCACCGGTCAGATGCAGGGGATTTACATCATGCTCAAGGATGAGCAGTTATGGCAGAAGTCAGAAGAACTGCGCCGTGTCTTCGCCGTGCTCGACCAGATGGGCATGAGCGAGTACGTGGAATTCGATCCAGGCGTGATCCGCGGGCTGGATTATTACACTGGCGTTGTGTTCGAAGCCCAGGCGCGCGCCGGTGGGCGGGCCATCTTTGGCGGCGGGCACTACGATAATTTGATCAGTGCTGTGGGTGGTAATCAGCTTCCCGCTACTGGTTTTGCCATGGGCGATGTGATGATCACCGTTCTGCTGAAAGAATACGGGTTGATCCCTGATCTGCAGCTCGTTCCGGCTGACGTCTTCATCACTGCGTTTGATGAAGATTCCCTGGCCGATTCCTTCGCCCTCTCAGCCGAACTGCGCGCCGCCGGGCTGAAAGTCGTCGTGTACCCCGAAGCGGTCAAACTGCAAAAACAGCTCAAGTTCGCCGACCGAATGGGCATCCGCTTCGTCGTCATCGCCGGGCCAGACGAGCGCGCCGCGGGCCAGGTGACCGTCAAAGACCTGCTCTCGCGTACCCAGGAGACGGTGGATCGCGCCTCCGCGGCGTCCGCCATTCGAAAAATGCTTGCGCAAGCAGCGCCTGTGTGATACAATATCGCCCCGATGGCTGGTAAAAGCCTATGGTGCCTGTAGCTCAATGGCAGAGCGCCTCACTGTGGATGAGGAGGTTGAGGGTTCGAAACCGTCCAGGCACCCCAATACATAACAAGCGAAAACGACTCAGGGCTTTGATACCGGGTCGTTTTTGGTTTGCCAGCGCTACGAACCCAGGACTGTTGAACTTAAATGCGCAGTGCTGTGGCTTTCGAAACCCCCAACCATCCCGGCAAAACCCAGAGAACCCCATATTTACAATGTGTAACAAATAAGTATATAATTGTGTGGGGGAAAGGAAAAGAAGGAATGGAATCTGTCGAACAGGTTTTGCTGCGCCACCGCGATAAGCTGCTCGGATTTATTCAAAAACGAGTGCCAGACCCAAATCTGGCCGAGGATGTACTGCAAGAAGGGCTGCTGAAAGCGCTTCGATCCGCCGGTGACCTGCGGGACGACGACCGCCTACTGCCCTGGTTCTACCGCATTCTAAATAACGCCATTATCGATACGAACCGCAAGCGAAACGTTGAGCAGCGCTATCTTGAAACGTATGCACGTGAGGCGAGCCTGGAATCACAGCCCGAATACCAGGCAGCCCTGTGTGAATGTTTCAGAGACCTGCTGCCGTCCCTGAAACCCGAATATGCTGAGCTGATTGAACGGCTGGACCTTCAGCCCGGTGACCCCGGCTTGGTTGCCCAACAGTTAAACATCCAGCCCAATAACCTGAAAGTCCGCCGGCACCGCGCCCGGCAGGCGCTTAAGCAGCGTCTTGAAGAGACCTGCCGAACCTGCGCGGTTCACAGCTGCCTCGACTGTACCTGCCAGTCAGGCAGCGTATCCCAAACGGCACCCTAGCGCGTATCCCTTCCCCGGCGTTCGTCTGCCTGGTTTCTATGCCGTTTCTCCTTACACTGTAACCTCCTGTCTTTGGCACACGTCATTAAGATCAGAATGTGCAAGCCAATTCAAAGGTTTTCAACCCCCTGTGTTTGAAAGCTGGGGGATCCAAGGGGAAGCGCAAATGCTAGAGGATTTACAACAATGAATGATCGAGAAGAACACAAACACCCTGAGAAACATGACGAGCATGTCGGTCATCAACAACATGAGCATGAACAGGCGCCAATACAATCCGATTTCCATGGTGCACACGCCGTCCAACACCATCCCGAACCGGAGACTCCGGAAGAATACGCCGAGGAGGCGATCGAAGCACAGCCGGAGCACGCCCACGGCGCCGGGCATGGCGCTGAAACCGCCATGGTCATGGATGAGGCCGGGC
>JAFGCG010000007.1 GCA_016932715.1 Anaerolineales bacterium
CGCTTCTAACGGCTTTTTCGGCATACCGACCTCCAGGATAGCCATTTTTACCTCATTTCAGAGCCTCTTTAGATGCGATTGCCCTACTGTGCGCACACCTGTCCTGGCCCCGAAGGGGCGGTGCCAGGGGGTACGATGTGTCACTTCTTTTTGGACTGACCTGGATCTTTCAAAGGACCTGTGATGCGGATCGGCATGGTTTTGCCAGGTGTCAAACCCAGCTTCCGGGCTTCTTCAAAGGAGATGACATCCGGGCTGGCTGGGGCATTGGCGGTCTTCTCCACGGCATCGTCCCAGAAAGCATCCACATCCTTCACTTTGGATTTTTTGCCCGCCGAGAACAACATATCGAGATCGACCTCCGGTTCGGGTTCTTCCGATGGAACAGACGGCTCTTCAGCCTCAGCGACAGCTGCTTCCGTTGTGACGGGCGCGGGTGTCACCCCCAGCGACTGCAGCACATTCTGCACATCGCCGCGCACAGAGAGCATTCCTTCCACCGTTTGCAGGATGCGGCTGGAGTTGGCAAGATCCTTGCCAGCCAGCAGCAGCGCATGAGATAAATTCACCGGGATGAGGATCAGGTCATAGTCTGCGCCGCGGAAGACGTGGTAATTCTCCAGGTTTTCCTGATGCATAAACCGCGAAACTTTCAGACCCGCGCTATAGATCGCCATCAACGCCGAAAGCAGGGAAACCTCCATGCTGTTATCATGCAGGTCGCCGGCGCGCGCCATGACACGACCGCGATCGTTGATCAGGAAGACGGCATCTGCCTCGATCTTCTGTCGAAAGCCGCCCAGTAATTCGGACAGTGTCTGACGCCGCTCCTCGACATCCTTGCTCGATTCAGGTGGGAAGATGGTGAGCACCAAGCCCAGCGTCCGCTCGACCGCGTCCAAAAAATCTGCCAGCGGGATGGGTTTGTCGAAGATCGCCACCGCACCGGCATTCAGCATCTCCTTGCGCACTTTGCGCTCGGTCATGCCCGAAATGAAGATGACCTTCAACTCGGGGCTGCGTGCCTGGATCTTGCGCATGAGTTCCACACCGGAGATGCCTGGCAAAAGATAATCGGCGACCAGCAGATCGATCTTGCGCCGCGAGGCTTCCAGCAGGGCTTCCTCGCCGGAAGGCGCATCGATAATATCCAGTTCATGCCCAAGAGTCTGCAGGCTCGAGTGGAGGAGGCGGACGATATCACGCTGATCGTCAACGAGGAGAATGGTGGGCACAGGCATATCAAGTCACTCCTTATTGCACAAGATGACAAGCCGCCCAGTGATCCGGGCTCACTTCGACGAACGGCGGCTCCTCATGAGCGCATCTTTCGATCGCCACCGGGCAGCGCGGGTGGAAGCGGCAGCCTTTGGGCGGGTTCAAAGGACTCGGCACATCACCCTTCAAAATGGTGCGCTGTCTCTTCAAACGCGGGTTGGGGACCGGGATGGCAGACATGAGCGCCTGGGTATACGGATGCAGCGGATTGCGAAACAATTCCTCACGCGAGGTCATCTCCACCATCTTGCCCAGATACATCACCGCGACGCGATTGGACACATGTTCCACCACCGAAAGGTTGTGAGCAATGAACAGGTAGGTCAGACCGAATTCAGCCTGCAAGTCCTTCAGGATGTTCAAAACCTGCGACTGGATGGAAACATCCAGCGCAGAAACCGGCTCGTCACAGATGATAAAGCGCGGGCGGAGCGCCAGGGCGCGCGCAATCCCAATGCGCTGGCGCTGACCTCCGGAGAACTCATGGGGATAGCGGCGGGAATGATAAGTTTCCAGCCCAACTTTTTTGAGAGTCTCCAGCATAATGTCCATGCGTTCTTTGGGCGTGCCGATGCGGTGGATATGCAGACCTTCCATCACCGATTCGCCAATGGGCACGCGCGGGTCGAGCGAGGCATAAGGGTCCTGGAAGATGATCTGCATGTCACGGCGCGCAACCTTGAGCTCACGCGGCTTCATCGAGAAGACGTCCCGGCCTTCGAACGTTACCGCACCGGAGGTCGGCTCGATGAGGCGCAGCATGGTGCGCCCGACGGTTGTCTTGCCGCAGCCCGATTCACCCACCAATCCAAGCGTCTCGCCCTTTCTGACAAAGAAACTCACATCATCGACTGCTTTGACGTGATTCACTACGCGCTGAAACAAGCCGGCACGCACAGGGAAATATTTCACCAGGTTGTTGACTTTCACCAGCACTTCCCCGTTCTGATTGTTATTCGTTGGCATGTTGAATGCTCCAATAAAAAGCTGCGGCTAGCTGACCTTGAGCGGAGCGACATGGCCCTCCGCATTTTGATATAACCAGCAGCGTACAAGGTGGCCCGGCTTGACTTCCACCAGGTCCGGTTTGACTTCTGCGCAAATCTTGCAGCCATATTGGAAACGCGCCTGGCAGCGCGGCGCAAAACGACAACCCGGCGGCAAATTGACCAGGTTCGGCACCGAACCGGGGATGACAGCCAGGCTCTCTTTGATCTCGCCGAGCACAGGGATCGAGCCGATCAACCCCTGCGTGTATGGATGCAGCGGCTGATCGAACAGGGTGTTGACATCCGTTTGTTCGACGATCTCGCCGGCATACATGACGGCGACGCGCTCAGCCATCTCTGCCACCACACCCAGGTCGTGCGTGATCAGAATGACGGAGGTCCCCATTTCCCGGCGCAGGTCGCGCATCAGGTCAAGGATCTGTGCCTGGATGGTCACATCCAAAGCGGTAGTCGGTTCATCGGCGATCAGCAGCTCGGGGACACAGGCGAGCGCCATCGCGATCATGACGCGCTGCGCCATCCCGCCCGATAACTCGTGGGGATAGGCTTCGACGCGGCGTCCGGGGTCAGGCACGCCGACCATTTTGAGCAATTCCACGGCGCGCTTCCAGCCCGCCTCCTTCCCCAGGTCCTGATGTACGTCCAATACTTCTGCCAGCTGGTCACCGACCTTGAAAACAGGGTTGAGCGCCGTCTGCGGCTGTTGAAAGATCATCGAAATGCGGTTGCCGCGGACTTTGATCATCTCGTGTTCGGGCAGCTCGAGCAGGTTTTCGCCGTCCAGTAAAATCTCACCCTCGTCTATTTTTCCGGGTTTGGAGATCAAGCGCATGATCGAAAGCGAGGTCACACTCTTGCCGCAACCGGATTCACCGACTAATCCGAGTACTTCCCCGGGATACACTTCGAAACTTACGCCATCCACCGCGCGAACAATACCATCTTCAGTATAGAAATACGTCTTCAGTCCTTTTACTTCCAATAAAGGTTTACTGTTGTTCATCTCAGGATGCTCCCGTGGTCAGGAATGAAGTCATTATAGCAAAGTTTTGTCCTGTTACAGGGTTATGCGAAAAGACTAAGTGTAGTTTAATTCGATAAAACCCAGTAGGTTGGATTGGCAATCCGATCGACTATTGGGGCTCACATGCCTGCCCGTAGTCAAAGGCTTCGATATCCGCCAGGGCGGAGGAGGCAGAGGGGTCGAGCGTGAATCCGCAAAAGTCCGGGCGGGCCGCCGCGACTCGGAGCCGCAGGTACAGAGGAATGGCTGGAATATCGGCTGCAAAGATCGCCTGTGACTCCTGATGGAAGGCATATTCCGGATCGGTGGAAACGGCTTGGATCGTCTTTTGACAGGCCGCATCGAAATTGGGATTGTTGTACCCGCTGACATTTGTGCCGACCCAGTGATTCTCTTCGCTGGGAATTTGTGAACCGGTAAACCAGCTGCACTGCGGCTCGAGGCTGTTGACCCCTATGGAATATTCGGCGAGATCGAACTGACGCCCAAAGAGGGGTCCTGCCGGTCCCTGCGCGTAAAAATCAGGGGCATTGGAATAAATGACATTCAAACCAATCCCACATTCAGCCAGCGACTGTGTCAGGATCTCAGCCACCTGGTGGCGCTGTGTCGCCGTCGTTGTGTAATAGTTAAGCACCAGGGGCGTGTTGACCGGAACGTTTGTCACTGTAAAAGCCTGGCGCGGCGTGGAACGATCATTATCCTGATCGAGCCAGCCCACCTGTTCCAAAATCTGATTGCCGGAAGCAGGATTGAATTCATACTTCTGAACGTTGGCATTGTGCAAAGGATGATCGGAAGGCACATAGCTGTCGGGCACCTGCGAGAGACCGAACAGGACGGTATCCACGACTTTCTGGCGGTCAAGGCACAAGGCAATTGCCTGACGTGTACGCTTGTCGCCGAAATAATCAGGGCGGTCCTCCTCCGCATCGAAACCATCGTCAAACGAGGCCGGGGCGATTCCCAGCGCAAGCCACTCCATGACATTGGTCTGGGCGGTCAGCAGACGCACGTGATTGTCGAGGCGCAGCTGCTGGAGCAAACCCACCTGCCCGTCGAGCCGCGTGGAGGGATCGAGCACATCACAAGTCCCCTCGACGAGTGCGCTCACAGCTGCATTCGTATCGGGAAAAGTCAGAAATATTAATTCATCGAACTTGGGCAGTCCACTGCTTGCACGGAAATAATTGAGATTCTTGACGAGGTGCAGACGTTTGCCGGCCTGCCATTCATCGATGATATAGGGTCCCCATCCAAGCGGCAATCGTGACGAGACATCCACCTTTAAAAGGTCAGCAGGCTCGAACTCACCCCAGGCGTGTTCCGGCAATGGCATCCAGAAATTGGTATAGTATTCGGGGTCGATGAAACCAGGCTTGCCCCACCATTGAATGGTCTGCTCGTCGGCAGCTTCGTACGTGGCGGTGCGATCCACCAGGAATTTCGAGCCGGGCGTGGCATCATTCGAAGCCAGCCCAAAGGAATAGATCGAATCATTTGCGGTGAGAGGTGCGCCATCCGACCACATCAACCCTTTGAGCATGGTGAAAGTGACGACCATTTGATCCATTTGCAGGCTGCTGGAACCGTCGTAGGCGATCGCGCAGTCATCACTGCGGCACCCGCTCGGACGCACGATTGTACCTGTGTTCAGCAGCACCAGATCGCCGCTCGAATCCACAACCTCGTCACCGGCGTTCACGGTCACCGGGCTGACTTGCGCGTCGCCGTCTTCGAGATCCGGGATTTTCTCGAGGATGATTGGCTCATATTCGTACTCCACGGCATCGATGGGACCATCATAAATCGCGGAGAGCACACTGCGCGCGGCGGAATTGAGGCTGCCATACGGATAAAGAGTCGTTGGCTCCACGCCAAGACAAATCGTCAGGGAACGCGTTTCCGGCGTCGGCGAAGGAAGCAGCGGACCCGGCGTCCCGGTGACAAAAGGAGTCACGGTCACCTCCGGCCCGCAGGCCAGCACGGTCAGGGCAAGAATAAAGACAGGAAGTAGAGCTTTGATATGATTTTTCATGCAACCTCCTGCTAGATTTTAGTCGTATTTTGGGATTTTTTGAGGATGAAGATCAGCAAGAGAAGGAGGAAGAGTATGCCGATCCCTGTGACCCATGCCAGGACGCCGTTTCCAGCCTGACCATCAGCCGGTTGAGGCGTTACGACGGGAGTCGGCGCCCCGCGCGGGATCTTCACCGTCGCGGCATTGGCTGCGTCGAGCTCCGTTCTGCCATCCCATAGACCATTTTCGCGCAGGAGGAACGCGGTTATGCGCCAGGCTTCGTCCTCTGTGAGACTGCCCGGTTTCCAGAATGGCATGGTCGCGCGGATATAGGCGTTGAGCTGTGCGCCATCGGTAAACTTGCCCAGGGTCTCCTGCCCGATCACGGCCGGGATCTGTGTCGGGAGTTTGAAGCCGTCCTCATAGGGACGCTTGCCATGACAACCGGATTGCCAGCAGTTCATTTCATCGGGAGGATAAGTTTCCCGGAATTCATCCGTCAAACCCTGACCTCGCTCTCCGTGACAGGGCAGGCAGTAGAGCCAGTAATCCTGAGCGCCGTGGTCGGACTGGGAAGGCGCGGCTGGCAGAGTCGGTTCGACAAGCCGTTCAAAGGGTGAAAGAGTGGGGGGCGGTGTAGCTGTGGCCTGCTGGATCTCCGGCGAGGCTGTGCCAGCGTGGAAAAATAGCCCTGCCATGAGCAGGGCTATTCCCAGAGCGACTGAACCAGTTCGAAACAGGAATCTGGTCAACACAGACTACGTCTTGCCTCGCATACGAGGATCGAGGATATCGCGAAGGGCATCGCCGAGCAGGTTCCAGCCCATGACGAACAGCACCAGCGTCAGACCGGGCCAGATGACAATGTACCAGTATTGATCGAGGCTGATGATCCAGTTGCGGGCAAAGGATAGCACCTGTCCCCAGTCTGCATAGCCCATCTCGGTACCGATACCCAGGAAGGAAAGGGCCGCAAAGGACAGGGTAACATCGCCGATAGCGAGGGACGCCAGCACCAGGGTAGGGAAGATGGCATTGGGCAGGATGTGTCGGAACAGGATGCGGCTGTCCCGCACGCCGATCACCCGCGCCGCCATGACATAATCGCGCTCCTTGGTCGAGAGGATATCGCCGCGGATGATGCGTGCATAGCTCATCCAACCGAACGCGATCAATGCCAGGATCGAGGGCACCAGGCTTCGTCCGATCTTCGGCGTGAGCACAGCCGCCAGGATCATAGCCGCCAGGAGGAATGGCAACGTCAGGAATACATCCACGATCCGCATGATGATGTTATCCACCAAGCCGCCATAATAGGCGGAGACGGAGCCGATCACGACACCGATCAGGAAGGTCGAGAGCACGACGATCAGACCTGTCTTGAAAGCCGTCCGCACTCCCCAGATCACACCATAGAACACATCGTATTGTCCCTGAGACGTACCCAGGATATGAACCCATTGATCGGTCTTCATGATGGGCTTCCACCAGACAGGCAGATCGGGCGGCCTCACCCGCCATTCCGAGCCCATTGGGCGCGGCTCGGCGGAAAACCCATCACGCGGGATTTTGTACGGATCGTTGGGATTGAGCGGGGGCGCGATCCAGGGAGCCAGAAACGCGATAGCGACAAACAGCACGATCAATGCAAAGCCCACAATCGAGGCGGGCGTTTTGAACAAGCCGACCAGCACACGGTAATTCTCGGGGCCCAGGAAACGTTCGAGCCGTCCCACCTTGCGCATCGCGACTGCGTCGGCAAGCAGGGTGTTATCGCCGGAAGGTACAACTTCTGTCATGGTACACCTCTTCAAGCCAGCCGCACGCGTGGATCAACCACCGCGTACAGAATATCGACAACCAGGTTAGCAATGATCAAGATGAACCCGTTGAAGAGGGCAAAGCCCAAAACGGTGACCACATCCAACTGGCTGGCAGCCTCAGCCGCTTCCTTGCCGATGCCGGGATAGTCGAAGACGGTCTCGGTGATGACCACACCTCCCATCAAGCCGACCACTGTAAAGCCTGCCAGAGTGACGACCGAAATCATCGCGTTGGGGCGGGCGTGTTTGAAGATCACATCCCGCTCGGACAGACCCTTGGCACGCGCCGTGGTGACATACTCCTGGCGCAGGGTCTCGAGCATCGAGGAGCGCGTCACACGCAGGAACGTAGCCCAGCTGATGTACGAAAGGGTCAGGATGGGCAGGATCATGTGTTTGAGCGCATCGATAAACACATCGAAGCGGCCGTTCAGCAGACTGTCGATGGTCAGCAGGGAAGTGTATGACCGAAAGCCCTCTGCATTGACCACTGCCTGCATGCTGGTGGAGAGCCTGCCCGGTGGGAACCACTGCAGGTTGGCATAGAAGATCATCAACACCAGCAAGCCAAAGACAAAGGTGGGGAAGGATGTGCCGACAATGCTGAACATCCGTCCCGCCTGGTCGATAAAGCCATTGTGGTGCACAGCCGCCTGCACTCCCAGCCAGATCCCGACCAGGATGATGGGAGCCACAGCCCACAGGGTCAGGTCAAGGGTATTCGGAAAGCGGGTCTTGATCAGTTCGACCACAGGCTGGGAACCCGTACGCGACCAGCCGAAGTCCCCATAGATGATTCCGCCAGTCCGATTGCCGGTGACCGGATCGATCGTTCCCACCAGCCAGCGCCAGTACTGAATGTGGATCGGCTTGTCCAAACCGTATTTCAGGATGATCCCATCGACTTGTTTTGAGGTCTTGGGGATGTCGCGGACATACAGAGCCGAGCGCTCGACTGGCGTCAGGAACTGTAACATTCCAAAGATCAGCACTGTCACACCAAAGAGCAGGAATGGTACAAGCAGTAAACGCCTGATAATATAAGTGATCATTTTACTTGCTCCTGATGATTATGTTATTCGGAAAATGGCGAAGAAGAGATTCGTCGCATTCCGTAGAACAAAATCGCCGATTGAGGAAGGTATGGGGAGCAGCGCCGTGGCGCCGCCCCCCATATACGATTTTACTTATAGAAACATCCTACTACTCTTTGTAAATCGGGTAATAGTAGAGGTTGCTGTAGTTCTGGTTGTAATTCACGCCTTTGACAGAGCGATGCATGAAGCCATGAGTGGTTCCGAGCACGCCAATGATACCGGGCGGGTCGTCGTAGACCAGCTGGTTCAATTCACGATAGATCTCATTGCGGGCAGCGGGATCGCTCTCGAGCACACCGGCGTTGATCAACGGGATGTATTTGTCGTTGGGCACACTGGACCGGCTGGCGTAGAAAGTCACCAGGTAGGGAACGTACCAGTTGTGCGGATCGTGGATGTCCTCGTGCCAGCCGACGAAGAAGATCGGGGCAAGCCGGGCGTTGAGCGAGCGCAGGAAGGCCGGCCACGGCAGACCCACAGACTCCATGATGAAGAGCTCGTTGACCTGGTTGATGTTTGCGGAGAGCAATTCAACGAGAGTCTGGCGGGTGGTGTTGCCCTGATTGTAGGTACCGGACATACGGAAACCGGTCGTCCAGATATCGCCTTCCTCATCCTCACCAGCGGGAATGCCATCTTTATCAACGTCAGCCAGCTTGAACTCTTCCTCGCACTTGGCAAGATCGAAGGAATAGTACGGGTCATCCGCATTCCAGCCGGGCATGTCTTCGATTACCAGGCTTGTCGACTGGATCGCTTCACCGTTGAAGATGTCACCAATATAGGTGTCCCAATCGAAGCAGTAGTTGAAGGCTTTGCGGACGTGGACATCACTGAAGAAGTCCACCGGAATGCCGTTGCCGTCCAATTGGCCGGAGCCCAGGTAGGTGTTGCTGCCATCCGGGTTCGCAACATTGAAGTTGAAGAAGATGTCCGAGCGGGTATTGGTAGAACGGCCGAGGGTCACGCGGAACGGCTTGCTGTCATCGGTGGTTTCGCAGGCATAATCGTTCGCGGCAGTATCCCAATTACAGACTTCGCCGACCAGGGCATCCATCTGGGAGCGGTTCTCCACCGGGACGGCGCCAGCATCAGCATCGCCGGCTTGCAGCATGGCGAAGCGGGTGCTCCACTCGTCCACCTGCTGGATGACGACGCGCTCGAGCTTGGCGGGTTCGCGCCAGTAGTTGTCGTTGCGGACCATCACGAGCTCTTCACCGGGGGTCCAGCGATCGAGGATGAACGGTCCGGTGCCATTGGTCTTGTCGTAGATCGGGTCGTTCTCAGGCTGCATGGCATAGAAGTTCTGCCAGGTTTCGCAGGAGCCATCCCAGCCGCCTTGTGCGGCAACCCAATCCTGGTCCATGGCGGAGCTCCAGTAGCCGGCGATGGTGGAGATAAAGGGCGCCCAGGGCAGAGCCAGGGTCATGTTAACGGTGCCGGCGGAATCGTCAACCTCGAAGCGGGAGTAGAGGTCTTCGCAGACGCCCACCAGGATTTCCGGATCGACAGCTTGCATGGCTTCGACGTCATCATAGAGGCTGACATCGTCAGCATTGATGGCATCGAGTTCCTCGGTGGAAACGCCGTCCGCCAGGGCTTCGAGGCCGAACATCTGAGCGACTTCGACCATCTCGGAAATATCAGTCGTCCCGACGCCATAGAACGGCTCGACAATCAGGAACTGGGGCGAGCTGCCGCCACCCTGCAGCATGCCGCGCACGAACGAATAGCTGACATCCGAAGCCGTCATGTCAGCGCCGTCATGGAATTTGATCCCCTGGTGCAGCTGGAAGCTATAGGTCCGCCCATCCTCGGAGATCTCATAGGACTCAGCCAGGAGCGGCTCGAACTCGGAGAGGGAATTTCCCTTGTATGTCACCAGCGTCTCATAGACGTTCTGGAGAATTTCGCCGCCCGCGGTCTCATAGTCAAGAGCCGGGTCGAGCAGATCGGGCTCACCGAAGGTGACGTATACAAAGGTCGTTGGGTCCTTGGCTGTGATGCCGCCGGCCGGCGCCTCTTCGTCCGGAGCCGCTTCCGTTGCGGGAGCCGGCTCTTCAGTCGCCGCAGGAGCCGAAGTGGCAGGTGCACCACCACAGGCCGACAGGATCATGCTGGCAACGACCAGCAGGCTTAGCAGATAAAACAGTTTACGCATGTTTCTTCTCCTCACAAGATTGAAAGGGTTTGATTTGACACGTACGAATTCCTATAACGAACCATCGATAGTTACGAGAACAACCACCTCCTTTCATATCAACCGGCTATAAGAATCTTTCGGCAAAAAAGCAGGCGACAAAATGACCTGGCGTAATTTCCCTGAACTCGGGGCGTGACTCGGCACAGACGGCTTCGGCGATCGGGCAGCGCGTGCGGAAGCGGCAGCCGGAGGGCGGGCTGGCAGGGGAGGGAACATCGCCTGTGAGAATAACGCGTTCCCGCTTTGCATCTGCAATCGGATCCGGGATCGGCACTGCCGACAACAGCGCCCGGGTGTAGGGGTGGAGGGGCTTCTCATACAATTCATCGCGGGATGCCAATTCAACAAAGACACCTAAATACATTACTGCAACGCGATCACTAATATGTTTAACCATCGAAAGATCGTGAGCAATAAAAAGATATGTCAGATTAAATTGCTGCTGCAGGTCTTCAAGCAGGTTAACCACCTGGGCCTGGATCGAAACATCCAGAGCCGAGATCGGCTCATCACAGACAATGAAGGAAGGCTGCAAGGCAAGGGCACGCGCCACGCCAATTCGCTGGCGCTGTCCACCAGAAAACTCATGCGGGTAACGGCTTGCAAACGATGGATTGAGATTCACCAGCTCGAGCAGGTGCTGGACACGATCCTGGATTTCCTTCCCGGTCGCGACGCTATGCACCATCAGCGGCTCACCTACAATATCGGTTACAGTCATGCGAGGGTTCAGGCTGGCGTACGGATCCTGGAAGATCATCTGCATCTTGCGCCGCATCCGGCGCATCTCCTCGCCTCTCAAGTGGACCAGATCGACATCATCGAAATGAACCGAACCAGCTGTTGGGCGATAGAGCTGCAGGATCGTACGGCCCGTCGTGGACTTGCCGCAACCCGACTCACCAACCAGACCCAGTGTTTCGCCGCGTTTGATATCAAACGTAATCCCATCCACTGCGCGCACCGCACCGACCTGGCGCTGAATGACGCCGCGATAGATGGGAAAATGCATCTTTAAATCTTCAACACGGAGCAGAACATTGTCGTTGGGGGTTTGGTTGCTCATTAGCGATGTCTCCCGGTCTTGGTATTCACCCAGCAGGCTGCGCGATGGTCGGGTCCTACTTCCAACAGAGGAGGATTCTCTTTCCAGCAATGCTCCAAGACCCACTTACAGCGCGGCGCAAACGGACAGGCATTCGGCTTCTGATAGAGGACTGGCGGCTGGCCCTCGATCGAAAACAGCTTCGCACGATCCTTTTCGTCCACGCGCGGGAGACTTCCGAGCAAACCGATCGTATAGGGATGTTCCGGGTTTGCGTACAATCCCCGGACGGGCGCCTGCTCGATAATATAACCGCCATACATGACAAGCACACGCTGAGCGATGCCTGCCACGACACCGAGATCGTGCGTGATCCAGATGATCGCCATCCCCAGTTCATCGCGCAACCGCTTGATGAGGTCTGTGATCTGTGCCTGGATGGTGACATCCAGCGCAGTGGTCGGCTCGTCGGCAATCAGAATTTGAGGGCTGCACGACAATGCCATCGCGATCATCACACGCTGGCGCATCCCGCCGGAGTACTGGTGAGGAAAATCGTTCAGGCGATCCTTCGCGTTTGGGATGCCCACCATGGATAACAACTCAGCTGCGCGCTCACGGGCCTGACTCTTGGTCATACCAATATGCAGCATCAGAGGCTCTTCCAGTTGACGCCCGATCGTCAGCACAGGATTCAATGATGTCATGGGATCCTGGAAGATCATGGCGATCTGGGCGCCACGAACGTGGCGAATCTCTTCATTTGTCATTTTCAGCAGGTCTTGTCTGGCAAATATGGCTTTCCCCGCTTCTACTTTTCCAGGCGGTCTAGGGATCAACCCCAGCACCGATAACATGGTCACACTTTTGCCACACCCACTTTCTCCCACCACCCCTAATGTTTCGCCTTCTGCTAGTCCGAATGAAACACCATTGACTGCGTGTACTACTCCATCCGGGGTCCTAAATGTCGTTTCTAGCCCTTGCACATCAAGAATGAAGTCGGGCATCCGTATATTCCTTTACTACATGGAGTACTAGAACTACACGTTCTAAAGTGCCAAGCAGACCGAATTATACCTAATTCCCCAAGCGCGTCAACATTAATACAATTGTAGGACAATCGTAGGACAATCGAATCCTAAAAAACAGTTCTCTAGTACTGTTTTTTCCAATTCCTGAGTAGGATACTCTGAATAGTGTTTATTGAAACTGTTACATTTTTTCTTCCTTTTCATTTTGTTGACAGCCCCTTTTCGAGACGGTAGAATGACTTGACTTTGGTTCCTGTTTCCCTTTGGAGGATTCACTACCGGACAGTTTTTTGTGACGCCATGCGTTTTTTACCACACACCTGCCCCGGGCGCAGGTGCCGGGGAAGGGCACGAAGTATCACGAAGGAAGAGTCTTAAGATTTGCCTTTGTGCCCCTTTGTGACCTTCGTGGTGAGGATTTTGAACTTTGTCCGGTAGCAAATTTGGAGGACAACATGCTGAAAGAATTCAAGGAATTCGCGGTGCGCGGCAATGTGATGGACCTGGCGATCGCGGTGATCATCGGGGGGGCATTCGGAAAGATCATCACTTCACTTGTTAACGATGTGCTCATGCCGTTAATTGGTCTCATTCTTGGCGGCATCGACTTCAGTGAGCAGGCATTCGCTGTAGGCAATGCGGTTGTGATGTGGGGTGCGTTCGTGCAGTCCATTATCGATTTCATCATCATTGCCTTCGTGATCTTCCTGCTGGTGCGCGCCATGAACCGCTTGAAGAGAGAGGAACCGACCACCCCGACCACGAAGGAATGTCCGTATTGCTTCACGATCATTCCGCTTAAAGCCACCCGCTGTCCGAACTGTACTTCGGAACTTAAATAGCCCAATACGCCGGGCGGGTGTGAAACCCGCCCTTACTTTCTCTTATGGAACTTCTCGACAAACTGAACAAGCAGCAACGGAACGCCGTCACAGCGGGCAGCGGGCCCATTTTAGTGGTGGCAGGCCCCGGGTCCGGAAAGACACGCGTGTTGACGCAGCGCATCGCCTATCTGATCGCGGCGGAAGGCGTCCGGCCGTGGCAGATCCTGGCGGTCACCTTCACGAACAAAGCCGCCAAGGAGATGCAGGCGCGCGTCAAATCCCTGCTGCCTGACCAGGCCATCGAAGGGATTATGCTCGGGACGTTCCACTCCATTTGCGCGCGCATTTTGCGCAGGGAAGCGGAGCATCTGCCGATCGGGTCGAATTTCGTTATTTTCGATACGGACGACCAGCAGCGGATCGTGAAAGCTGTGATCCGTGAGTTAAACATCAATGAGAAGTTATACCGCCCGCCGAGTGTGCATGCCGCGATCTCGCGCGCCAAAAACGAGCTGATCGGACCCGACGAATATCCAACGACGACCTATCGCGACGAAATCGTGAAGCGTGTGTATGTGGATTACCAAAAGCGGCTCATCGCCAGCAACGCCGTGGACTTCGATGACCTGCTGGTGTATACCGCCCGCCTGCTGGAGGATAACCCAACCATCCGGGATAAATACGCGCAGCGATTCCGACATGTGCTTGTGGACGAGTTCCAGGATACCAACCTTGCGCAATATGCCCTTGTGAGACAACTGGCTTCCATTCATAAGAACATATTTTGCGTTGGCGATCCCGATCAATCAATTTACGCCTGGCGCGGCGCCGACTGGCGCAATGTGCAGCGCTTCGAACAGGATTTTCCCGACTCACAAACCATATTGCTCGAACAAAATTATCGCTCGCGGCAGAACATCCTGAACGCGGCGATGGGCGTCATCGACCGCGCCTCGAATCGCAAGCGCAAGAAGCTCTTCACGGATCGCGGCGAAGGTGAGAAGATATTCTTCTATGAAGCACCGGATGATTACGCCGAAGCCTCTTTCGTTGTGGATGCCATCGCACAACTGGTGGCTTCACGGCAGTTCGAGCCGGGCGACTGCGCCGTGATGTATCGCACGAACGCGCAGTCCCGCCTGATCGAGGAAGCCTTCCTGCAGGCGCGGCTGCCCTATCGGCTCGTGGGCGCGCAGCGATTCTATGGCCGCCGCGAAGTCAAGGACATCATCGCCTTCCTGCGCCTGATCCACAACCCGGCTGATGAAGCCAGCCTGGACCGCGTCATCAACGTCCCGCCGCGCGGCATCGGTGACAAAACACTGCTCACCCTCCACAACGTCGCGCGGCAGAACAGTCTCCAGCCCGGCTTCGTGCTGATCGATCTGGCGCGCGGCGCCGATTCACCGTACTGGTCTTCCTTTACCGGGCGTGCTTCCATTTCCCTTGCAGACTTTGGTGGCATGCTCGCGGCATGGCGACTCGCAGCGCCCACCCTGACCACCTCGGAATTATTCGATCGTGTGCTGACAGACCTTAACTATAAACAATACATCGATGATGAATCGGAAGAGGGTGTCGACCGCTGGGAGAACGTGCAGGAGTTGAGACGTATAGCAGTTGAATACTCCACTCGCACGCTCGATGAATTTCTCGAGAACGTCGCCCTCGTTTCTGATCAGGATACGATCACCGAGGGAAATGTGCCGACGCTCCTGACCCTGCACGCCGCCAAGGGCCTCGAGTTCGGCGCGGTCTTCATCGTCGGTCTCGACGATGGCATTCTGCCGCACAGCCGCTCGTTCGATGAACCCGAGGGCATGGAAGAGGAACGCCGCCTCTTTTATGTCGGCATCACGCGCGCCAAAGATAAGCTTTATCTCATCCGCTCCATCCAGCGCGGCGGGCGCGGCGCCGCCGAGGAGACCTATCCCTCGCGTTTCCTGGATGATGTCCCTGCTGATTTACTGATCGGAAAATCGCGCACGGGACGTTCCATCCACGGGCGCGCGCCCGAGACGCTCTGGTCCGTTCACGCGCGGCCGCAGGCGGCCTCCGTTATGGAAGTCAAATACCGCGCCGGGACTCACGTCCGCCATCAGGCCTGGGGCGAGGGCATCGTCCTCGACAGCCGCATCCAGGATGACGACGAGATCGTGGATGTCGTCTTCGAAAGCGTCGGGATCAAAAGGCTCTCTGCCAGCCTGGCGAATTTGAAAATCTTATGACCGTGGACGATGGACCACTGACCATGATCTATCATCAGGAGGATTTCCCATGAAATACGTAAATCTCGGTAAGACTGGCATGAAAGTCTCGCGCTTGTGTCTGGGCATGATGAGTTACGGCTCCAAACAATGGCGTGAGTGGCTGCTCGAAGAGCAGGAGGCAAAACCATTTGTCAAACGGGCACTCGAGGCGGGCATCAACTTCTTCGATACCGCAGATGTTTATTCCACAGGCGAAAGCGAACGCATCACCGGCAGGCTGCTCAGGGAATCCGGCGTCAAGCGGGAAAACATTATCGTTGCCACCAAAGTCCACGGCCAGATGAGCGATGACATTAACGACCGCGGACTCTCCCGCAAGCACATCCTGGATTCGATCGACAAGTCCCTGCAGCGCCTGGGAATGGATTATGTCGATCTCTACCAGATCCATCGCTGGGATTATGAAACGCCCATCGAGGAGACAATGGAGGCGCTGAACGACGTGGTGCGCGCCGGCAAAGCGCGTTACATCGGCGCCTCTTCAATGTTCGCGTGGCAGTTCCTCGAGGCTTTGCATGTCTCGGAAACGCATGGCTGGACGAAATTCGTCTCGATGCAGAATCACTACAACCTGGTCTACCGGGAGGAAGAACGCGAAATGATCCCGCTCTGCATCGATCAGGGGATCGGGCTGATCCCCTGGAGCCCGCTGGCACGCGGCTTCTTTGCCGGGAATCGCAAGCGCGGCGGAGGCGGGGAAACTGTCCGTGCCAACAGCGATCCATTCGGGAACAGTCTGTATTTCCGCGACGAGGATTTCATTGTTGCGGAGCGGGTCACAGAACTCGCGCAGAAACGCGGTGTCTCCGGATCGCAGATCGCGCTGGCATGGATCCTGAGTAAGCCCTACATCACAGCCCCCATCATCGGCGCGACCAAAATGGATCACCTCGATCAGGCGATCGCCGCGCTCGATATCAAACTTTCTGAGGATGAAATCAGGCGGCTTGAAGAAGCTTATAAGCCGCATCCGGTTTTAGGGCATTCGTAAATTCGCGGATCGCTTATCGCGATTCCTCGATATGCAATCCGCGATACGCGCTCCAGCCCTATCACGCGGTAAAATTACACTATGAGCGAAACCCTTAAGATTTTTATTCCCATGGCAGGCTGGGGGACGCGGATGCGTCCACACACCTGGAGCAAACCCAAACCGCTGATCAGTGTGGCGGGGAAAACCACCCTCGAACACCTGTTGGATATGTTCCAGACTGTACCCGACCCGGATAATGTCGAATTTATTTTCATCGTAGGTCCGTATCTTGGCGAACTGCAGGTTCCCGCGTTCGTGCGCGAGAACTATCCCGGCATGCGGGCACATTTCATTGTACAAAATGAGATGAGAGGACAATCGGACGCGCTCTGGTTGTCGCGTGAATTTTTGCATGGACCGGCGATCGTCTGCTTTTCGGATACTTTGCTGGATACGGATTTTTCGTTCCTGGCCCACGAAGAAGCGGATGTCGTCGCCTGGGTCATGCCCATGCCCGATCCGCGTCGCTTCGGTGTGGCTGTATTGGATCAGGAGGGCTGGGTGGAGCGTTTCATCGAAAAGCCGAAAACCATGGATCACAACCTCGTCGTGGTCGGCTGTTATTATTTCAAAAGCGGGGAAAGTTTGCTTCCCGCCATCGAAGAGCAAAAACGGCGCAACATCATTTTAAAAGGCGAGTACTGGCTGACAGATACGATCACGATCATGATCGAAAAGGGCGCCAAAGTTCGGACTCAGAACAGCGAGAATTGGCTCGACACAGGGACCTTTGACGCGACCCTGGAAACAAATAAGACATTGCTCGATGCCGGCAAAGCGAACAAGACGAAAGACGAAACCGTAAATGGAGTGAAAATTATTGCTCCTTCTTATGTTCATCCCTCTGCTGAAATCAGGGACTCGGTGATCGGACCATATTCCTCCGTTGGTCCCAACTGCAAAATCAGTAACAGCAAGGTCGAGGAGACCATCCTCGAAGCAGACTGCGAGATCGAGGATGCGGTGTTGTGCCGTTCCCTGGTCGGGATCCAGGCCAAGGTCCGCGGCAAGGGCGATGGGCACGTCATCCAATTGAACGTCGGCGACAACAGCGATATCTTTTTATTGTGATGGATACCGTTGAATGTCGCTCGGATTCAGAATACGCGGAGCGCCCGCTTTCTCTGACCTGGCAGGGGGGTCGCTACGAAATCGCGGAGATCGTCTCACGCTGGCGCGGTCCCGGCGAGAAGGGATTCCGCGTCAAGACGGCGGACGGGCAAGCTTTTGATCTTACCTATCGGGAGGTCCCCGATGAATGGCAGATCCAACCAATTTAGGAGGCTCCATGCAGGAAGTGAGCAGTGTTCAACGTCTGTCGAAGCGAGTGGCAGGGCTCAAGCCTTCGGGCATTCGCAAGTTCTTTGATATTGCCGCGACCATGAAGGACGTGATCTCACTCGGCATTGGCGAACCTGATTTCACAACGCCCAAACCAATCCTCGAAGCAGGCATGCGCTCGCTGCAAAATGGCGAGACACATTACACTTCGAACTGGGGCAAGCTGGAATTGCGCCAGGCAATTTCCGATCACCTCATGCGCTTATACAAGGTAAGCTACGACCCGACCAACGAGATTATTGCTACGGTTGGAGTCTCAGAAGCACTGTATCTCACGTTCACAGCGCTGCTCGATCCCGGCGATGAAGTGATCATCCCGACGCCTTGTTTTGTCTCGTACCAGGCCGAGGTGATCATGGCGGGCGGCATCCCGATCGAGGTGACCGCGCGCGAAGAAAACAATTTTATGGTCGACCCCGCTGATATTCGCAAGGCGCTCACGCCGCGCACGAAAGCCATCTTTATTGGGTATCCGTCAAACCCAACCGGCGCAGTGGCGACGCGCCAGGTTTTGCTCGAGATCGCCAGGATCGCCGAAGAACACAACCTGCTGATTGTGTCCGATGAAATTTATGATCGTTTGGTGTACGACTTCGAACATGTCTGTTTCCCCTCTTTGAGTGAAAACATCAAAGACCGCACGGTGCTGCTGGGCGGCTTCTCGAAAGATTACGCCATGACGGGCTGGCGCATCGGGTATGCCTGCGGGCCCGCGGACATCATCCAGGGTTTGGTGCGCATCCACCAGTATACGATCATGTCCGCGCCGACGACCGCCCAGGATGCCGCCCTGGTGGCCCTGCAAAGCGGGGAGCCGCACGTCCAGGAGATGCTCGCGGAATATGACCGCCGCCGCAGACTGCTGGTCGCGGGCCTCAATCGCCTCGGGCTGCGGACCTTCGAGCCGCGCGGCGCCTTCTACGCGTTCCCCAACATCAGCGCCTCCGGCATGGACGATGAGACCTTCGCCGAAACGCTGCTGCGCGAAGAGCATGTCGCGGTGGTACCGGGCAACGCCTTCGGTCCCGGCGGCGATGGATATGCACGCATGTGTTATGCCACGGAATACAGCAAAATCGAAGAAGCCCTGCAGCGCATGGAAAAGTTCATGAGCAGGTACGGATAAGCTCCTGCCAGGACCTGCACACCATGCGTGGGCTGAGGACGAAGCTGGAAGAGGAGGGATACAAATTTCATCGGTTAAGATAACTGAACCGGAGTTGCAGAGGAAGTCTGTAGAACAAAAATCCCCAGGAGTTTCCTCCTGGGGATTTTTTGTATCTGTCAGTCAATCAGTTGACGACGACGACGTTGCTGGCCTGCAGACCCTTGGGTCCCTGTTCAACCGTGAACTCGACCTTCTGGCCTTCCTGCAGATTCTTGAAGCCTTCGCCCTGGATCGCTGAGAAATGGACAAAGACATCTTCGCCGCCTTCGCGCGCGAGGAAGCCGTAGCCCTTCGTCCCATTGAACCACTTGACCGTACCGTTGATACGTTCCGACATTTTTGCCTCCTTATGGCAAATGAAAAATATGGAGGGTACTCATTGGGTAGTGCATCGGAGCGCCTCAACGGCGAAAAACAAAGCGGCTCACGGATGATCCCGTGAGCCAACCTGGTTCTTCCAAAGCAAACTACTGGTATCCTACAGTCCTAAGGATAGCATATTGGATAGGTTGTGTCAAGAAAATGGACATGCGAAGAAATAAGAAATTTGTAATGCTATAATCCTTTCAAAGGGACATTATGAGACTCAAGGCAGGCATTCAATCCCTATTCATCATCTGGCTGTTGGCAGCATGTCAAACAGCAACGCGGCTGCCTTACATGACGGCAACAACGAATCAGGAATTTATACTTGCCCCGGGTCAAACCATTGTGGTCACAGATGCAGATTTGACGGTCGCGTTCCACTCCATCCTGAGCGATGAGCGCTGCCCCAGCGATGTGGATTGCGTCTTCAGCGGGCCCGTGGACGTTGCCATCTCGGCTCAAAAAGGCGACGAACCTCCCGCCGATGTCACCCTGCAAGTCTTTACAGATTATAATGGCCGCGCACGCGCAGGGCTATTCGGAAAGATTACAGACCGCGCAAGGGTGGCAGATTGCCTGATCCGAATTGTCGAGGTAACACCCTATCCAAAAGATCGGTCCACGTCGATCGAGCCATCCGAATATCGAGTAGTCTTCCTTATTACACAGTATTGATCTGTCACTCCAAAAACTTTAAAGGTAAACATGTCCACTCAATCCCTACTTCTCTGGCAGGACCCTGCCTGGCAAAAACAGGCCCACGCCTGGATTCGGACCGAGACCGCGCGCCGGTCCATCCGTATCACCGGTGAGATCGAACAGCCGCACATGTATCCCTGGTCGACCGTGCTGCGCGTCCCGTCGAATGGAGGCACGCTTTTCTTTAAAGCCACCGCGGCGGAAACCGTGTACGAATCGGCGTTGACCCAAATGCTGGCAGGCTGGTATCCCGACTGCATGCCCGAGCTGCTCGCGGTCGATACGGGGCGCGGCTGGATGCTGATGCGCGACGGCGGCGAACAACTGCGCCTCTCCATCCGCCCCGTGAAAGATGTCACTCCCTGGAACCCTGTGATTTCACGTTATTCTGAAGTTCAAGTTGGGCTGGCTGAACATAGTTCCGAGATCCTTGCGCTGGGCATTCCGGATCACCGTCTTGCCGCGCTGCCTGCGTTGTACACGCAATTGCTCAGGGATGAGGAAAGCCTGCTGATCGATCAGGAGAAGGGATTGACCTCCGACGAGTGGGAGCGATTGAAAGACCTGCGGCCGCGCTTCGAGCGGATTTGCGCCAGACTTGCCGACGTTGGGATTCCCGAATCGCTCAATCATGGTGACTTCCACGACGGCAACGTTCTGGTCCGCGACGGGCGGATCACCTTCTTCGACTGGGGCGATGCCAGCGTGACCCATCCCTTTGTGTCACTGCGAACCCTCTTCGTCAGCATCGAGATCGCCCTCGACCTGGACGATTATTCCTTCACCCCTGAGATGGCAGCCCTGCTGGATCGCTACCTCGAACCCTGGCAGAAATTTGCCTCGCAGGACTCGCTGCTGGCAGCCTACCCGCTTTCCAAGCCGGTGGCGTCCATTGTCAAGGCGCTCTCCTGGCACAAGACCATTTCCCCGCTGGTGGGCTCCCTGCGCGACGAATACGCCTGGATCGTCCCCGAAGTGTTGAAGGAATTTCTTGTGTACGAAAAGATGCTGTCAGGTTGATTATTTCCCTTCCACTGAGAATGAACTGGTTGTATAACCGGGCAAAAGCATAACGCTTGACGTTATTATCGTCCTATATTATAGTAGGAGGGACATATGATCAAGAACTTCGCCAGCAAAGAAACCGAAAAGCTATTCCAGCGCGAAGCATCCAGAGTCCTGCCAACAGATATTCAGCGCAAAGCGCGGTTGAAACTGGAAATCCTCGACGCCGTGGAAAAACTGGATGACTTAAGAGTTCCGCCAGGTAATCGATTGGAAAAGTTAAGTGGGAGCCGCGCAGGCCAGTATAGTATTCGAATTAACCAACAATGGCGGATTTGTTTCCGATGGAAAAACGGTGATTGCTACGATGTAGAAGTTGTAGATTATCACTCAGAGAGTGTTTTAATATTCACCACGAAGGGCACGAAGGAACACAAAGGCTTGAGAAAGTAAGAAAAAATCTGCGTAAATCTGTGCAA
>JAFGCG010000044.1 GCA_016932715.1 Anaerolineales bacterium
GATCGGCAGATTTTGTTTTTGGAGTTCCTGTAGAACTCGATCACAAAGGATTTATCTCTGCACTTGACAAGTGCAGTAATCGGTACCAGCTGGTAGGTGGGGCGAGAGGGCGCTACTTTGGCGGAGGAGAAAATTTGATGTGAGTTCGGGATAAGGGGCTCGATGGGATAAACTTGGATTAGCGAAAAACAAGCATTCCAATTTTTACTCGATTAAATACAAAGCCCCGCTCATCGTGAACGGGGTTTTGGTTGGTTTCCTCTAGAAGCAACCTTGAATTCGAATTCAATACTGCGTCTATGAAGATGTGCCCCCACGGGGATTCGAACCCCGGTCGTAGCCTTGAAAGGGCTGCGTCCTGGTCCACTAGACGATGGGGGCAGTTTGCTCGCGCTGAGTGCTTCGCAATCGAAGCGTGAGCGGGCGGATTTTATCATCCCCGCAGGGAACGGTCAAGCATTTTCTCTGTTTGGGGCATGGCTGTTGCAAGGTCAAGAAAACCTCAACACGAATTACTCGAATAGACGAATCACGCGAATAAAAACTGGAAAATTCGTGAAATTCGCCCAACTTGCGACATTCGCGTTAACACTGCACCATGAAACTGCTCGCCTGTCAACGGACTTTGCAACAACCATACTGTTTGGGGAGTAGCTAAAAGAATAAACTAGCTATCTTCTCACCACGGAGATTTTTAAAAGGTTTCTCTGTGTTCTTCGCGAACGCCGCGCAAAGCAGCGGCAGTACTCGAAGAGTGCCGTGCCCTTCGTGGTGAAGTTGTTGGCAAGCCTATATCTCTATTTTTCCTCTTTCGCACGCTGGTTGAGGAGGGCGAAGATATCCACTTTTTCGCGGTTGATCAGCGCTCCCGCGGTTTCGGCCTTCAGATTGGGGATCAGGATGGCGGTCAGGGTCGCTTCATACATTGGGATGAAATTCCGGGTTTTGTCCGTGATCATCACAGCGAAGTCGAACCGGCCGGCGACTTCGATCTTGCCTTCGATTTCATAGACTGGCGTTGCCAGTCGGGCCGGCATGGCGGTCACGTTGGTATAGCCGCCGCGCTGGATCCCGGAAGGACCGAGGTCCTCACGCCGCGCCGCGCAGATCGCAAAAAGCTGGGTCTTGACCAGGCGGACGACTTCGAAGTGGTCCACCAGTTTTGTCGGCATGTGGATGCGTGCGAGACGGGCGTCATGAATCTCGAGGTGTGACTTGGTAATATCGTTCATCACACCCATAATGCCGTTGGTCGAGACCATGACCTTTCCGACCACGCGATAACTGGACGTGTATACGTCCACGGGAAGAAACCTGTATGTTCTTGGTGAAGTGTCCATGCGTGCCTCGAAGTCTCAGTAGGTGGGTTAGTCGAGTGGAGGGCGGGGAAGATTCCGTTTTGCAGGTCCGGGCCTCGGGGTGCGTTTGGGCCGGCGGGTTGGCTTTCCGGCATTTGGGTTGAGAATCATGGTCAGCCAGGCGATGGCGCGTTCGTCGAATTCGCGCCGGCCGCACATATCACAGATCCAGGCTGGGAAGTTTGGGACCATGATCAATTCCTCTCCCAGCCAGGTGAAGTAGGTAATGTGCCGCAAATGCTTCATGCCGGCGGAACATTCATTGCAGGGAAAAGAGTTCGAAGATGGCGCGGGGAAAGTTTGGGGATGATTCATTGTGCACTCAGCGCTTCCTGGCCTGCAACGGCTTCTCCATTATGGTTAATGACCTGCCATTCCTCCGGGGGCCAGTAGATCAATATCGCCCTGCCGATTACATTTTCGATGGGTAACAGACCCCACTGGTGGGAATCTCTGGAATCGTTGCGATTATCTCCCAGGACGAACAGCTGACCGTCCTGGACGACCCAATCGCCGTCATAGGCCGGCGGGCTGGCGATGTAGGGTTCCGTTAACGGCACTCCATTGACGCTGACAACGCCATTATGGATCGAAACGGATTCCCCGGGCAGCCCGATCACTCGTTTAATTAGATCCTCCTGTGGGTTGACCGGAAAGATAAAAACAACGATATCGCCGCGCGCGGGCTGGCCGGTTTTATAGGCGAGTTTATTGACGAGAATATATTCGCCATCCTGTAATGTGGGCCGCATGCTGAAGCCATCCACGCGGACGCGTGCAGAAACGGCGTTAATTCCAAAAAAGAGAACGACTGCCAGAATGATTGTTTCGAGAATATCGAGGAAGAAGCGCTTCCAGTTCGTAGGCTGCTCTACAACAGGTTCGGGCTGATATTGAGTTTCAGTTTCAGGTTGAGTGGTTTCCAAACGTTGCTGTCTCCAGGGAAAAATTATACTTCCTTTTGGTATGACTCAGCGGACCCTTAAGCTGGGGTTAACTTTGAGCCATATTTAGCTGGCGTTGCTTATGCATTTTTCAGGGTTTCTCGTCATACCGGGGCCATTGGAGGATGAAGTCCACCTGCGCGTCTGTCTCTGGTGAACGAGGGAACTGCCGGCTTTTGGGAACGCTTCGCCACCAGGCCGCGAGTTGCTCCAGCGCCTCCGTGCCGGTCTTACCCTGCCTGACGAGGTAACAGCCTACCGTCGTACCTGTCCGCCCAATGCCGCCCCAGCAGTGCAGGTAAATTTTGCGGCCCGCCCGCAGCCCCTCGTCGATCGCAGCGAGAATCGAGTTCATCTGTTCCGGAGTGGGCAAACCAAAATCGCCAATGGGAAAGCGCCGGTGTACGATATCCATTCCGCGGGCGCCGGCTTCCTCGAGCAGGGTTGTGCGATAGGGGAATGTCTCGTTGGGCTGGGTCAGATCGATGAACAGATCGAAGCCGGCCTCGATCAGTGCGTCGAGGCGCTGGCGGGTGACCTCTCCATCAAACTTCGCGGGGTATTCGCCCGCCAGCAGCTGACCCGGTACCACCCAATAGGATTCGAGAATGGGACGTTTTTCCTGCTCTGTCATGAATTACTTCACAGCCTCAAGTTCAGTCAGGATCGCCTCCAGCACAGTGACAAATAGATTAAGCCGTTCCTGCAGCCGGCCCGGAAAGGTTGCGTTGAGATATTCCAGCGTATCATACTTCGTGTGCCAGATCTTGCCATTCTCACCGTATTCCGTGCTGACCTGACTATATCCATCCTTGTCGCCAAGCGCCCAATCTGTCGCTTCAAAATAAGTATATGGGATGCCTGCATTCATGAATGGCGCATGGTCTGACCAATCGCCGGTAGTGCCAGCGGGATACTTTGGGTTTTCTCCCGGCTGGGTCTGGAGCGCCAGGTGATGGACTTGTGCAAACTCCAATGCCCAATCGCGGATCATTCCTCGTTCACCCCTATCTCCATAAACATAAGCCAAATCGCCTGCAGTGACGCTGTCCAGGTTGATCATCGCAACGGTGTTTTGGATCTGATCCTCTGTCATGTGCCCAACATAGTATTTGGATCCCTGCAGCCCCAGTTCTTCCGCCCCGAAAAGTATGAAGCGGATGGTGTAGGGGGTATTCTGCTCGCGGATGCGTCTGGCGACTTCCAAAATGACAGCCACACCGGAGGCGTTGTCGTCCGCGCCTTTACCGACCTCGACCGAGTCGTAGTGCGCGCCGACAATGATTTCCTGTGAATACGCGCCCGGCTTCACGGCGATCACGTTCGCCGAGTTGATGGTTCTTCCTTTTACAATGACACTGAACGGACGCAATTCAGAGACATAGCCCAGACGCTCGAATTCCAAAATGATGTACCGCGCCGTTTCGGCTTCCTCGGCGGTCCCTGCCACGCGTGGACCAATTCCCTCGGAGATGGCTTCGATGTGGGCATAGGCGATCTCACCGGGGACTGGTTCCGGCTCATTTGTGGAAGTAGCAGCGGTTGCTGTCGAGGTCGGTTGAGCGGTAACAGTTGCTGTTGCGGTGTTGAGGGACAGGCTGGTCGCAATGGGGGCTGGTGTATTGCTCGAGGCTCGACAGGCGGCAAGGACAAATACCAATAAGAACAAAAAGCCGCGTCGAAAAGTGTTTGCTTTCATAGTGCCTCCGATACAGCCTTATGAGTCAGGGCTGGAAGTTGTTTCATGGTCCGATATAAGAGCACAGCCCAGCGATGATCTGCCGGCGATATTGGACGAGTTCCGGGAACTCATAGTAGAAAGCGATCTTTTGTTCATAGATCCAGGTGCCTGATGGTTTGGGATGCAACCCGAAGAAAGCGAAGCTTTCCGCCATGTCCTCTTCGACGTTCGTGGCGGCATAGGGGTTAAGGAACGACTGGACGTACTTGTCGTAGAACGGTTCCATGATCTCGAAATACTCGTCCGCAGTATCTGCATCCCGGGCCTCCTGGTCCAACTCCCACCATTCCGCGTAGCTGTCCTTCCAGAATCTTTGATAGAACAAATTAATATACGAGTTGGGCAGGCTGCAACTGCCGGAGACTGCAAATTGCTCACAGTCTGAAAACTCCTGTTTCTTTTCATCGTAATCATGGAAGTGATCATCGTCCGGGAGCATCTGTGAGGCATTCAACGTGAGCAGATGGGCGGTCTCATGCACAAGCGTGTCAGCAAGATAGGGCAGGTAGTCTGCGTCGAGAAGATCGAAGCCTGCCTGCCAGTAGCCCTTATCGAAGAGAGCCGGTCGTACCCAGGCTGTCACATCTCCCTCGGACCCATCGGTAAATATGACAAATTCACGGACGAGCGTTCTCAGGTCCGGCGGAATGATGGCAACATAAAAGTTCCAGATCCGCAGGTGTGCCTCCGTATCCTCCTGATATTTGCGATACTCGGGGGGCACAGATAAGACCCTGGGATCTGTGATCTCATCACCGTTCACTTTGTAAATGACCAGGTTCCGGTTCGCGACCCGTCCCTCGCCGGCATTGCCAATCGGTTCAAGCGGGTTTTTTTCAAGAACTGTGGCGAGACGGTCCAGACAGGCACTCAGGCAGTCATCATCGGAACAAGCAGTTGGTTCAGGGGTATGGATGATCTCAGGAGTCGGTGTATAAACTTCTGTGGGGTGTGCGGCGGTTGCTGCCGGGCCTGGCGTTTGCGAGGGAGCAGGAATATCCGGCGTGAGGGCTGGCGGAAAGATCATCTTTTGCACAAAGGCACATGCCATTGTGGTAACCAGCAGGGGGAGACATAGTCTGAGGTATGTTTTCATGGGCGGATGATCCTTTGTGCGGCTGCTACACGCGTCCCCAGGCAAAGTACGTGGGTACGTGTAACACTCTTTCGCCGCGCATCCGGGCTTGCTGATCCAGTTGCTTCATTTTGTGGAGGTCGGCCCTCGGGACGAAGCCCGCCAAATCAGCTTCGATCACCGCCCACTCGATTTCCCATTCATCGGGGGACGGATCGGGGTCCGCGCTTTGAATTGTTCCCGTTTCGATGATCTGGATCCCGGCCCGAAAGAATAAATCCGCCAACTGCGCGCCCAGACCCGGATCGGCGCCCTGTCGCTTCAGCGACTCGGTCTGCCAGCGGCCCAGCGGGACCAGTTCACGCGGCTCGTCGATGCGGGCATTGTAATCCGGCTCGGCAAACGCAAGGATGTGTGATCCCGGCTTCGTTACGCGCTTCATCTCGCGCAGCGCCTGCAGTGGATCGTCCACCCACAGGAGCAGAAAATGACAATAGACAATATCGAATATTTCGTTCGGATAGGGCAGTTGGAGCGCGTCGCCTTGTACCAGGGCCGCGGTCGGGGCGTGGAGGCGGCATTGGGCGAGCGCGGCAGCGTCAAGGTCCAGGCCGTGAAGCGGAATGTGATCCGGCAATTCGGAGAGGAGCGCGCCGGTGCCGCAGCCTGCTTCCAGCACAAGCGGAGCAGTCCTGTGGACATGGCTTGTATCGTTCAATCCGGCCTGTTTGAAAAGATAGGCGCGCAGGTCACGAGTCCATTGGGCTTGCTGGAGGTAACGCCTGTGCCAGTCCATTCACAAATACAAATGAGGAAGGCAGAATGAGGAAGGATGAATAAAGCCTTCCCCCATTCCGCCTTTCTCATTCTTCATTTTCTCATTCCTCATTCTTCATTACCTTCGTCCACTCGTCCCGCAGGAGATTGCCCAGCACCTTCTCCGAGTGACCCTGGGTAGGCAGGACGTCTCCATCCGGCTCCACATACAGCCAGGCTTTCCCGGCCCCCTCGGGGATCGTACCCTCCTGCGCCTCGTAGACGACCGGGTTGGCGGCAGAGTACGGCACAGGCAGGTCGAATTTGAGCGTCAACCCGAGGCTGGCGGCTTTGTCGCGCAGGGCGTCGAAGCGGTCGCGCAGCGACGTCTCCGAGCTCGTCAGGGAGAGACTCTTCACTTCGAGCTTCGCCAGCCTCTCCAGGACTTCTTCCGCGTTCCTGATGTTGTTTTCGTTCAAGGTCAGGTGCACGGTCACGAAGATGTCTTCAGGCATGATCTTTTCCAGGGCAAGCCATGATTTGTCATTTTCGGGCTGAAGCAGAAAGAGAATATGATCGAGGCCGGTCTGCAAAAGCAGGTCAAGGTACTCTTTCTCGGCGAGCCGCAAACCGTCCGTGAGCAGCCCGCAGACCTGGCCGTTCTTTTCGGCATGGGCGATCAGGTCGGGCAGGTCGTCGCGCAGGGTTGCTTCGCCGCCCGTAAATGTGACGTGCGGGATGCCAGCCTGCCAGGCTTTGTCCAGGATTGTGCGCCATTCGTCCACTGTAAGCTCGCGGTCGACGCGTTTCGTCGGCGCGTATTCCACGTCCGAGTCGCCGCGCAGGCGATAGGTCAGCGCGCAGTCGAGGCGCAGCGGGGAGGTCAGATCCGCGGAATGGGGCGCAGCCTGCTCGAAGTCCAGAAAAGAGACCGGGTCCAGATCGGGAGTCGAGATGAGTGTTTCGATCCTGTCGATGAAATCCTGATAATCCCGGCGCGCGACATCCTTACTGACGCGATAACGCCTCGCGATCTGCCTGACCGCCTCGTCCGCTTCCGTGCCGCGGATGAAATGATAAGCATACTCCGCGGCGGTGACATTGAGCTGCAGGACAGTCGAAGCATTCAGGATGAAAACCCCCGAGCCATCGGGCCGCAGCCGCAGGTGAACACGATAAGGTTTCTCATCCTGAATATCCTGTTTGTGATATACCCCAACGGGCAGCGGCTGGACTTTTGCGAAACGGTCTGCGAGACGGTTGATGATGTTCATGGTCTCTCCTAATTTCTATGCATGTCACTCTGAGAGAGTGACGCTACTAGCGTCACGACCGAAGAGTCTCATTCATTGTGGCAGAGATCCTTCGCTTCGCAGGGCAACGTACGCCCGCTTCGCTCAGGATGACATTTCTCAGTGAATTACGAACGCACAAAGTGTTCCATTTCGAACGGGATTTCGAGGGAAAGCTCCACAAATCCCGCGTATTGGCCATCCTCGAACCAGGGGCATTGATAGATCAACTTCTTGATACCGTTCTTTTCGATGGTGTAAATATTCTTCTCGCAGGTGTCGAGCAGCCTCTGCACTTTGCCCCGGGCAGGCTCGGGATGGCAATCGAGCAGGTTCCTGCCGATCAATGCGTAGCCGCCATCTTTCTCGAAGGATTGCGCGGCTTTATCATTCATCTCCAGGATCACCCCTTTGCAATCACAGACCGTGATCGCTGCCGGGAATTGCTTTATCCAATCATGTCCTGCCATGTGTTCTCCAATCGCAAATCACCAAATCACTCAATTGTAAATCGCAGCGGGCATCCGCCGCCGCACTCCGCGACGATCGGGCAGCCTTCACATTTGGCGGGGAGTCCCCGGCGCTCGCGTAACCGCACTGATAATTCGTGGTTCCAGATGGAATCCCATGAGTCTGTCAGCAGGTTGCCAAGCGAGTGATAATAAGACTGGCAGGGCAGCACATTCCCGTTCGACTCGATGCACATGCTGTAGAGCGCGGCAGTACAGCCTTTTACGCCGAGATTGCTCTGGGTGGGGTCGAAATTGCAGTACTGCGTCGGCGTGTACCAGATGAGGCGCTGCCCATGCTCGGAGGTCTTTCTGACTGCCATCTCAAGGATGGGTGGTAACTCGCGCTCGTGCAAGCCTGTCCCCACCGTGAGACCCTGACCGGCATAGATCAGGGCATTCAAGCCAATCGTAGGGACGCCCAGCTCAGCCAGAAAATCCAGCGTGTCCGGAATCGTATGGACGTTCGTGTGCAGCATCGTGGTGTTCGTCATCACGTAGAGCCGCGTCGCCAGGACGTTCTTCAAACCCTGAACGGTCTGCTTGAAGGCGCCTTTTGCGCGCATCATCTCATCATGGATCTGCTCGTCGCAGGATTCAACCGTGATCTGGACATGGTCGAGACCGGCATCCAGCAGTTTCTGAACATACTTCTCATCTGCAAGCCGGCGGGCGTTGGTGTTCAAGCCTGTGATCTGTCCATTCGATTCGGCGTGGGCGATCAGCTCGGGCAGGTCGTTGCGTAAGGTCGCTTCACCGCCGGTGAAGACGATGTGCGGCACACCCAGAGCCCAGAGCTGGTCCAGAATGTGTTTCCAGTTCTCCGTATGCAGTTCGGGGAAGTCTCGTGCGCGGGCGTTGTAGCAGTGCGCGCAGTCGTTGTTGCAGCGATAGGTGAGGGCCAGATCCATGCGGTAGGGAGCCGAGGGCCGCGCGCTGAACGGCATGACCGATTCGAGATCAAGCTCATGAATTGGACAGGCTCCGTCGGGACGAATGAGCTCTTCCAGTTGAAAGAGGAAAGAGGAAAGATCAGACTGGGCTTGTTTTTTGCCCACTTTATACCGGGAGGTGAGAGCGCGCACTTGTTCCTCTTTCGTCTTTTCCTCCAGGATCAGCCATGCCATGAACGCGGCGGTGGGATTCAAATGCATGACCCGACTGGCATTCACGATCAATGTACCCGTGCCATCGGGATCGATCCGCAAGTGAATGCGCGACTTCTCCTGCTCATCCTCGCGCAGATAGTGATAGAGCTTTGCTGGCGACTCAGGAACGGAAGGCGATGGCTTGAACCTGCTTTTAATGGCATTCAACATAACCATAAGCACCTCTAAAAGCTAATCGCTAATTGCTAATAGCGATTAGCTAGCGTCCTCCTCCCGCGCAGGCGCAGGCGCACCCGGCGCAGGCACAGGCACAGGCGCATCCGCCGCTGCGTCCGCCACGCGACCTGCCCGAGGAGGTCGGTTTGGGTGGGGGATTGGTCACGTTCGTCACGCGGCTGGTGAAATCCTGGACGTTGCCGATGACTTTCTGAGAGAAGGTCTGCACACCTCCCACCACCGAGGCGGCAAAGTCCGCGCCCGGGAGCGCTGTCCGGCCCGAGGGCATACTCGGCGCAGATACTTTTCCCCCGCCTGCCGTCGAGATGGGCCGGTAGGTCGGGTCGTAATGTCCCCACCACATCGGGACAAACACGGGTCCCTGGAAAACACGGCGGGAGCGGTCATCATAATCCTTGTCGAGCATGGTCCATTCGAGCTGCTGGTCGAAGAAGGTCATCTGCATTTCAGGTGTGTTCGCTTTCTGTACCTGTTCCCAGGCCGTTTCCATGATCCGTTTGTAATACTCGACGGTCTCCTTGCGGCTGAAGCCTTTCATCTTTTCAGAAACAGACTTGACAAGTTTGACGGTCATGTCCTGCAGTGACTTTCGCCGCGCCCTCGTATCGTTTTCCTTCATTGCACTCAGGAAGTTCGATTCATAATCGTGAAGACCACTCGGGGCTGGAGAAGTAACTTCCACTAACAGCGGCTCGCGGTTGACGACAGTCGCGGCGCCTTTCTTCACGACCCCAAACAGAATCATGGTCATTGCTTTGTCGAGGGGTTGTTCCATCAGGACCGCTGCTTCGACCGCCGTGAGTCCGCGCTTGATGCCGTGACCTTCGATGGCGATCTTTGGCGGCATGTACTGAAGTTTGCGGCGCTGATTGCCGATGACACTGAGGATCGGCATGCCGAAAAACATGACGATAAAGAAACAACAGAATGCGAATTGCCCAAAGCCTGTGAAGAGGGAGCTGATCCAGCCTCCAAGGTCAAAGGCAGGCTTTGTGACGATCGCACCGGCAGGAATGTATGATTTTGGGAAGGAGGCCCCGAATGTATATTGCCTGGATCCCGAGGCATTAGGATTCGACCAGGTGTACGTGACGCGGCCCTCTGCATCGATTCCCGTCTGCGGCTCAGACGGGAAGCCGGAGGGCGCCTCGTGCCAGCGCGGCTCTTCGGGTTTGACACCAGGCGGTAAGTGGAAGGTGACACTCAAGTCTGTGGCGCCAACTACATACTCACTGCCAAACCAGGTGGGTGAAAAGACCCCTGAGGCATAGTTTTCATCGTTGTCATCGGGATAGAGGACACCCGTGATCGGACCTGTGCGCACATGTACGGCGCCTGTCTGACCTGGCTGGATGGCGCGTGAGCCTAGGACGACCGCGACGCCCGTGCCGGATCCCTGATATTCTGAGGAGGATACGGATACTGAAGACCCATCCACGTCCGCTGTGATCAGGCTTTCGACGTAGTTGCCGTTTGGCAAGCCCACATCTACAAAATCAATGGCATGTGCGCCCGGCTGGTTGGAAAAAGTAAACACGTAATCCAGCGTCACAGTGCCGTCTGAATTCCAGTAGACATTTACCACTTCCCTGTCGAGGCGGAAGGAATAATTTTGTGCGAGCGCGCTGGTCGTCAGGCTGAGCGCCAGGATGAACACCAGTGTAATCGTCAAAAGTCTTCTTGTCATAACGACCCTCCCAAAAGATTGCATATTGCAAATCGCTTATCGCAAATCGTCAATCCAAAATCGTCAATCATAAATCGGTTCACCACTTTGGTTCTTCGGTCAGTTGGTAGCTTGTCCCACAGAATGGACATTCGACCATCGGCGCGCCCATCACCATTTTGACGTTTTCGGGCTTGAGAGCGCCGCCGCAGTTCTTGCAGGTCATCTGCTCGACCCTGGTATCGCCGGGCATGTCCACTTGCATGGTGACCTGCTGGATGACTTCGGTCTTTGTCCCGCGGATGGAAGCGTAGATCAAGCCCGCGCCGCCCGCCAGGAAGAGCGCACCCGCGCAGCCGAATCCAATGCCGTAGGTCAGCCAGTTCGAGCCTCCACTGGCAGAAGTAGAGCCGATCACGTTGAGAGCACCATATCCAACGAAACACAGACCGATCAGAAATAATATTCCTGCCCCAATGTAGAGAAGTGTTTTGTTCGCCATAAAGAAACTCCTCGGTAATCAAGACATTCCGTCGAGACCACCAATTTATGTTTATATGTTATTGCTGGTTTGGACTGCTTGCGTTCAATCAGCAGACTATATTACATACGAAAAGTTTAGCATTTTCGCTTCATTAAAACCATGTGACTTTCGTCTATAAACCTTCCTGTCTTTGTCCGATTCCCGATCGGGATATGACCTTTTGCGGCGTGCGCACTCGCAGCGCGGTAAAAAAGTTGATCACGGCAATGATCGCTCCGAACAGGAAGACATACTGAAAGCCGAAGACATTCCAGACAACCCCGCCCAGCAGTGCGGCAGAGATGGAGAAGACGTGATCGATGGTCACCGCGGCAGTCAACGCAGGCTGGATGTGATCGGGCTGGATGGCGATCTTTTTCATGTAGGTCGCGCGCGCCATGCTGACCGAGAAGATCATCTGGTCGATCAGGAAACAGGCGCAGACCACCAGAAAGGCGGTGTCGGCGGGGAGCAGGAATTTGGCGAACCCGTAGCCGAAACATACAAAAACAAGGATGACCGCTTCCGAAGCCAGAACCGTCCGCTCGCCGAATTTGTCGATCGACCAGCCAAGCAACGGCTGGAAGAGAATCCCGATCACGCCGCCAATCGTGAAGAGGGTCGCCATGATCTGGGTCGGTTGTCTCAGCACACTGACCAGTACCCAGGGCGCAAAGGTGATGAAGAGTTGTTTGCGCGCGCCCGAAAGCACGTTCAAAATGTAGTACAGGCGATATTCCCTGTGCAGTTGCAGGAAGCCGCGTTTTTCGACGACTGGTTCAGGTTTCATCATGAACAGCAGAGCAGCAGCCGCAACCAATAGCACGGCAGCAATGGCGAAGGTATGCTGGAAGCTAAAGCCGAGATATTTGAATCCCAGCACCACGCTGAAACTGCCCAGAATGGCGGCAAAGTTGCGGATGGCGTTGAGTTGTCCCAGGCGGCGACCATCCTGCCCCTCGCGCGCCAGTTCCATGCCGATCGTGGAGGCGATCGGCATAAAGAGGTGATCGCCCAGGCTGTAGATGAAAAGCCAGGCGACCATCACCCAGTAACTGGAGGAGGCAAAGCCGATCAATGCCGCGCCCGTCGCGCTGAGGATCATTGTCACCACACCCAGTCGGCGCGAACACAGGAACCACAACGCTGCCGAGACGAAGACCACCAGAAAGCCTGGCAGTTCGCGCGGAAATTCCAGGAAGGAACGCTCGAAGCCGCTGAGCGCAAACCTGTCGTTGAGAAAATTGTTGAAAGTAGCGCCCACGATGCTGAGTGCCATGCCCAGTGTCAGCGCGGCAGTAGCAAAGAGCAGGAGTTCGCGTGAAGATTGTTTGATTCGGGAAAGGAGATTCATTGAAGCCTCGACGCAGGGTACGGGAATTCTAGCATGTAAATCGGGATGTTTTTCATGAAATCAGGTATCACTTGTCCTACAAGTTATTTTCGGTTGGCTTTATACTTGAGGAAAATTATCCAACCACAAAGGACACGAAGGAACACGAAGGTTTCGAACCTTTTCCTTTGTGATCCTTTGTGACCCTTCGTGGTGAGAATCATGACCCTCAAAGAATCCTTTGCAAAATGGCAAGAAACCATCCTCAGGAAATCCCTGGATAAATTCAAAGAGAGGAAAGCGCGCTTCGAGACCTCCTCAGGCATCGAGGTCCCGCGCGTACCGCTGCCTCAGGATGATGACCCCGATTACGAACAGAAGCTCGGCTTCCCCGGCGAGTATCCCTATACACGCGGCGTCCAGCCGACGATGTACCGCTCGCGCTTCTGGACGATGCGCCAGTACGCGGGCTTCTCCACCGCGGAGGAGTCCAACAAGCGCTATCGCTATTTGCTCGGGCAGGGGCAGACCGGCTTGAGCGTGGCCTTTGACCTGCCGACCCAGATCGGCTACGACGCTGACGATCCCGTCGCGATGGGGGAGGTGGGTAAGGTGGGCGTCTCGATCTCATCCATCCGCGACATGCAGCAGCTGTTCGATCAGATTCCCCTGGATCAAGTTTCCACATCCATGACGATCAACGCGCCCGCAGGCGTTCTGCTGGCGATGTACATCGCGGTGGCGAAGCGCCAGGGCGCGGACGTGAAGAAGCTGCGCGGCACCATCCAGAACGACATCCTCAAGGAGTACGTGGCGCGCGGCACGTATATTTTCCCGCCGTCCCCGTCGATGCGGCTGATTACCGATATCTTCCAGTTCTGCGCCGCCGAGGTACCCACATGGAACACGATCTCGATCTCGGGTTATCACATCCGTGAAGCCGGCTCGACCGCCGCGCAGGAAGTCGCGTTCACGCTCTCGAACGGGATCGCGTATGTCGAAGCAGCCCTTGCGGCTGGTTTGAATATAGACGACTTCGCCGGGCAGCTTTCGTTCTTCTTCAACGCCCACAACAACCTGCTCGAAGAGGTCGCCAAGTTCCGCGCCGCGCGCCGCATGTGGGCAAAAATCATGCGTGAACGCTTCAAAGCTCAAAAGCCCGCCAGTTGGCAATTGCGCTTCCACACCCAGACTGCCGGTTCCACGCTCACCGCACAGCAGCCCGAGAACAACGTCGTGCGCGTCACCCTGCAAGCTCTTTCCGCCGTCCTCGGCGGAACACAGAGTTTGCACACCAACAGCATGGACGAAGCCTTGTGGCTTCCCACCGAAAAAGCCGTGCGCGTCGCCCTCCGCACGCAGCAGATCATCGCGCACGAGTCGGGCGTCGCCGATTCGGTCGACCCGCTGGCGGGATCGTATCTCATCGAGCATCTCACCGACGAGATCGAAAAGATGGCGAGCGACTATATCACTAGAATCGATGACATGGGCGGTGCCTTGCAGTCCATCGAAAAAGGCTTCATGCAGAATGAAATTCAGAACGCTGCCTATGCCGCGCAGCAGGCCATTGAAAAGAAAGAGCAGATCGTCGTAGGGATGAATGCGTTCGAGGTGAAGGAAGAAAGAAGCTTGGAGAGGCTGGAGGTCGATCCTGCGATCGAGTTGGGGCAAAAGGCGAAGTTGAAGGAGTTAAGAGAGAGTAGAGATCAGAGAACAGTGGAGCAGTTGCTCGAAAGGTTGAAATCCGCTGCTCAAGGGACCGAAAACCTGATGCCTCTGTTCATCGAATGTGTGGAGAACGACGTCACCCTCGGCGAGATCTGCAATGCGCTCCGCGCCGTGTGGGGCGAGTACGCGGCGGAGGGGTTTTAGCTCATCCCCAGCCCTCCTCAAATACGACGACTAAATGAGGTCTGGACATAAATATTAAGCAGCCTTGATGAGAGCTTTGAGACCTGTGCGTAAGTCCAGGTTGTGCAAGAAACAGTAGAGAA
>JAFGCG010000045.1 GCA_016932715.1 Anaerolineales bacterium
CGCCGTGTCCCATGCGGTGCAGGACCGCCAGTAAATCTGGCGAAATCAAAGGGGATATTCCGATCAGCATAATAAAGTGTTCCTTTCCATTCACCTTATCAAAGATCGACCACTATTCTCTTCCCATCGTAAAAAAACTCGCGGGCTTGCGTTTCTTCTGCCCGCGGGTCAAAAGATTTTCCATCGGCGATGACCACGCGAAACGCTTTCGATACCTGCATCCCGGGGTAGCTCCCCTGGCGATCATCGAGAGTCAGCTGCCGGGTACTGTCCTGCCAGGTCATGTGGATCGTCGCGAAGCTTCCCCGTTCGTAGTTGTAATTGTCGCCTTCATCGTCATACAACGTAAAAACACCATCTCGTCCGGGATAGACCCATAGTTCAACAGGTGCGTCCGGCTGGTCGCTGGTGAATTGAATTGTGGGACCGATCGGGACGATCGATCCGGAGCGTACATATAAGGGCATGATCTCCAGAGGTGCATCCGCCAATATTGTCTGTCCGCCAGTATAGCGTTTCCCGGTCCAGAAGTCATACCAGTTGCTGCCGGACGGCAAATAGACCGGGCGCGTTTTTTCTACTCCTTCCAGCGGAGTGGAGTTCGGTGCAAAGTACATGGGCTTGGTCACCGGGCACACGAGAAAAGCGGGACCGAACATATATTCGTCGTCGATATCGTACGCGTTCGGGTCATGGCGAAAATCGAACGGCAGGAGGCGCATCATTGTGTACTCCTGATGCGTGACCTGACCGGCAAGCGAATAGATGTAAGGCATCAAGCGGTAACGCAGATGCAGATACCTGACGAGTATGTCATAGACAGGTTCACCGGGATTTCCAAAGCACCAGATTTCCCGCGGCGTGTCTGTGCCATGGGCGCGAAACATCGGCAGAAACGCGCCGTACTGAAACCAGCGCACGTAAAGTTCGCGATAACCCAGATCTTCTATGCCCTGGTCGTAATCACCGCACCAGAACCACAACTCCGGCTTTCTCTTGACGAAGAACGCCCCAATGTCCAGTGTCCAGTAGGGCAAGCCGGTCACGCAGAAATTCAATCCCGCCGGAATTTGCTGGCGCAAGGTTTCCCAATTTGCGGCGAGATCGCCGGACCAGGTGATCGTCGAATAGCGTTGTTGACCTGCGTATGCGGAGCGGGTGAGGTTGACCACACGTTTGCTCCGCGTCACGGCGCGCTGACCTTTGTAGATACCTTCGGAATGGAGCAGCGAATAGGCGTTGATCGTTTCCGGGTCGAGATAGCGTTTCGCCTCCTCGGCATTGATCCGCATTCGCTCTTCCGGCTCCGGTTTGAGCGCGCCATGCCAATCCGCTTCAAACGGCTCCGTGCAATCACACCACCAGGCATCCACTCCATACGAGAACAATCCTTCGTTGGCTTGTTTCCAATAACAGGCGCGCGCCGCGGGGTTGAAAGCATCGTAGGTCGCCTGGTTCCCCAGCAGAAAGCCCTGGCTGTGCATCTCGGACCAGTTTGCGCCGCCGGGCTGCATCGTGGGCCAGATGGAAAGCATCAATCTGGCGTGCAACGCATGCAGGTCATTCATCAACTGCCGGGGGTCAGGATATCGTTCCGGGTCCAACGACTTTTGTCCCCATAAGTCACCGGTCCATGATTTCCAGTCCTGGACAATGCAATCCAGCGGCAGACCGCATGTTCGGTATTCACGGACAGTTTCGATCAGCTCAGCCTGAGAAACATATCTTTCCTTCGATTGGATATATCCAAACGCCCACTTAGGCAACATCGGCGCTGAGCCGGTCAGGAGCCGGAGTTGGTGGACGATTTGATCGAACTCGGGTCCGTAGATAAAGTAATAATCCAGTTCATCATCCACATCTGTCCAGAGATAGGAGCCCGAATCATCGTCATGAAAAGTCATCAGCGAGCAACTATCCAACAAGACGCCATACCCGCGCGTAGACACCAGCACAGGCACGACTGCTTTCATATTCTGTTGATAAAGATACTGGTGCTGACCCCGCAGGTTCAGCATACCTTCCTCATGCGAGCCAAGCCCATAGAGCGCTTCACCATCCGCCCATTCAAATTCCAGCCTGGTGTGGTATGCCTGGCGATCGACCACTTTGTGTACATTACCGGCGCGCATGCGCACGCCATCGACGTTTTCGCTGTCTTCGCTAATGGCCGCCTCATCGAAGACGGAAACGGTGACATCGACCGGCTCCAATGTCTTGCCACCGCGCCTCGGTTCCCGGGTCAGCAAATACCCGGTAGCATCGCGGTAGGTGAAGGCGAGCGTCTGTCGGTTGATCGCGATGGTTAAATTGTCGGTTGAAAAGAGCAGGCTGGCTTCGCTCTCCTGAACGTCAAAACAAACGTGCTCGTCTGGTTGGGCAACGATCATCAGACTGGGTTTGTTACTGAACTCGGATCGTTCCGTGTAGCGCACACGGATCGCGCCAGATGAGTAGGGAGTCAGTATCAGCCGACCCCGATCACTTTGCACCAGTAATCCATCGGGTTGAAGTTGATAGGTCAGAATGGGCATATAAATTTACTCATTGTTTCTCAAGTGGATGACATAGCCCTCAAATTCCCCGGCGAGTGGAATGCCAAGCGTATTCCCGCTTATCTTCAAGTCGATGCTTGTACCTGGCAGCATACCGGCGATCTGCCAATTCCCGTGAGGAAGATCGACAATTATTTCGTCTGGTAACGGCTTTGCAAAGGAGTGCGCCACCAGCAGGGCTTGGCTATTATCCGTAGAGGTGCGCAAAACCGCCTGAGCACCTTGTGGGCGTTGCCATGAGGATCCGATGTGCTGGTAAAGTTTGCTCCTGCCATTTTTGATGATCGGTGCAACCTGATTGTAGAAACGGATAACTTCCTGTACGAGCGCCCATTGCTTTTCATCAAGTTCATCGATTTCACCGGAGAGGCACAGTCTTCCGAGGAATCCGGAGGCTAAGGAATATGTCAAACGCTGAGGTGAATCAGAGGCATGGAGGACAGCCCAAATCTGGGACTGCCTCGGCAGAATAAGCCTGTGCAGGTTGGCTGCAATGATCGGGATTTCCTGTGATTCATGAGCATCTGAAAAAGAAGCCATACTGGCGAGTGCCAGCATCGAGGGCTCCAGCCGATGCCCGCCCGACGCACAGACTTCGATCACCAGGTCCGGAAGTTCCTTTCGCATCGCGCGGAAAAAATCCTGCACACATACGATATGCTGCCGCAGCCCCTCCCCCAAAGACTCGGCGCCATCGACCCCAATGCCAATGGTTTCGTTGTAATCCACTTTGATGTAACCAAATCCGGTGTCACGCAGAAAACGGATGACCTTCTCGTATAAATAATCGCGTACCCACGGATCCCGGAAATCCCAAAAGCGGCGCTGCCCCGCTAAAACGGGAATCCCATCCCGCTTGAGAAAATGATCGAGCCTCAGGTCGAACAATCTCGATTGACTGCCGACCACTTCGAATTCGAACCATAGGCCGGGAATCAAGCCCTGCGCGCGGATGAATTTCGCAGTGGCGGCGATTCCCTCGGGGAATAATTTCGGGCTTGGCGTCCATTCTCCCTGATTCAAATCCCAGTTACCATTTTCTCCACGATACCAGCCCGCATCGATGACAAAATATTTTGCGCCGGAACTTTTCAATCGTTTACCCAGGGTACGAACATTTTCATGCGTTGGATTTCCCCAGGTCGTACAGAATTCATTGACCAGGACCGGCAAAGTCTGTTCGCTATCCGGCGCCTGTTCAAGGGCCTTCGACTGCATCGCTGTCAGGCGCTGGCATAGATCATCGAAATCCCCCTTGACAGTTGTAACATAAGCCTGAGGACTGGTGAAAATCTCACCCGGAGCTAAATTTTTAAACCAATGTCCAAGCTCTCGGTCAGCCAATCCGCCCGAAAGACTTAACTGATCATCCCGGCGATAAAGCTCCATTTGCCATGATCCTGACCAGGCTAAGGTCGCGCCCCAGAAAACGCCTGCCTTGCGATCTTCGATGGCTGCAAACGGGTGATACCCATGGACAGGCAGCGAGCCGACTTGTCCAAATCGTTCGGCTCGGACGCCATGCCCCGACCAGGATCGCTCCAGGTGAAGTTCCTCGATTGGCTGACTGATGTGGCGTCCCTCCGCCGCCCAAAAACTGCGAAACCGATGAAGGTGAAGGCGGTCAGGGACATCATCTGAAGCAAATGGAGTAATTCCCCCCAACGAAAAACTCGATAGCATTTCCAGACTGAATTTTTCCGCCCCGTCATTTCGAATTGTCGTAAAAAAGGTGAGCGCTTCATCGCCCTGACAATAGCGTAAATGGTGCTCGCAGGAATAACCGCGCGCAGAATTCAAGTAGGTGATTACCTCTATTTCATCACCGTGTTGAATTTTCTCCTGCCTGGAATATCGCAGGCTGGATAAGGTTTCACTGTTGTGCATCGTAATTCCCTGGCTGAAACCATCCAATGGATCTCCAAGAAGCTTGAATTGAACGAGGGACTCAAGCTTCTGCGCACGTATGTTTGGAAATTTCTGAGGTTTCCAGGAAACATATTCGCGCTGAGTTACCAACTCGTCTGCCATGCTGTCGGGATAAAGAAATAGGCCAACGGTCTGGCGCTCTGACTCCTCCACATAGTCGACGCGCATATCGCCAAAATGATACGTGGATAGATGGGCATAAGACGTAGTGGACAATTTCTCCTCTCCTGTTTAGATATCTTAACCTTTAACAGAACCGGTAAAGGCACCCCCAATGACATAGCGTTGCGCGATCAGATATACAATCGCCACAGGCACTACCATGATTAGCCCAAACAGGGCGGCTTCGGCTTGTTGATAACCGACCATGACACCGGGGCTGGGGTTGAATCCGGGGCGGAGGGCGGAAGTGGCTGCGACAAATTGCTGAATCCCGACAGGCAGGTTGAAAAGCGTATCGTCATTCAACAAGACATAGGGTCCGAAGAAATTGTTCCAATTCGTGCTGAAATTGATGAATGCCAGCAAGCCCAGTAGTGGGGTGGCGAGCGGCAAGGCAATATGCCAGAATAACTGCACTTCGGAACAACCGTCTACTCGTGCCGCGTCGAGCAGTTCTGGCGGCAGGCTGGAGGCGTAATAGATATAGGTCAAGTATGTGCCGAAGGGAAAAAAGGCTGACGGTAAAATGACTGCCCATTGGGTGTTGATCAAATGGAATAGATTCAGCTCCATAAACATTGGCAATACCAAAGCTGAGGGCGGCAGCAACATGGTAATCAAGGTCAACCAAAGCAATAGGCGGCGACCTGGAAACCTCGCAACGGCCAGAATGTAGCCCGCCGGAATGCTGGTAGCCAGGGACAGGGTTAGTGCCCAGACCGCATAGCGGACAGAATTGGACGCCCATAGCAGCACTTCGCCATTCTGATACTCTATAATTCTCTGCCATGCCTCCTGAATACGCTGGAACGAGCCAAAAGCAAGAGGTTTCAGCTCAAGAAGCTGCGGTGCACTTTTGGAAGTTGCCAACACGAGCCAGAGTATGGGAACAAAGAAATATGCAGCGAACAGCAACAGCACCCCCCAGCGCAGGCCAAAACCCAAAATTCCTATATCGCCGGCTGTTCTCATCCAAAAATGCCTCCATCTTTGCAGAAGAGGCGGGCGAGAATCTGGGTGCAGGGTATCAATTTTAGACATGCGTCACTCTCCCTAGTTTTCAATATTGAAAAAGCCGGTCCAGCGAATGATCATGTAGGCGGCTCCCAACCCAATCGCCAGCAGGATCAGTGAAAGCGCAGAAGCGGCGCCAAAGTTTCCCAACTCAAAGGCGAAGTTGTAAGCCAGTTGGTTCGGCGACCAAACCGCTGGTACATTGCCGCCAACACCGAGGTTGTTGCCGCCGCCCAAAATCTGTGGTTCCACGAATAATTGCACATTCCCGGCGAAGATCAGAATAAATTGATAAATGATATAGGGACGAATAAGCGGAAATTTGATGAGCCATGCTTTTTGCCAGGCATTGCAGCCGTCAATGGTGGCTGCCTCGATCACTTCCGTTGGAATGGCTTCCAGCGCGCCATATTGGATTGCAATCCACAAGCCTGCGCCGGAAAAAAAGCCAACGAGGGTGAAGAGCACAGGCAAGCTGTCGGGATAGATCACATCATTGAGCAACTCGAAGCCCATACCCTTCAGAAGAGCCTGAAAGGGGCTGATACTGGGATCCAGCATGAAAATCATAACCAACACCAACACGGGCCCCGTCACTGCGCCAGATACGAAATAGAGGGTGCGTAAGGCCGTTGTCAACGGCCCGGGGCGCATTTGCAGCAAGATTGCCAATAGGATTACCATGGCGATCCCGAGTGGCACCGAGATCACCAGGAACTCCGCGATGTTGCCAGAAGTAAAGCTAAAGCGATAATCCTTGAAAACGGCCAGATAGTTACTAAACCCCGCTGCAAAATAGCGCGGCACACCGAGGCTGAAATCAGCGAAACTGATCAACAGGGC
>JAFGCG010000046.1 GCA_016932715.1 Anaerolineales bacterium
CACGATCACGCAGATTAGGCCGCCGCCCGCCGCAGCGGCAGGCTCCTGCGTAGCAGCAGGAGTAGTGCCACAAGCGCTGAGCAGCATGCTAAGAACAGCGAGCAGGCTTAGGAAAACAACAAACTTTTTGCTAGACATAATCTTCTCCTCTTCATTGTATTTGAGGTGCTTAGGTTGAAAATCCGGTCAAACTGAGAAAACGAAATGTCATTTGGTATCTTCGATAAGAGAACTCCTTTCCGGGGACAATGTCCTCAAAAATCTCGCTAAAGCTACTTTATTTCCTGCTGCTTCTGAAGTGCAATTTGCTCCTGCATGCGCGCCTGGACCTGATCAACGATCACAGCCAGGACGATCACAGCTCCTTTGATCACTCTCTGCCAGAACGAGGAAACGCCCATCATCACCAGACCATCATTCAGGAAGCCAATGACGAACGCTCCGATCAATGTCCCACCGATGCTGCCGCGCCCACCAGCCAGCGAAGTGCCGCCCAACACCACAGCCGCGATCGCGGTCAATTCGGCGGCTTCACCAGAGGCGGGATGGGCTGAGAGCAGCTGCGAGGCCCAGATCAAGCCGACCAGCGCCGAACAGAAGCCGCTGATGCTGTAGACGATGATCTTGGTGCGGGCAACGCGCACGCCCGAAAGCTCCGCGGCGCGTTCGTTCCCGCCAATCGCATACACATGACGGCCAAACGGCGTGCGCGTGATCACAATGTAAGCCACAACCATGAAGAGTGCCATAAGCCAAATCGTGTAGTTGATTCCTAAAAAGGTACCTGCTCCTAAAACCCCGAACCCGGTATTGCCATACTCGGGGCGCCCGACCAGGTTGGGGAAGGTGTAGCCATCATTGCGCAGCCCTGCGACGCCGCGCGCCACGTAATACATTCCCAGAGTAGCAATGAAGGGGGCGACGTTGAACCGCGTGATGACAAAACCAGTGAGGGCGCCCGTGAGTGCACCCAGCACGAGCGAGATCAGGATAATCATCCAGGTATGCGGGTAGATGATGATGCCCCATTGCGGCAGGTTGATGCCTTGGTTGATCAGCCCGCCGGAGATCATGGCGATCATCCCTACGATCGAGCCGACCGACAGGTCGATGCCGCCGGTCAGGATGACAAAGGTCATTCCGATCGCCAGCAGCGCATTAAGTGCCACATGTTTGGACATAATCACGAGATTTTCTGTGGCCAGGAATTGCGGCGTCATGGACGAAAAAACGATCATTACCAGGATGAGAGCGATAAAGGCTCTGCCGCGCAATAAAAATTGCTGCACGTCTGTCTTGGTAATGCTGCGCCTCTTCTTCAACTGTATCGAATTGATATTAGTTTCGTGTTCCATGATGGTTGTCTCCATTCGTGGATAAGCCATGACCAATCGCTGAAGCCGCGACCAGTTTTTCTTCCGTGGCTTCCTGGTGAGGGAACTCGCCCGTAATCGCACCTTTTGACATGACCAGGATGCGATCAGACATTGCAAGAATTTCTTTTAATTCCGATGAGATAAAAATCACGCCGTACTTCTGCGCCGCCAGTTTGCTCATGATCTCAGAAATTTCCGATTTCGCGCCCACATCGATCCCGCGCGTCGGTTCATCGAGCAACAACACTTTGGGATGGGTCAGCAAGCCTTTTGCAACCACTACCTTTTGCTGGTTGCCGCCACTCAAAGCAGTGATCGGCTGCCGCGGGTTTGCCACACGGATGGACAGTTCCCTGATTTGCTGTTCGGCAGCGGCATTTTCCTGCTTGCGCACCAGGAAAACTCCCCTGAGATAGTTCTGGAGACTGGCAAGCAACATGTTATCCATCACGGAAAGCGGCTGTACCAGGCCGAACTGCTGGCGATCTTCGGGAATAAGCACAAACCCACACCAGATGCGATCCGCGATGGATTGCGCAGTCGCCACGGGCGTGCCCATCAACCAAATCTTCCCGGTTGCCTGTGGTCGCGCCCCCGCCAGGCAATCCACCAGATCCGAACGGCCCGCACCCATTAAGCCGTAGAATCCCAGGATCTCACCCTGGCGTAGTTCAAAAGAGATATGATCCAGGGCATAACCACCGCCCAGGCGTGGCAGGGTCAGGTCTTCCACCTTGAGCAGTACATCGCCCAATAGGCGTTCCTTGCGGATGAAGAGGGTGGCGGGGTTGCGCCCAACCATTTTTTCGATCATCCAGGAGACTTTGACGTTTTTGGCTTCTTCTTCTGCAACCTTGTGCCCGTCCCTCAGGATGGTAATGTGATCGCCGATCTGCAGGAGTTCCTCCAGTTTGTGCGAGATGTAAATGATGGCGACGCCGTGTGATTTGAGTTCCCGAATGACGCGGAACAGCACTTCCACTTCGGCAACACTGAGCGCAGAGGTCGGTTCATCCATGATCAAGATGCGCACATCCTGGGCGAGCGCTTTCGCAATTTCCACGATCTGCTGCTCTCCAATGCGCAGATCGCTTACTTTCACATCGGGATCAATTTTCTGCTCGAGCCTGGTTATCAATTCACGGGCGCGTTGTTTCTGGGATCTTTGTGCAAGTAAGCCATTCCGGGTTATTTCGCGCGCCAGGAAAATGTTATCGACAACGCTCAAATTGAGACACAAGTTCAATTCCTGGTAAATGATACCGATCCCGAGGCGGTTTGCATCCAGAGGGGAATGCGGATGGATTTCACGCCTGTCGAGCAGGATTTTCCCGTGGGTCGGACGCTCCACTCCAGCCAGGATTTTCATCAACGTGGATTTCCCTGCGCCGTTTTCGCCAATGAGGACATTGACCTTGCCCTTATAGACATTGAACGTGACATCCTCGAGCGCCACCGTACCGGGGAAAACCTTGGTAATGTTCTGGGCGCTCAGGATGATCTCATCCCTTTCATGCAAAGCGGCATCAGGCCCGGGATCGAGAACGGGTGTCATTTCAGGCATCGGTCATCCTTCCAGGGTTATTTCAACCGGTACAATTCGAATTTCTTGGACCTGAATTTGAATTAGATTGAAAGTACGAATATTGAAGGCACCCTTGAAGGTAATGGTTTTTCCAATCAAGCTGCTTTTATCCAGGCTGCCGAGCACCTGGGACAACACACGGTTGTTAATTTCCTGTCCCACTTTGCCATATTGCATTTGATCGGTGAAGTCGTTGATAGTAATAAAGCCCACCGCATCGCGTATCGAAGTATCGTCATTGGGAATGCGAGTTCCCAAATAGATGATAACCTTGATCGGGCCGCTATAACCATCCAACGCTACTTCGATCGTTCCCAGGCTCGTTTCTGTGTTGACACTGGTGATCTTGCCGCTTCCCTTCAGCATGTACATATGCGCCTCACCGACCGTGATGAGACCATGTTTTTCAGTGACAGGGATCAAATCATCTTTGGATACCATTCCATCCGCATCCACCTCGATTTCAGACAGAATCGTTGAAAGCTCCACTGCATTTTCATTGAAGGCTGGCATGATCCTGGCGTCCCAGATCCCATCCACGTATGCAACGGGATCGAATGCTTCACTCTGGGTGGTTTTTTCGACATCCTCGATTTTGACCACTGTGAAACCGTAACGCCCTGCCAGCCCCAGGACCATGAGAACTACCAGCGCAACGATGATCGTGAATGTATATTGTTTCATGCTTTCATCCTTGTTTAGGTTGATACAAAACCTGCTGTACCGCTAACTGCCATCCTGCAAACAGTTTGTTTGCGCAATCAGAGTCCATGGCAGGAGTGTATTCGACGAAGCCAAAAGGAAGTTTTTGCAGGTCTTCCACTGAGGTGTAGATTTTCAACCCGAGAGCGCCGCTAAAGACCGCGCCCAGCGCCGATAACTCAGGCGTTTGGGCAGCACGAACCTTCAGCTGATTCAAATCGGCTACGAATTGCATCAGGAAAGCATTACGGACCGCTCCTCCATCGGCATGGACCATGCCAAGTTTCAGCCCGGCATCCTCCCCCATTGCCTTGAGCACATCGGTGACGATGTAACCGATGGACTCCAATGCTGCTCGCACAACATGAGCACGGGTGGTGGATGGAGTCATGCCTAGAATAGCAGCGCGTGCGTCAGCGCGCCAGTAAGGAGCACTGAGCCCTACAAAGGCTGGAATAAAATAAACGCCGTCACTATTGGAAACTGAACGTGCCAGCGTTTCTGTTTCAGAAGGATCTGCGATCAATTGCAATTGATCGCGCAGCCATGAAATAGTTGCCCCCGTGAAATTGATAATTCCTTCGAAGGCATACGTTGGCTTACCCTGTAAAACCCAGCCCAGCGCCGTCAACGTGCCGTGCGCCGATAAGCGTTTTTGCCTGCCAATGTTCAGCAGGACGGATGAGCCAGTGCCAAAAGTAACTTTGGCGCCGCCCGGCGCAAAGCAGCGTTGGGCAAACAAAGCAGCTTGCGAATCACCCATCACTCCGCATATGGGAATCCTGCGAGGAAGAAGTCCATCCAAGTCCGTGTCGCCATACCAGGCAGTGCTTTCGTATACGGCTGGCAAATCGCCGAATTCTAGTCCAAACACTCGGCAGAGATCCTGGCTCCAATCCAGTTTTTCAATATCGTAAAATAAAGTGCGGGAGGCATTGGTATGATCGGTGGCATAAACCTCACGGCCTGTCAAACGATAGATGAGATAAGTATCGATCGTGCCGAATAACGCCGAACCATCCTTCAGGCGGGCGCGCAGGTCAGAGTGGGTATCCAGCAGCCAGCGTAATTTACTGGCCGGGAAGTATGTGTCGATTTTTAGTCCAGTCAGTTCATGAACGATTTTCTCGCTGCCAGCTGCCACCAATCGTTTGCAAAAATCATCACCTCGGCGACACTGCCAGACAATGGCGTTATATAACGGCTGGCCGGTTTCTCGATCAAAAACAACAAAGGTCTCGCGCTGGTTAGTGATGTTGAGTGCCAACAGGCTATTCCACTCGTCAGGATGGCGCTGTAACAAGGTAGAGGCCACTTTCAGTGTGTTCCTGAAAATCTCGTTGGCATCGTGCTCCACCCAACCGGCGCGCGGGTAAATCTGGCGGTGTGAGAGCGATTCCTGGTCAAGCAGGCGGCCATCCGGAGTGAAGAGCATGGCTTTCGTGGCCGAGGTGCTCTGATCCACGGCGAGAAACATGCCGTAATGTTGATTCATGCTGCTTCCTTTTCCAAGAGATGCAAGGCAGTTTGCGCAAGAGCCTGCGCTGAAATACCGTAATGATTGAAAATTTCACCCTGGCTACCAGTAATCGTATGCTCATCGGGAATGCCGACAATGCGCAGCGGGCGGAAAACTCCGGCCTGCATCAGGAAGGATGCCACCCGACTGCCCAGTCCACCGTTGACGCTGTGCTCCTCAACCGTAATGACAACCTCGGAACGAGCCGCGGCCCGTTCCACCGCGTTCTCGTCGAAGGGACGCAGGGTATGTAAACTCAAAACACAACTACTCACACCCTGCTCTGTCAGGATCTGGCTCACCATAAAGGCTGGGGCAACCGTTTCACCAGTTGCAATCAGCGCAACATCATATTTTTCACGCTCTGGAGTTAGTTGAATAGCCTTGCCAATCTCGAAATGGGTGTCCGGAGTATGCAAGTTTGGCATGGCTTTCTTGCCAAAACGAATATAAATCGGCCGCGGATAATTCACTGCAGCCCGAATAGCCCGAATCGTTTCAAAGTTGTCAGCAGGAGCGAGGATGTCGATATTGTTGATCGCTTGCAATGCCGCAAAATCGTGCAGGGAATGATGAGTCGTGCCCAATGAGCCATAACTCACGCCGGCACTGATCCCAATCAGTTTTACCGGATGATCGGAGTAAGCAACATCATTTTTGATTTGCTCCAAGGCGCGCGCCGTCAGGAAACAGGCCGGAGAAACAACAAAAACCTTTTTCCCGGCTGATGCCAGCCCGGCAGCCACTCCCACCAGATTTTGTTCAGCAATTCCCATTTCCACAATTTGTTCGGGAAATTTTTCCGCAAATGGAGTCACACGACCGGAACCCCGCGAATCACTCGTAAGGACGAGAATATCGCGGTCAATTGCCGCCAGTTCCATCAACGTTTGGGCAAAAGTGTCAAGGTTGGTCTTGCCGATTTGTAAGTTAAAACCGCCCATCTGTTTTCTCCAGGTGTTTTTCTGCTGCATCCAGTTCGAGCATTGCAGCGGCATACTCACTATCAGTAGGAACACGATGATGCCATTGGATCTGGTCCTCCATGTAGCTAATCCCCTTGCCTTTGATTGTGTGTGCCAACACTAAATTTGGTTTTCCTGGCTCGAAAGGCACGTTTTCCAATAAATTAACTAATTCTTCCACATTGTTACCATCCACATGGCGGACAGCAAAGCCAAAGGCGGTAAATTTTGCTTCGAGAGGTTCCATATTCATGACATGTTCGGTACGTCCGGTAATTTGCAGAGTGTTATGATCGATAATCGCAATTAGATTGTCGAGCCGATAATGCGCGGCGCTGGCGGAAGCCTCCCAAATGGAACCTTCTGTCAATTCCCCATCACCCATGATCGTAAAGATTCTGTCGGAACGCCCATCCTTTTTGGCAGCCAATGCCATCCCTACAGCTACAGAAAGTCCATGTCCAAGCGCGCCTGTGTTTTGCTCAATTCCCAAAACGCTCCTCGTGGGATGACCGATGAAATCGGAACAGTACTTTTCCACGTTGTCCAGCAGCTCGGTGGAGAAAAAACCTTTGTCGGCTAACACAGCATATAATGCTTCGACAGAATGACCCTTACTGTGAACGTAGCGATCTCGATTCACTTGATTAAAGTTTTGGGGGGTAATATCCATAACATGGTTGTAAAGAACATTGAGAATGTCCACACAAGACAAACTGCCACCAGTATGGCCAGCTTTTGCCGTGTAAATCAGTTTCAGGATGGCTCTACGGTACTGAATCGACTTGGACACCAGCAGCCTGATTTTTTCAAGCGAAATCGGATGAGATATTTTCGTGAGCGTCATGAATAATTATTCCTATATGTAATAAAATTCACTTTGTGCTATAATACACAGCAGCAATGAATATTTCAAGTTAAATTGAATAATTATGCAATGAGAAACATTTATTCAAGGATGGAATTATGCCCCGAATTGATGAACTACGGCTGATTGCACGTGTAGCGCGGATGTATTATGAGTGGGAGAAGAGCCAGGCAGAAATTGCAAAACAGCTGGGGCTTTCCCAGGCAACGATTTCACGGCTGCTTGGCCGTTCCAAAGAGGAGGGGATTATCCGAATCTCAGTGAACCTTCCCGGTGGGGTGTACACCGAATTGGAAGAGACCCTTGTTAAGAAATTCGGGTTACGTGATGCAATCGTTGTGGACAGCCTGGATGACAATGAAAGGCTGATCCAGCGCGATCTCGGCGCGGCTACAGCCTATTATTTGGAATCGGCGATTCGTCCGAACGAAATCATCGGGATCTCATCCTGGAGTGCTACTCTGCTTGCCATGGTAGATACTCTCCATGCCACGCCGCGAAAACCCGGTGTAAAAGTCGTCCAAATCCTGGGCGGAGTCGGGAGCCCATCTGTTGAAGCACATGCTACCCGGCTGACATCACGCATGGCACAATTGGTAAACGGAGAGGCTGTTTACCTGCCAGTATCCGGAATTCTTGCGACTGAAGCCGCACGGGATATCCTGATGGCAGATGAAGTAGCAAAACAGGCAATCAAGCTATTCGATCACGTCACAACGGCACTGGTCGGGATTGGAGCAATCGATCCCTCTCCCCTGTTGGCGGAAAGCGGCAATATTTTTTCTCCTGTAGAGTTGAATTTACTTCGGCAAGAGAAAGCAGTAGGCGATATATTGCTGCGCTTTTTTGACCAACACGGGAAGCTGGTGGAAACCGGATTGGAAAAGCGCGTTATCTCAATGAGTTTGGAACAGTTATGCAAAGTAGGACGGGCGATTGGCGTCGCAGGTGGTTCCCGGAAATATACTGCCATTTTAGGGGCATTGCGTGGCCACTGGATCAATATCCTGGTGACCGACCATTTCACGGCTCAGCGCCTGGCGAATGAATAAACTGCTTGTCTATCTACCCCAACATTAACTTTGGCCTGTACTGCAGCGCCTCTGCCACGTGCGCAGGGTTGATCCCCACATCCATGATGACCACCCCGCCTGCGGCAACACCGGCTTCATACAGTCCCTGAATGACCTCTGAGACTTTCTGCTCCTGTTGCAGGACTTCATCTCCCAGGTCATCCGTGATCAAACCGGGCAGGACACGCAGAGTCGGGAGGTTTTCGAGCGGCGTGAAAGCGTTCAAGTAGGTTGCTCCCGAGGCGACATCGCTCATGACGCCCTTGCCAGCCTTCGCAATCTCCCGGCGAAGCAAACCGATCATGGTTGTGTTGACGCGTTCCAACCGCATGTGATATTGGAGCGCACCCGCGTTGCCGTCTGAATCCACGAGATAGGTGGTGATTCCGGATAGAGCAAGTGCCACGGCAAGGTTCACGGCCACGGTCGTCTTCCCTGTTCCACCTTTAGGAGAAGTGATGGCGATCTTGCGAACTGCCATCCCGGACTGGATGCGAGCCGACATATCACTGCCGAGGACCGCGCGGCGATACTGGTCGTCCGCTGCCAGGTTCCCAGCATCGGCGCGGCGTAGCTCCTCGTACATCCGGTTGATGTCCACATCGGAAGGCGGATATGCAAAGGCAGGAACACCCACACCGTTCGCCCAGGAAGACATTCCATCACCAACACCTGCAATGACGAAGATCAGCTTGCCGCGCTCGGCAGCCTTTACCAGGCTTTCCGGGGAGACCGATGATTCAGGCGAGACGACAATCAGAGCGCGAAAATCGAACAGGTCAATGTGCTGCGGAGTGAACGCCGCGATTTGCGCAACAACTGCATGTCCTTGTTCTGCCAGTTGCATATTCAGGCGGGACGTAACGGTTCCCGCGCCGAGCAAGAGAACCTGCATTATTGCCCTCCTCCCAGGACTTCTTCACGATCCGATTTGAACAGATCTTCGAAATCCCAGTAGGTAAAGCCAGCAGTCGGTGCTTCATCCCCGCGCGCCATCAGGGAAACAACCAGTCGATCTCCCTGCTGGAGTGCCAATGATAGGACTTCCCGGCTCTCATTGGGAACCAGCAGGATTAACATCTGCGGTTGATCAAATGTAGTGAACGATGAATCGGAATCACCGGCGTCTGCCGAGTCCGTCTCCGGTGGAAGACCTTGCACAGACACGACTCGGACACCCATCGGGAAAAGATCCTTGGCGAGAGGTGGCATAGCGCGACTCAGGGCATCTGACCTGGCAACCTCCTGAGGCATCGTTGTAGGCGTGGCTTCGACAGCATAAGCCGGATCGATGAGCAAGTCAGGCATAGTCGTCGGTGTCGTCAGCTGCTGCGGCCGGCTTGCAATCACTATAGTCACGCCGACCAGATCGCCTGGCAGAAAGGCATTCGCGTCCGGAGCAACCAGGTTCATTGCATCCAATGGCAAAGGAAATAGACTGTGTCCCGGGTATTGTGCCAATACTGCAGATAAACGCGTTCCTTCTGCCGCCCGGGCAACAATCGCAGAACGGAAGATCGGCTGTCCGCTGAAAATCGGTTGAGCAACCACCCCGCCGACAACGCCTGTCACTTCTTCGCCGGGAATATACAGGCTGGCATTGTCGTCCTGAAAGACCGTCTTGACCGCCACATCACTTGCAGCGATGACGTCTCCGATATTCAGATCACGGGTCGCGGATAGCACAGCGACCGTGGGCGGTTTTTGAGCCGCGCCCAGGGCATTGAGAGCAATGAACGCCACAAGAAAAATGGCGACGGACACACCCAGAACGACCAGGTTTACACCCGTCGAGGCAATTCGTTTAAGCATCTTGTTTTCTCCAATCATTGAGATACCAGGGCAGGGCGCTCTGGTGGATTGCCTGCCAACAGGCAGGCGTATCAGCTATGATTTCTTCGAGACGTTCCAGGGCTTGTCGGACTAGTGCATATACCACGACCATGACAAAGTCTGTTCGAAGATGATTTGACTCAAACAGGTTGTGATGGACCTGAATGATCTGGCGAGCAACATCCATCACATCTGCGTTAGCCAGCGCCTCCGCGGAAATGCGAGGCATATCCGGAAAGGACATTTGGACAACGTTAGCCAATTCATTGTGGATTTGTTGTGAGAGCTCTGATGGTTGTTCAGCATCGGCTGGAGTAGGCGGATGCAGCAGATCCGCGATAGACGTATTGGGATCGAGTTTCAGCTGCTCCACCGCGCGGGGCAGACGCTTCAATCCGGCCTGAATAGCTTCTACCAGACGTTCCTGCGCATGTGAGGGAAGAGCAGCAACCGCTTCCACATTCCGGAGAGATATATGTTCACGCAAGCCTGGAGGTAATGCTTCCAGCAGCCGTTGCCATCGTTCGCGTTTGGATTGATACGTCTCGCTCATGCCGTGTATGATACGAAAGCGTATCGGGAGGTATAGTTACTGTGTCGCTAGGTGTATCGGTTATAACCCTTCATGTTCAGAGGACGTTGGAGAAATCTTGGGACTATTGATGTCAAGATTGGGTTTCGAGGCGTGGTTGACGGCCGCCTTCTGGTCACTGCCCAACAGCAAACGTAAGCGGCGGTGGGGTCGGGACCTGTTTTGCCCGAATCCCCACCGCCGAAGTTCCTATCCTCCCCATGCTCATCCCATAGCTCTAAACTGGTTGGCTTGAGCTTAATTCAGTCCAGGTCAGGGACGAATTGGCTCCGGATCAGGACCGGGTTCAGGGATGGGTTTGACGCGCAGAATCTTATCCAACGCCCGGTAGGGCAGATTGCGCGTGCCTCCAGCGGAGAGAAGCACGCCCGCGTATGTCAGGACGTCACCTTTCGTCACCAGATCGCCATATTTGAACAGGGTCGGTGGAACATCGATCTGGTAAACCCAGCCGTCGCGGCTGCCACCGTACAGGCGTGTGCCTTTGCGCAGCATGGAAAGCACTCCGCCGGTCACCTCGCGGAACCACAGCGGATTGCCGCTAGTGTCGAGCGCGCTGATGCCATGCCACGAACCCAGGTAGAGTGCGCCTGAGCCGAGCGCCATGCAATCGGTCCGGTCGCCGATGTCGTGCCGCCACTCGACCGTCCCGTCCGAGGCGATTGCCAGGACGCTGCCATCCCCGGCACCGGCATACAGGCGCGTGCCCGATTTGATCAGCGAGTGAACCGAGGCGCTCAGCTGATTTGGTCCGGAACCGGAGGTCAGCTTCCAGGCCTGCGCACCGCCAGCAGTCACTTTGTGCAACTCGCGGTTGCGAGTGCCAACATAACACACCCCAGAGCCCTCAACCAGGAAGGCGCGCGATTCGAACGTCCAGTTGGCACCGATCGGATACGACCACAGCGTCGCGCCTGTTGTGCGCGAGAGCTTGAGCACTGCCGGCGAGGGGGAGGTCACGCTGGCATACACATTTCCGCTGCTGTCGGTTCCAAGATGCAGGCAGCTGCCAATGTCAGTGCGAGTCCAGCGCACCGCGCCGCTGCCGGTGTCAAAGGCGTGCACGCCCTGGTCCGCGAGCCCGGCATAGGCAGCTGTGTGGGTGGGGTCGCGGGCGATGCAGAAAACCTCCTTTGGGAGGGTCCAAGAATGCAGCAATGTCCCGGTGGCGTTATAAAGCCAGAGATTGCCGGTGACGATCTTGCGTAGCCCGACCAGCACTGAACCGTCGCTTGCGCTCGCGAGATCCTGGACAGGTCCGCCCAGGATCCGGCTCCACAAATGGCCGCTTGTGGGCGAAAGTGCATAGAGTATGTTGTCGCCAGAGGCCGCAAACAGTGTGGTGCCTGTACCGCTGGCGAGATCATAGATGAATCCGCCGGTGCGGTACTTCCACGGGCTGACCGGGTTACTGACCTTGGTGGCCTGGCCGACGTAGGGAATGTAGTTCTTGCCTGTCACCGTGATGAATACATCGCCGTCCACAGCCGCGCGCGTGTCGAATGTGTAATGTCCCACGGCAGCCTCGACCAGGTCGAAGTACTTTTTCTGGGCCGGATTGCCTGTCGGCATCTGGCAGACGGTGACCTTGACGCTGGTGAGCGGCGACTCTTTGTGATAAACAGAGACCGTCAGCTTGTCCTGGCCGTAGATGAACGAAGTGTGCGAGACCGTCAGCGCTTTTGGCGACTCCGTCCAGACGCGCAGCTCAGGATCGCCCATCAGGGTCATGAGATAAGCCTGCCAGGGCCAGGAGTCTTTGCAGATCTCGCGGGCGCGGTCGAGCATCTTGCCCGGGTGATCCTGGTCGTAGAGGGAGAGCGTCTCCCAGAACTGCATTTCATGCGATCTGCCGACGCCGCCCAGCCGCGAATAACCCACGTAGCCGATGGCGCCCCCGTTCGCATGCCGGACCACGTGCTTGCCCAGGCAGACCGAGGCCGGGTTGCCGGCCTGCGTGCCACCCGTGCGATTGTAAGCGGTCCAGTGGGTCAGGTCGAATTCGTTGGTCAGGCATGAATCAACGAAGTAAATCGCCAGGTTCGGCCAGTTGGTCATATTCCCCACGTTGACCCAGGAAGGGTTGGTGGAGCTGAATCCCGAGCAGCCGTCCCACCAGCCGTGGCCGCTGACGCTCATGAAGTGCGGCCCATCATTGACTTTGGCACGCATCTGGTCGACATGAGCCTGGTCGAGCACGATCAGATTGGATTCGATGCGCGGGACGAAGAAAATATCCTCGAAGACGCGCTGAATCTGGTCCGCGCCGACGCCCATTGTGCGGAACTGGGCGATGACATTCTCCTTGTCCTGGCAGGCGCCGTCCAGCGATCCCCAGCGCATGCGTTCAAAGCTGCCGTCCCACCAGTTGGAGCCCCAGACTCCCCCGACCGCCATCAATTTGCGGGCAAAGTCCGCGCACAACGGCTGGTCGGCGCGCACGTCGTGGTAAAGCTCGTAAGCCAGGACCTTGTCGACGAAGGTGGTGGTGGAGGCTGTATCGTTGACCGGAGCGCGGCCGACCGAGATGTCAGCGGCGAAGTCTACGCCGTCGGGGTTGCCGCTATCGTACCAGCCGTAAATCCCGTTGTTGTCGTTATCCCAGTCATGCTTGCCGGGCAGGGAATAGAGCGGGCTGTCCACCGAGCCGTAGTAGAAATCCGAGGGGATCATGTTGATGTATTGCGGCACGGTGAAAGTCTTGGTCAGCAGCGCGGCCGGACCGCGCAGGACGATGTAGCGCGTGACGGTCGTCGATTTGGTGGTGTAATTTGCCTGGGTCCAGTACCAGCCCGGCTGGGCGGTCGTGGCGTCATGACGATAGCGGATCACCTCACCCGTCTGAACGGCGAAGAACAGATCGTCGGTGGTGAAGTCGTACGAGGCGCGGTAGCGGATCAGCGGCCCGGAGGCGTCATAATACATCTCACCGGCGGTGGGATCCGCGGCATCCTTTTTGGCAATGTGATACCAGCCGCTGTTGCCCAGGATGTGCCGGGGCGGGAGGATATTGACGTCGCCGCCGAGCAGGCACCAACGCGTGTTCCAGAATTGGTAAGCGTACTTGAGGAAGTTACGGATGGCCTCCTGCACATCGCGGGTGACCCCGGGCTGCCAGTGCGTCCCAAAGGTGTTGGCCATGATCTGGCTGATCGAGACTACTCGGGCGCGGACGCCCTTCATCGTCTTCCAGCGCGCCAGGCGCTCGAACTCGGCGATCAAATTGCCCACATGGGCGCCTTTCACGCCGTTTTCGGCCCACTCGTAATCGTCGGTGATGATTAGATAGGGCCAGTCCTGGAACAGGGGGTAGATGACGATGTCAGGCGGCAGAAAGACCCGCCCGTCCTCGACCACCGGCCAAAGCTCGTACGGTCCCTTGCGTTTGAGCTTGAGCCGCGGGTCGTCCGGGCAGATTGGCGGGATGTCTTCGAAGGTCTCTGGCCCGCCGAGGGGCATGCGGATATCTTCAGGATTTTCCACCAGCGCGATCAGGCGTTTCAAGTCCTCGGCTGCGGCGGCCGGACTGCGTTTGGGTTGTTTCGCAGGCCGGCGGCGCAGGTCATAGTCGATACGCAGCGTGAGGCTGGTGAGCATTTCTACGCGCCCGCGGGGGGGACTGTACCGCAGCGGGTGCAGCCGCAGGGCGACCACTGCGCGGCCTCCCAGGCGGCTCACCGATGCCAGTTCGACGACCGGGTATTCCACCAGAGGCATCTTCCGTACCTCCGGCAGCATCTCAATCCGGACCTCATTGTTGCGGTACGCCGGGTCGGCAAGGGGGATGGGCGGTAGGGGCAGGCGACCGGGGCGTCCGCCCGGCGGCTCCTGGCGGTTGTCATCGGGCCGCGGTTGTTTGGCTGGTCGATCCGGCTGGACCGGTGCCAGCCTGAACCGCCCGCGTAGCGCTTTCCAGGTCGGTTTTGTGACTTTGACCGACACGTTCGTCGCTTCCGCTGGCAGGACAAAGCGCCTAACGACCATTGGCAGGCTGGGCCAGCCGAGACGCGCCGTTTGCGTGCCGTCCCGTATGTGGATCAAGTCATAACTGTCAGCGGTGGTGAAGGTCAGATCCTCCTGGGAAAAATATAATGTACGCCGCAGGGCTGGGCGTCGTGGGGAACGAGTCTTCCTCATATTGTCTCCTCTTGATTATCTTTGGCGAATATTGTTTCTGAGTTTGCGAATGATTTGAAATCGCTCTGAAATAACTATAGAACTTGAGCACCTCAGAGTCACTCACCCATAGGTAAAGGGGGCGTGGAAACACGTCACAAAGGATAATTTGAACTGTTTTTGCCGCCTGCGTGCTTTAACAATTCCCCTCATCATCCCTATAATCCCCATTGTTCTTCCTTCCCACAATCCATCCCCTCTGTTTAGAAGCCTGGCCATTCGCCGGACTTCTTCCGTTGTATCTATTCTCTCTGTTCAACTGATCGAAAGGAGACCCTCTTCACATATTCAAAAGCAAAATAACTCATTCCTTGATCGACACCCATCAAAAAGAGCATCTCAGGCAGCGACCGACTATATTTCTCAAACCAAACAGACAGGGCCAGCGAAACCTGGTGAAGCTACTGTGCCGCTAAGTGTATTAAGTGGATAGGTGGCAAAGCATGATCCGTTCAGCCTTTTTAGGGTCAAAATCCATATTCACAGTTTCAAAATCAATCGATAATATGATACAATATATTCACACCAAAGAAAACTACGAGAATCGCTATGAAACCAAATGAATTTCGTAATTCAGAAGTTGGTCAGGTCATCCGAACAAAGGCAGGATACTGGGCCTTTGTTCCTGCTCCACTCCCCCCTACCATAGATTGGTCGTTACATTTGGTTTCTGCGTTATCAGAAGCCGACCGGCATTTGAGCGCACTTACGACCTTGGCGGGTAATTTTCCATTCCCACGTCTACTTACCCAGCCCTTCATACGACGCGAGGCAGTCCTATCGTCACGCATTGAGGGAACGCGCGCTTCACTAGCTGATTTATACAATTATGAATCAGCCCAACTTTCTTTCATCGAACCGAATGACGATGTACGTGAGGTACATAACTATGTACGAGCGCTGGATTATGGACTAGACCGGCTTACTGCCCTTCCAGTGAGTCTGCGTTTAATACGGGAAATCCACAGTAAACTGATGGAGGGTGTACGCGGTGGCAATCTCACGCCAGGCAAGTTCCGAACGACACAAAACTGGATCGGCCCGGCGGGCAGTACACTGGAGACTGCAACTTATGTGCCGCCGCCCATCGATGAAATGGAACGTGCATTAAGCGATCTGGAAAAATTCATCCACGCCGATACAGATATACCAGCACTGGCACGAGCCGGTATGATCCACTATCAGTTTGAAGCTATTCATCCCTTTCTGGATGGCAATGGCCGTATCGGTCGCTTGATCATTATGCTGCTGCTCCATGAGTGGAATATCCTGTCGCAACCGTTGTTGAATCTCAGCGCCTACTTTGAGCAATATCGTCAGGAATATTATGCTCATGTGCTAGCCGTCTCACAACGCGGCAAATGGGACGAATGGCTCCGTTTTTTCCTGCATGGTATCAGTGCGCAGGCCCAGGACAGTGTACATCGTATGACACGTCTTCAAGGCATACGCACGAAATATGAGTCACTTGTGCAAGCCGACCGCAATTCTGCACGCATGGCGGCAGTTATTGATTACGTTTTCTCACGACCTATTCTGACCGTTCGGCAAGTCGAAAAGGACTTGGATATTCCGTTTATGGCTGCCACCCGCTATATCGAAAAACTTGTGAGTGCAGGCGTTTTGCGAGAGGTTACCGGATATGCCCGTAATCGTGTCTTCCGCGCCAGTGAAATATTCCGCGCATTAGATGATGCCGGCTAGGTTCAGTTCTGGCAACCCAGAATACCCTCAAGTCAAGCTGTAGGCAAAGGAGGGTGTGAAAACACATAGCAAACAGGTATCGTGAGTCCGCCTACATTAACGTCAGACCTCCAATCTTCATTGTGCTACACGGTCTCGATGCCTCCTGCCAGTCCAACCTTGTTGAACTCACAATGGCATCTTCGGAGTGTGTTACCAGATACAAAAGGTATAATAACCATAACTGAACGAACCAGAATTTCTCTTTAATGGTTCGGGGCGCATCATGGCAATTCTCTAAACTATGTCCCTGGCTCTTCTTTCAACCAAACTTCACATCCCGCACTCTCGGACGAACGCTGTTCCACGACCACGCTTGACAGAGAAATTGCGTGCGGGTGTCAAACGTCCGGGTAGTTTTGTCCTGCTGTCTGGTCCGGCCGGCTTTGGGAAAACCACACTGCTGAGTGAATCTGCAATCGACCTGGGTCCGGTCGCATGGGTTTCCCTGGATGGGATGGACAATGACCCCAACCGGTTTTGGACGTATCTGCTGACTGCCTGTCGATCTGTCCAACCCGAGGTTGGCGAATCCGGGCTGGCGCTGCTGCAGACGCCTCAACCGTTACCCGATGAGACCATTCCGACGGTCCTGATCAACGACTTGGTCAGGTCAGGTACCGATCTGGTAATTGTCCTGGATGACTACCATACCATCCAAAACCAGACGATTCGCTCTGCCCTCGCTTATCTGCTTGATCATATCCCCGACAACTTACATCTCGTGATCTCTACACGCGTGGACCCGCCCTGGCCGCTGGCTCGCTTCCGCGCCCGTGATCAGTTGATCGAAATCCGCTCAGCCGACCTGCGATTCACGACCGCCGAGGCGGCTGCCTTTCTCAACCAGGTGATGGGATTGAACCTTGGCGCCGGGGATGTCGCTGCCCTGGAAGAACGCACCGAAGGTTGGATTGCCAGTCTGCAACTTGCCGCGCTCTCCATGAAAGGACGCGGCGATCCCGCGGCGTTCATCGCAGCGTTTACAGGCAGCCATATCTATGTGGCAGAATATCTACTCGAGGAAGTGCTGGGACGCCAACCGGAGGAAATACAAACCTTCTTGATGCAAACTTCCATCCTCGGGCGTCTCAACGCCAGCTTATGTGAGGCGGTGACCGGACATCCGGAAAGTCAGGGCAGACTGAGGGAGTTGTATCAGGCAAATCTTTTCGTTATTCCCCTCGACGATGAAGGCCAATGGTATCGCTATCATCAGTTGTTTGGTGATCTGCTCAAGGCGCGTCTACGACAAACTCTATCTGCAGATGCCATAGCGGTACTACACAGGCGTGCCGCGGACTGGTATCAGCAGGCAGGAATGATCCCTGAAGCCATTGAGCATGCGCGCGAGTCCTCTGATTACGTACATGCTGCGCAGCTCATAGAGAGAGCTGCTATGCCCATGCTCTTGAACGCATATTTTAGAACGGTAGAAGGTTGGGCGCAGATTGTTCCCCCGAAATACCTGGACGGGAGCCCGCGGGCAAATATGGCATTTGCCTGGATGCATTTGATGCGGCGCAATTTTACTCAGGCTGCCCCCTATCTCGAAAGGCTGCAGATACTGTTTTCCATTCCAGACCGAGACACGAGCGATGCCTCGCTGGAAGGGGAATGGCTTGCTTTCCAATCTATGTTGCTGAGCATGCAAGGGAAGGTGATAGAGAGTACAGACTTCGCAGAGAGGGCGCTAAAGATCCTGCCCAAAGAGGACGCTCAGTTGCGTACGGTCACCTACATGGGGCTCGCCAACATGTACCAGCAATTGCTGGATTATGAACGGGCGGCTGAAGCGATCGACGCGATCATTGAGAATGCGCGCGCCGCGGGCGATCTTACTTCCGAGGTCTTGGGCCTTTCCCTGCTGGGGCGCATGGCCCTGCAGCAGGGCAGATTGCATACTGTCTACGAGACTACGTCACAGGTGCTTGAGCGGATCGAGCGTGCCGGATTGTTCTCTCCCTTCAGCGCGACATTGTACGGGGAACTAGCACAGGTCCATTATCACTGGCATCAGTTTGAAGAGGCGCGCCGACATTTTTCGCGCTCCGTGGAGTTGAGCGCTCTCGGTGGTTTTAGCGATGCGGAGATCTATCACAGTGTTTTTCTCTCCCGCTTGTTCCAGATGGATGGGAACCTGCAAGCATCCATTCAGGAGATTGGGAAGGCACTTGACCGGATGCGGACGGCTGCGCCTGCTTTTGTGCGGGAGGAGGTTATCTCGCAACAGGTCAGCATTTTACTTGCTCTGGGTAATTTTGATGCAGCGCAGATGGCTCTCAAAGAGTTTGGCTTTCATTTCGATGCCGGGTTTTCATATCCTACCCTCGCGCCAGATCGTGGCATGCCGCATCCACTCGGTCTGTTGTATAACAGTGCCTTGCGCGTCCTTCTGTATAAAGTCAGAATCGGAAGTGAGCAATCGGACTTGAGCCACGGAATTGAACTTGCCGGCCATCTGATCGCTGCCTCTCTCCGCTGCCAGCATCTCCCAATCGTGCTCCAGACGCTTCTTTTACGGAGTCAGATGCAGACGGTCCTCGGCAACAGACAAACTGGACTCGCGGATGTTCTGCAAGCCTTGGAATTTGCAGAGCCGGAGCGGTTCATTAGTGTTTTCCTCGAGGAGGGAATACCGGTCGCGGAAGCCCTGAAAACCCTGCTCGAGGGACATTCGCTTGGGGCTGTAGCACCGGATTATGTTCAGGACATTCTTGCAGCATTTCCTCGAATAAATGATAAGCCCACTGCTCTACCTGCGTACGCTGCTGGCGATCCCGCTGTTGTGGATGAGTCTCTTATCTTGATCGAGCCGTTGACCGCCCGGGAATTGGAAGTTTTACAGCATATCGCCGCCGGTGACTCCAATCAGAAGATCGCAGAGAAACTGGTGATCACATTGAGCGCTGTGAAGAAGCACACAGGTAACATATTCAGAAAATTGAACGTGAGCAGCCGCACGCAGGCGCTCGTTCGGGCACGAAGACTGGGTTTGCTCTCTTCAGACGGATAGTTTCTCCAGCCCACGCCCATACCGAATGGATAGGTGTACTAAAGTACACCTATCTTTTTTTCTCTGGATGGGGAAAAACACCACCTTGGTACAGTGTCGGTTTGGGATTGTGATCATATAGTTGGGCAAGAAAAAAGGAGTTCAAATGACAACAACAACGATCCTTACGCATCAATCGAAAGCCGAAACCTCAAATGCTGGCTGGCTGAACTTCTATCGGCTGGCTGGGGTGACAGCTCTCCTTGCCATCCTGGTGGCGGTGACCGATATTTCCCTCACCTTCCTGCCCGCTGGCGCTGAGCCGCCAGGGACGATGACCGCCGTCGATTGGTTTAACCTGTTTCAGGACAACTGGTTCATGGGCCTCCGCAACCTTGGACTGCTGCCCAATATCCTTACGCTCTTCTTGCTGATCCCCACCTTCCTGGCCCTGTATTCGGTTCACCGGCACGTCAACCCTGCATACGCGGCTCTGGCAGTGGTCATCTCCCTGGTCGGCACGGCGATCTACCTCTCAAATAATGCCGCTTTTCCCATGTGGGCGTTGAGTACGAAATATGCAGCCGCTACGACGGAAGCTCAGAGAAATCTGATGGCTGCCGCAGGCGAGGCAGTCTTAGCTCGCGGGGAAGACTTCCAACCTGGTTCGTTTACAGGATTCCTGTTCGCAGAACTGGCAACTTTGACGATATCCGTTGTGATGCTGCGTGGTGGGATCTTCAGCAAAACCACCTCATATGCCGGAATTGTTGGAGGTTCGTTCCTGTTCATATTTACCGTCTGGGCGACCTTTATACCGGTGATGTTTGAGGTAGCGATGATCGTCGCCATGATCGGAGGACTTGCCAGCATTGTATGGTATGTCCTGACCGCTCGCAGACTCTTTCAGCTAGGTAAGGCATCTCAATAGCATCACCAAGTACAGGACCATATTCCAGACTTGGAGAACAAAATGAAATCGGAAATCAAAATGAATTCGCAATCCGAAAGCTTCGATGGAAAATTACTCTATAAAGTTAGTGGTGTGGCGGCATTACTGGTCTTGTTCACGGCGCTGTTCGAGATCCTGATCACGTTCCTGCCAGGAGGTTACACAACATCCGAGACTGTGGTCGATTGGTTCCGACTATTGCAGGATAACTGGTTCCTGGGCCTGCGTAACCTGGGACTCCTGAATATTGTCATGACCACCCTGGGAATACCAGTGTCTTTCGCCCTTTACATTGCCCACCGGCGCGCGGATCCTACCTTTGCCGCGTTGGCGATCATCATCTCCTTTTTCGGATTAGCGGTCTTTTACGCGACGAATAGGGCCTTCCCGATGCTCGACCTGAGTAATCAATATGCAGTTGCCGCCACAGAGGCGGAGAGAACAATGTTGGCAGCGGCGGGACGAGCAATGCTTTCAGTCGGTCAAAGCCATACGCCTGGAACCTTTTTGGCTTTCTTCCTCTCGGAAATTGGAGGCATCGCCATATCCGTCGTAATGCTGCGAGGTCAGGTTTTCAGCAAGGTGGCTGCCTATGCCGGATTACTAGGATTTGGATTTCTACTTATCTTCGAAATCCTGTCTTCTTTTGTGTCGTCATTGCACAGCATTGCACTGATACCTGCCCTGGGCGGTGGACTGGCGAACATGGCCTGGTACATCCTGATCGCGCATCGCCTCTTTCAGTTAGGGCAAAGCCCAGTGAAATCAATTTGAGGTTAATGTCATGAATAATAGAAGTACTTGTTTAGCGTGCAAAAAAATGTCCTATCTGTGGCGTTTGCTTTCGATTTTGTGCAGTTGAAGTCACAGGTACGGCCAGCACA
>JAFGCG010000047.1 GCA_016932715.1 Anaerolineales bacterium
GCCCCAGTCGAGGTCGCGCGTGATCGGGCGCGGCTTGAGTCCCTCGGCTTCGATCTTGCCCAGCGACTCGCCGATGACCGGTTCGCGCATGTGGTCGGCGCGTTCCTGCAGGAACTTCCTGACATCCGGTTCGAGTTTCGAGAGATCAAGATAAAAATGTTCGGTTTCGCGTAACTCGAGCGCGCCGCCTTCCTTCGAGCGCGGATCGATCAGTTTCTCCGGCTCGAGCACATTGCCGCAGTTGTCACACTGATCAGAGCGGGCGCCCTCGAAGCCGCAGATGTAACAGGTCCCTTCGACGTAACGATCGGGAAGAAAACGCTTCGATGAGGGTGAATACCACTGCAGGGATTTCTGCGTGAACAGAAAGCCGTTTTCCTTCAACGCCAGGAACATGGCTTGCGAGACCTTGAAATGATTCTCGGTGTGGGTCGTCGTGAACAGGTCGTAGGTAATGCCCCAGCCCTTGAACAGCTCCAGGAAGCCGTCGTGATACTTCTTGTACACCTCCTCGACGGATTTCCCCTCCCTGTCGGCTGCCAGCGTGACGGGCGTGCCGTGTGAGTCTGTACCGCTGACCATCAGGACCTTGTTGCCTTTCAAACGATGGTAGCGCGCGACGATGTCACCGGGCAGATGAGAGCCGGTGATGTTCCCTACGTGAATTTCGGCGTTGGCGTAGGGCCAGGCAATGGCGATCAAAATATTTTCGGGCATGATTTCTCCTTCGGAAGCTTTCAGCTAATGGCTGAAAGCTAATCGCTGACAGCTATTAGCTAAAAAACAAAAAAGCTGTCCGCATATCCTGGGACAGCCTTTCGATTCGACAAAGGTGAAACTAACGCCGATCCCAGACGCGGTTTGACATCTCCATGGGCATGGACATGGTCATTGTCACCATTGGCAGGGAAAGTCGTGCAGGCATGGCGCCAAGTTTACTATGTAGTGAGGTATCTTGCAAGAACTTCTACTTAAGCAGGTCTTTGAGGGTTGCAAACGGAGAATCATCGCTTTCCTGGCTGTGGCCGCAGTCCTCTACGTTCAGGTCCTGGCCGCATTCGATGCAAAGCCCCTTGCATTCGGGATCGTGCAGGGGCTTGATGGGAATTTCCAGCAGGGCGTATTCACGGATCAGGGGCGCGAGGTCGATGTGCGCGTCATCGGGCACGAGCAATTCTGACTCGCTGACAGACTTTTTAGTAAACGCATACAGTTCTGTGATCTCCCACTCCAGTGGATCGGTGAACTCCCTCAGGCATCGCACACATTCGAGCTTGGTATCTGCTTCGAACCTGCCCTGCACGATCAATCCCTGGGGTGTGCGGCCAATCTCCACCCGGCCTGTGAAGTTTTGCAGTTCGAGGTCTTCGAGCTTGACCTTCTCCATTTCGAATGGAATTTCGTGCGAGTAGCCGACCTCCTCATGAATGATGAAGCCGACGTTGATTCGGAAGGGTTTGCGTGGATTGGGCATGAGGTTTCTCTCGTTGGTCGAGTAGCTCCTCGACGGTGCTCGGAGCTACTCGACCACCGTTACTTAGATTTTTCGATCGATGATGAACTTCGCCAGGTCTTCGAGCGCATCCCGCTCAGCGGAGACAGGCGCATAACTCAACGCCTTGAGCGCGCGGTGGATGGCTTGACGGGCCTCGTCCATGGATTGCTGGATGGCGCCGCTCCGGCGGATATTATCTACCAGGCGTTGGACTCGCTCCGTGTCGCTCCAGCCGCCTTCCGGCAGGGACAGCACATCCTCATCATCCGGGTTGGCTTCGGCAAAGTAAATGGCAGGGAGGGTGACCAGTCCGTTGAGCAGATCGGATGCGATCGGTTTGCCAACCGCCGACTCTTCCCCGGAGAAATCGAGGATATCATCCACGATCTGAAATGCCATGCCGACTTCGTAGCCGAAAATTTTCATGGAGGCGCGCATCTCTTCATCCTCGGTGGCGACCATTGCCGCAGCCAGGGCTGCCATCTCGAACAGGGAGGCGGTTTTGGCAAAGATGCGCTGATAATAGTTATCGCGGTCGATTACGCCGCGCGCCGAGAACATCTGAGTCAACTCGCCATTGACGATGGTTGCCAGGGTCTCGGCAAAGAGTTTCATCAACGGCAGGTGGTCGGTCTCTGCAGCGAGTTTGGCGGCGCGGGCAAACAGGAAGTCGCCTGTCAGAACGGTCGCGGCGGGGGACCAGCGCGCGTTCAGCGTGGGCATGCCGCGGCGCAGCAGCGCCCCGTCGATCAGGTCATCGTGGACCAGGGTCGCCGTGTGGAGCAGCTCTACAGAGGCTCCCAGAGTGATGAGTTTCTCCTCGGGGGCGCCCAGCATATTTCCGACGAGCAGGCCCAGGGTCGGCCGGATGCGCTTCCCGCCCGAAGATAAAAGATGTGCCAGTGCAGATCGTAAATCCGGATGATGTTGCTCTCCAGCCTGTTCCCGAATACGTCCCTCTATAAATTGAAGTTGATCCTGTACCGACGTGAAAAAAGTGATCGAACTCAAACTTCAGCCTCCCCAACCGAACAGGCGCTCGGCGTTCGCAGCAGTAATTTTGGCAACCTGTTCGCGGGTTGTCTTGTGAATTTCTGCAATTTTATCAGCAATATACGCGACGAAAGCAGGTTCGTTGCGCCTGCCGCGCTGTGGGACAGGCGGTTGAAACGGTGCATCCGTTTCGATCAGGATCCGTTCCAGAGGCAGCTGGCGGATAATCTGACGTTTCTCTTCGGCGTTTTTGTACGTGACGGGACCCGTCACGCCGATGTAGAAGTTGAGGTCCATCGCTTTTTGCGCCGTTTCCAGGCTGCCATTAAAAGAATGCATGACGCCGGGTTTCTCCGCCAGTGGATGTTTCTGTCCACGTAGTTTGTTTTGCCATTCAGCCAGGATGTTCAGCAGGTCAGCGGATGCCTGCCCGACCCAGGCATCGTTCTCCTCGCGCATGTGGATGAGGACGGGTTTCCCAACTGACTCTGCAAACGCGAGCTGCTTTTTCAACGTCTCACGCTGAAAGAGGCGTTTTTCTTCCTGTGCGATCCAGTAATAGTCAATGCCGATCTCGCCGACCGCCACAACCTCTGGATGCTGCGCCAATCCTTTGAGCTCGTCAAAAGCCTTCACTGAGAACGATTCGAGGTGTGTGGGGTGGAAGCCGATGGCGGCATAAAGACTGGAATGTGACTCTGCCAATTGAATGGCTGAAAAGCTGGACCCGCGATCCAGTCCTGGGATGAGAATGCGCTCCACGCCCGCGGCAAGCGCGCGCTCGATGACTGCGTCGCGGTCCTCCCTGAATTCGTTGAGGTCCAGGTGACAGTGGGTGTCGGTCAGCATCATTCTGATAAAGATTGTGAAAATTATAACATACTGGACGCAAATTATCTTATTCAACAAAGTCCTGCCATTTGGCAGGACTTTGTTGTTTGTCTTATGCGTTTGTGATCCCAGCAATCTTCAAGCCATCTTGAAGAATCGCCTTCACTTTGTCCTGGTGCGTGGTCTCGCAATAGACGCGCATGATCGGCTCTGTGCCGCTGAAACGGATCAGCAGCCAGCCGCCATCCTCGAGCCTGAATTGAAAACCGTCGATCGTCACAAGTTCGGTAACTTTCAATCCGCCAATGGTCTTCGGTTTGGCATCGAGGATCAGTTGCTCGCGGGTCTTGCGATCACCTGTGAATGGTGTATCGATGCGGTCATAATAGTGCTCGCCGACTTTATCGAAGAGCATCTTGAGCAGTTCGGTCGGTTTCTTGCCCGTGCGAACCATAAAATCCAGGAAGTAGAGCCCTGCCAGGATGCCATCGCGTTCGGGGACGTTGCCGCGGAAGGCGTAACCGCCGCTCTCTTCTCCGCCGATCATGGCATCCGTTTCCATCATTTTCGGCGCAACGTATTTGAACCCCACGCCCGTTTCATGGACGGGCACCTCATAAAGTTTGCCAAGCTTGTTGAGCATGGTCGTGGTGGAAAGCGTCTTGACGATCGCGCCGCGCTGGCCGCGTACCTCCAGCAGATACAGTGCCAGCAGAGCATACACGCGCAGCTGGTTGATGAATTCGCCCTTTTCATCGCCGATGCCGCAGCGGTCTGCATCGCCATCCGTGATCAGCAGCACATCGGCATTGTTTTCGAGGGTCGCTTTGAGCCCCACATCGATGTTCGGGCGGATGGGTTCGGGCCGGATCATCTCCGGGAAGGATGGGTTGCGCGTGTTATGGATCTCGATCACCTTCGTCCTGCCGCCTTCGAGCAGGCTGGTGAACCAGCCCGCGCCGTTGCCCCACATGGCGTCCACCATCACGGTGAAGCCCGCATCCTTGATCTTTTGGATGTCCACCAGTTTGTGAAGGTTTGCGGTGTAGGCCTCAGAGGCATCGAACATGACGACTTTGCCATCACGCATGCCATCATTCAGTTCGATGCGCTTCGCTGCCTCCGCCGAATCCGGGATCAACGCCTCGATCCTTTTCAGCCCCTCGGGGTCGATCGCACCGCCGGTCTCGTCGCGGACTTTGAACCCATTGTCTGTGGGCGGATTGTGCGAGGCGGTAATGTTGACTGCCCCACAGGCTTTTTTGTCCACAACAGCATAAGCAATGACAGGTGTAGGCGTCGCGCCATTTGTAAGATAAACATTGAAACCATTGGCCGCCAGAACCTCTGCAGTGGCTGCGGCGAAATTCTCTGAGGCAAAACGTTTATCGTGTCCGACAACGACCCACTGCCCCTGCTTACCCTGCTCCAGAAGATAGGATGCAAATCCCTGGGCTGCCCGGCGAAGGTTGTCAAACGTATAATCTTCTGCGATCGTGCCGCGCCAGCCATCCGTTCCGAATCCAATTTTGTAAGCCATAAAAAACTCCTCCTCAAAATGATAACAGCGGGATTATAAGGTAGAACTCCGAGATCTGCTGCGCAAAAATCTCGGAGTTCGCCTCAGTGTTTGAAATCCATAATCTGGCAATCCAGCCAGGCACTACAAGTATGCTCAGGAAGATCCTGGCCTTCCATATGGATGCTAAATTAAAATCTTAGTCTTCTGCCAGCCAGTTCTTGGCTGACTCGATGTCGTCGAAATACTTCAATGGTTGGCCCGTGATGGCGATCAGGAGATCTGCGAGTTTACGCTTCATGCCGGTGACACCCAGGACGGCTGTTTTGCGGACGTGAGCCTTTGTCGCTGCCGAAGCCGCATTCATGTCGGAAAGCAGGTCGCTGCCTACGTTTGTGTCGCGGAAATCGGAAAGCACCAGCGCCGAATTCAGCGGTTGTGACTTGACGACCTCTTGCACTTCCGCCAGTTCGGCCTTCACGGCAGCTGAATTGTAAAAGTTTCTGGAAAAATTCTGATAGAAAATCTTCTTGCCTTTGTGCTCGATCCACTCGGAGCGCATGTTTTCCTCCTACTTTTTGTTGTCAACGCGCAGCGCCAGGCCGGTTGCGATGGCGCCAGCCAGTTCCCAGATGCCCACACCCAGAAAGCGCGTCGGCGCCAGCTGCGTCAACACGGCCGTTGTGAAAACGATGAAGGTAACGCAGCGGAATGGAACGGTCCATTTGTAGAATGCCCGCAGGTCATGCAGGGCAGCCAGAATATAGTATGCCCCTATGTTGAATGACGCTATGGCAGAGGCGATCACGAAGACCAGGGTATAGTCTCCGGTGGCTCGCGCGGCGCGATCCAGCACGGTAAGGCCAAGCAGCGATAAAACCAGTTCGGGGCGGATCAGGCCCAAAAGTCCAAGCAGGAGCGCCAGGACGCCAAATACGAACATCGTCCAGCCTGGTGCATCACGTATTTTGAGTGTGGATCTCATGAAATCTCCCAACACCGAAATTATACTCTACATCGAACGGGTCTCGACAAATCTGTTTGGCGCGCCTATACTCGTGCCATCCCTATCTGTGAGGCGCACATGACAAAGCATCTCGTCGTCGTAGCGGGAAACATTGGTGTCGGAAAGACTTCGCTGACAGAACGGATTGGCGCCCGGCTCGGCTGGTGGACGGGGTTTGAATCGGTGGCGGACAATCCCTATCTCGCGGATTTTTACTCGGATATGCGCGCCTGGGCTTTCCATTTGCAGGTCTTTTTCCTGGGACATCGTGCCGAGCAGTACCTGGAAGCCGCGCGCGATCCGCGTTCAGCCATCCTTGACCGCAGCATCTATGAAGATTGTCATATCTTTGCACGCGCCCTGCACCACATGGGGGACGTGGCTGAACGCGACTACCTTGCCTATCGCCGCTTGTTCGATCTGGTGGTGAATGGCACGCCGCGCCCGAATTTGCTGATCTACCTCAAGGCGCCCGTCAATGTTTTGATGGAGCGCATTCGCCGCCGGGCGCGGAACATGGAAACCGGCATCACGCCCGACTATTTGACCCTGCTCGATACTTTCTACGACGAGTGGCTGGGCGCCTTCGATCTGTGCCCGGTCCTGACCATCCGCACCGACGACCTTGATTACGTTCACCAGCAGAAGCACCTTGACACGGTGATCGAACGTATTCAGGATAAGCTGGCAGGCAAGGAACTGATGGAGTTCTAAGCATGTCTTGGATATGGGTCGTGTAAAATGGGTCTGAATAAAAACAGGATCATCCGCAAAGTACCTCCATGCTTTTGAATTTGCTTGCTCGGATTCCATTTTTTACCGCCCTCCCGCCGGATGAATTGGATCGTTTGGTCGCAGAACTGGATGTTGTCCGTTTGGCTGCGGGCGATATTCTTTTTCATGAGGGGGATCCCGGCGAGCACTTATACGTTGTTGTCAGTGGTGAGCTTGAAATCCTGATGGGTCCGGGTACGAATGATGAGTTGATCCTCAACGTTCTACAGGAGGGAGAATATCTGGGGGAGATGAGTCTTATTCAGCCGGATGGTCTTCGTACGGCCGGCGCGCGGGCACGCGGGGAGGTGGTCTTGCTGAGCATGAGTCGCGATCAATTCAGGGATCTTTTAGGGCGTTACCCGGAGCTGGCTACAACGATGGTTAGCGTACTCAGCCAGCGCCTGGATAGCACGAACGCAGCCACATTTCGCGATCTCACAGCGAAGAATCGTCAGCTGCAGCGCGCCTTCGACGAGCTCAAAGCCGCGCAGGAACAGTTGATCGAAAAGGAGCGGCTCGAGCGCGAGTTGAAAGTTGCTGCCGATATCCAAATGTCCATCCTGCCCGACGTTTTGCCCGTGCACGAAAAGTTCGATTTCGGCGGGCGGATCCTCCCGGCCCGGCAGGTGGGCGGCGACTTTTATGACATATTTGTCCTGGATGAAAATAAGCTCGGTGTGCTGATCGGTGATGTGGCTGATAAAGGCGTTCCCTCTGCGATCTTCATGGCGCGTGCCCATGCGCTGATCATTGCGGAGGCCGACCGCGCCGCCACTCCCGGCGAAGTTTTGCGAATGGTGAACACCCATATTACCCGGCTCGAAAAGTCCACCCAATTTGTGACCGCCTTGTATGGTGTGCTGGATACCGGGACAAATGAGTTTTCCTATGCCCGCGCCGGACATGAGCCTCCACTCTTGCTGCACGAGCAGGGGGGTGTTCAGCGCCTGCCGCACAAGCCCGGTATGGCGCTCGGTTTGTGGGAGAACATTCTCCTGGATGAAAATAGTTTGTTCCTGCCGCCAGATTCCCTGCTCGTGATGTTCACCGATGGTATGACCGATTGCCGCGATCCTAAAGGGGAGCCTTTTGGACTCGAGCGGATTAGATTGACAGTGGCAGGCTTGTGGAATGCAACCGCACAGTCGAGCTGCGACCAGTTGTTCGATACCCTGATGATGTATCAGCGCGGCGCCAGGCAGGAGGATGATGTCACGCTGCTTGCCATCCATGCGAAATAAAAGAGACTGAGTTCCAAACTCGGTCTCTTTTATCATATGTTGTTGTGAGTGGCGCCAGCGGTGACACGAAGCAGTCTCCGATCTGGAGATGATGCTTCAGGCTTGTTCCAGCGCCTGCCGGATATCTTCGACCAAATCATCCTTGTTTTCAATTCCAACGGACAATCTCACCAAACCCGGATCCACATCCAATTGTGAACCTGCCACGGAGAGATGAGTCATCGCCGCAGGGACTTCGATCAATGACTCGACGCCTCCCAGCGACTCAGCCAGTGTAAAAATCTTTGTGGACTCGGCGACCCTGACCGCCGCCGCGCCTCCGCCTTTCATGATGAAGGAGATCATCCCGCCGCCGTTTTTCATCTGTCCCTGCGCGATCTTGTGTCCCGGATGGGAGGAATGAAATGGATACATGAACGTTTTCACCCTGGGGTGTTCCTCGAGCAGCTCGACGATTGTCATGGCATTCTCGGCATGGCGATCCATGCGGACCGGGAGAGTCTTGATGCCGCGCAAAACCAGGAAACAATCCATCGGTCCCGGCACCGCGCCGACCGCGTTTTGCAGGAAAGCGAGTCGCCCAGCCAGTTCGTCGTCCCGGACGATCACCGCGCCGCCGACCACATCCGAATGTCCGCCGAGATATTTTGTCGTTGAATGAACGACGATATCCGCGCCCCGTTCCAGTGGGTGCTGAAGATAAGGAGTGGCAAACGTGTTGTCCACGACAAGCAGGGGGTTGTTCTGATGCGCATGGACGATTTCAGCAACCGCGTGGATGTCTGTGATGCGGAGCAGAGGGTTGGTGGGAGTCTCGAGCCAGACGAGCCGCGTGGACGGGGTCAATGCCTCGGCCACCGATTCCGGATCGGTGGTGTCGGCGAACGTAAAGTCCAGGTTGAAGCGGCGGAGCACCTTGTCAAATAAGCGGAACGTGCCGCCGTAGACGTCATTGCCCGCCAGGACATGGTCGCCTGCACGCAGGAGGCGCAGCACGGTATCCGTCGCCGCGAGCCCGGAGGCAAAGGCAAACCCATGACTGCCGCTTTCCAGCACAGCCAGGCAATCCTGTAACGCGTTGCGGGTGGGATTCTGCGTGCGCGCATACTCATAACCCTGGCGCGGCCTGGCGACACCATCCTGCCTGTACGTCGAAGTCAGATAAACAGGGGTCATCACCGCGCCGTTGTCCGGATCCGGTTCCTGCCCGGCATGGATCGCAAGTGTCTCGAATTTCATTTACGCTCCTGTAATTTTTGGTTGGGCTGCGTTGTCTGCTATGTAAATCATTATACAGGCGAAGTGGCGCATGGCGCTATGGCGACACAGTCCTGTGGACGAGGAAACATGACGAAAACAATATTAGCAGTTCTTGCTCACCCGGATGACGAATCGTTTGGTTTGGGGGGCACATTGGCGTTGTATGTACGCAGAGGCTATGACGCATATCTGGTCTGCGCGACGCGCGGCGAAGTGGGTATAGTGGATGCGGAGCATCTCAATGGTTTCAAAGACATTGCCGAACTTCGCACAGCTGAACTTGAGCGCGCCGCGAAAATCCTGGGCTTGAAGGAGGTCTTCTTCCTTGGCTACCGCGACTCAGGCATGCCCGGCACGCAGGACAACATACATCCCAACGCGCAGGTCAACCATCCTGTGGAGGAGGTGGCCGGGAAGGTTGTCAAATACATTCGGGATCTCAAACCTGATGTTGTCCTGACCTTTGATCCGATTGGCGGATACAAACATCCTGACCACATCCACATTCACAAAGCGACAGTGCTGGCCTTCGAAAAAGCAGACGACGCCTCCTTCCACCCCGAGGCCGGGCCGCCGTTTAAGCCGCGCGCGCTCTACTACCAGGTTTTCCCGCGCTCCTTCCTGAAATGGATGACGCGCCTGCTGCCGCTCTTTGGAAAGGACCCCACCAAGTGGGGCCGCAACGGTGACATCAACCTGAAGGAACTCGCTGAGGTGGAGTTCCCTGTCCATGTGCGCGTGGATATCACCCCGGTTGCTGAGATCAAGCGCGAGGCAGGGGCGGAGCACGCCTCACAGGGCGGCGTAGGAATGCGCCGCGGCTTGATGGGTTTCGTCATGCGCGTGTTTGGCGAGAAGGAAGATTACATGCGTGCCTATCCACCGGTCAATGGCAACTCGCGCAAACGCCATGATCTGTTTGACGGCCTTTAATGCAGTTCTCCGGAGGGGCTTGAATTGTACTTGTTTAGCGTGCAAAAAAATGTCCTATCTGTGGCGTTTGCTTTCGATTTTGTGCAGTTGAAGTCACAGGTACGGCCAGCACA
>JAFGCG010000048.1 GCA_016932715.1 Anaerolineales bacterium
TGGCGGGCGAGGCACATTGACATGATCTTCACGATCTCCTTGTTTGTCCACCGACCCACCTTAAGAAAAAAGAGCATGCCGCCCAACTACGTCTTAAGCGAAGTAGGTTCGCATACGATCCCATTTTGGGGTATTATACGAAGTAACTTCGCTTAACAGCCTTTATCTTACAAAGAACAAACTGCGAGTTTGTCATACAATTGCTGCAGGTGGAACCTCGAAGTACGTTTCTAAGACTATACTGTCAAGTATAGAGATGTAACCTTCAAAAATCAATAGCCAGGGGGCACGAAATCGACATGCCAAATATCCACAATCCATCAGCACCTCCCTCCGTTCCACCGGCTGGACAGGGGAAAAAACTGCTCGATCAATACCGTGAGGCACTCCGGAGCCGGCATTATTCTTTCCGTACCGAAACAGCCTACGTTTCCTGGGTGCGGCAATATATTCTCTATCACCATAAACGACACCCTCGTGAAATGGGTCTTCCAGAGATCAACGCTTTCATTACCTACCTTGCCGCTCAGAAGAGGATTTCCGCCTCCACGCAAAACCAGGCGATCAGCGCCATTCTTTTCCTGTATCGCTACGTCCTCTCTATCCAGCTGGAGGAAAGAGCGCTCCTTCCCATCCGTCCGAAGCGACCCCACCATGTCCCTGCCGTTCTTTCCAGGGAAGAGGCGAAGAGAGTGATTGCGAAGATGGATGGGATCTATAAAGTGATGGCACAGATCATGTATGGCAGTGGTCTGCGCCTGACGGAAGTCCTGCGCCTGCGTGTCAGAGACTTGGATTTTGCGAATCGCCAGATCGTGGTCCGCGATGGCAAGGGGGAGAACGATCGTATTACGATGTTTCCGGATGTCTTGCTCGAGCCTCTGCGCCTCCGCCTTAAACACGTGAAAGCGCAGCATGACCTTGACCTTGCCATGGGCTATGGCACAGTTTACCTGCCCTATGCCCTGGAACGAAAATACCCGAATGCCAATCGCGAGTTTGCCTGGCAATATGTCTTTCCGGCACCCATTCTCTCCAGCGACCCTGTAAGTGGCATCAAACAGCGACATCACTTGAACGAAGCGAACCTGCAGAGAGCTGTCAAGCAAGCCGCTCGCCTTGCGAAAGTAGACAAACCCGTTACCCCGCATACGTTTCGCCATAGTTTCGCGACCCACCTCCTTGAGAACGGCTATGACATCCGCACGGTCCAGGAACTGCTCGGACACAAGGACGTAAAGACGACGATGATCTACACTCATGTGCTCCAGCGGGGTGGATTGGCCGTGAAGAGTCCCCTGGATGGTACGGATGTCATGAGAAAATGACTCTTTTCTGGTCTGGACTGATTGACGATAATCGAAAGAGGTGATAAAGTAGCGCCAATTAAAAAGGAATGTGCCCTTTCTGACAAAAGGGCACATTCATAGACAAAATCCCATGGCTTGAGAATGTTGTCTAGTAGCGGAGAGGGCGGGATTTGAACCCGCGTTGCCTTTCGGCAAACACGCTCTCCAGGCGTGCGCGCTAAACCGGACTACGCGACCTCTCCCTGATTAGAGCGACGGGATTATACCAGAAATATAACATGGCCCTAAGAAAAAACCTTGCGAAGGTTTCAAACCTTTGCAAGGTTTTGATATTAGTTTTCCAGTGCACCCTGGTTGATCCAGTCTGTGATCAACTGGACCTGGGGCGGTGTGAGTTTGGGTCCGCGCTTGGGCATTTTCTGGTTCACGATCAGCTCGACCAGCAAACTGTTCGCCGCGTCCCCCGGGGTAACAACGGGACCGTTCTCTGAGCCAGCCATAAGACTGGCATGGGTTTTCAGGTCCAAGCCTTCCTGCGTGCGATCCCCGCCGTGACAGTTCACACAGCGGCTCTCGATGATGGGCAGGACGTCATTTGCAAAACTGACGGTCGCGCCTTCCGCGGCGGGTTGAGTGGCTGGCGCTTCCGTTGCCTGCGCGGGCTCGGTCGGCGCGGCGGTGTCGGTAGCCGGCAGCGGATCGGTCGGCACGCTGGTCGCGGGAGCCTGGGCTGTCTCGGTCGGTCCGGAAACAGGGATGGCAGCCGGCTGAGTCCCGCAGGCCGACAACAATCCAACGATCAAAACAAATAATGCGAGCTTGTACACTGACTTCATTTTTATCTACTCCTAAAAACCGTATAGAATGACGCCGCCCAGAAATGCCAGGACAAGCGCGATGCCAAAACTGACACCATACGATGCAATATACAGGAAACGATTGCCCTTCCAAAACAGTTCCGGGTTGCGGTAACGAACGATGCTAATTCCCGCAGTGAGAACAAGTAAGAGCGTCGCCAGAATGATCTTTGTCATTGCATTGGGTGCGGCGCCGTCGTAGTTTTCCACGTTATCCATCACGCCGCTGAGACCTGCCGCGAGGGTGCCCAGCGAAGCCAGCACAATATTTGCAAAAGCAGCCTGCTCGAGGGAGGTGCTTTTTCTCCAGGATGCCAGCAGGATGAAAAGGAACGCGGCGCCGGTCAGGGCAATGGGGAAATGGACCAGCATGGGATGCGTGGGGTGCACTTCCGTCAAAGCAGTGATCACGCGATTAATGAATTCCATCTTCTCTCCTCTTGATTTTTTACAAGACCCTGGTCACTGCCAGGGCCTTCTTCTTAATATACGTTCATAGTTTGCAAATTGGATGTAATAAAAGCGCCGATTATTACCGTAACCTTTCCTAAGAACTTACTCATTTTCCGGTTTGAAGAACTGCTCCCGGCGGGTTGCCCTTCAGGACGCTGCGCAGCAAGCCTGCCTTACAGGAACGCTTCCGCTTTTGACCCCCGCTATTTGTTCACGATCGCTTTGGCAGCCTCAGGATGACCTTCAAGCCGTTGCCCGCTTCGCTCTCCGCCGACAATTGTCCGCCGTGCGCCTGGACGATGGACTTGGCGATTGCCAAGCCCAGCCCTGAGCCGCCGTCCTCGTCACGCTGGCGGGCTGCGTCTGTCCGGTAGAAGCGCTCGAAGATGCGCTCCAGGTCATCCGCTTGCAGGCCGGGTCCGCTGTCCTGCACCGCGAATTCAACCTGATCTTCTGCATCTCGCCCGGAAAGGAGGATCCTGCCGCCCTCAGGCGTATGGTGCAGGGCGTTGTCCAAAATGTTCGTAAGGACCTGGGTCATTCGCCCGGGATCCACCTCGATGGGCGAAAGCGACGCGGCGATTTCCAGATCCAGCGTGATGTTCTTGCGCCGAGTCTGATATTGATACAGCGAGGCAACCTCCTGAAGGAGCCGCTCCGGTTCGATGATCTGCAGGCTCATGGTCAATTCACCTGCGTCTGCCAGGGAGAGGATACGCAGGTCGTTTACCAGGTGCTCGAGCCGTGTCGCTTCCTCGCGAATGATCTCGAAATTCTCGGGCGTCGGCGGCAGGACGCCGTCATGGACCGCCTCGGCATGCCCGAGGATCAAGCTTAGCGGTGTGCGTAATTCATGGGCAATGTCGGCGGTCATTTGCCGGCGCGCATTGACCGAGCGCGAAAGCTCGGCGCTCATCCTGTTGAAGGCTTTACCGAGTTCGCCCAGTTCGTCGTTCGAACGGATGGGAACCTGCTGCGAGAGGTCGCCCTGTGAAACGGCATGGGTGGCTTGTGTAAGCTCGCGAATGGGTGATGTCAGGCTGCGCGAGAGCAAAACGCCCAGGAGGAGCGCAACAGCCATCGCAGCCAGCGCGCTGTAGATCAGAAATGTAGTCGTGCGATTGAGAAAAACTCGTTCGGGGGAATTCTCGTCGAATGGCGGCGGCGAGAAGATCAAATAACCTACGGTCTTGCCCTCCACTTGAATAGGAGCGCCACGCTCGACCTGCTCCTTCGGAAGAGCATCGCCTAATTTAACTTTGGATCCTGCCCGGATCACTTTTCCGGATCGATCGGTGACAGTTAGTGGACTGTACAGTTTCGGGGGAGGATTATCACTGGGCGCAGGATAACGCATGAAAAGCTCAGCCTGCTCGATACCATCCCAGGAGCCGCGTGTCATGTAGTAATCCTGAAGCGTTCCCATGAGAGTGGAACGGTTATTGTCTTCCGTGAATTGTCTGAATTCCCGGTTCGTGTTGTAACGGGCGAAGAGGACGATCAACAGAACGCTGATCAGGCTGATGCCAAGAAAGGACAGGCTGAGCTTGAGTGTGATAGAACGCATGGGGTCACTCTCTCTTGAAGCGATAGCCAACGCCGTAGACGGTTTCGATGTATTGAGGCGCGCGCGGTTCGGGTTCTATCTTGCCGCGCAGATTTTTGATGTGCGTGTCAATGGTACGCTCATAGCCTTCGTAGCGTACTCCCTGAATGATGTCCAGCAGGTCCAGGCGTGAATAGACCCGTCCGGGCGAAGTCATCAGTGCGGTCAGGATGTCGAATTCGGAGGGCGTGAGGTCGACGAATTGCCCGGCAACCCTGACGGTACGGGTGTCACGGTCCAGGACGATATCGGCGGCTTTCAGGATTTTCGCGGCGGGCTGCACATCTCCCGCGCGCCGCAGGACGGCGCGCACGCGCGCCACCAGTTCACGCGGGCGGAATGGTTTCGTCATGTAATCGTCCGCGCCGACCTCCAGGCCGATCACTTTTTCCTCGTCGTCCACGCGCGCGGTCAGCAGGATGATCGGCGTATTGTTCTCGGCGCGATGTTTGCGCATGAACTCGTAGCCATCCATCTCAGGCATCATCACGTCGAGGACGATCAGGTCGGGTTTTTCACGGCGCGCGACAGCCAGCGCGTCCCTGCCATTGTGTGCGGTCACCACGCGGTAGCCTTCCTGTGTGAGATAACTTTCGACCAGCGAGACCAGCCGCTTTTCGTCGTCTACCACCATGATTGTCTTCGACATAGTTCACCTTGCCAAACTCAGTATACCAATATCAGTAATTCTTCGTAGCGGCGACTTCAGTCGCTGTCCAGCTGAACGACTGAAGTCGTTACTACCTTTTACGAACCTGCTTTTTCCTGCAGGTATTCGATCACTGCGTTGATCAGCATCGGCGGGACGACGTTCTCGCTGTTCTGGCGGGCGGCTTGCGCGGTGGCGATCTGATCCTGGCTTAAATTCTGGCTCTCGCCGCCAAAGCCTCCGGGTGGCATGCCGCCGCCAGCCGGCATGCGCATCTCGTCGGGAGGCCCACCGCCGCCGGGACCGAAGCCTCCGCCGCTGTTTCTGGAGGAATTTCCACTCCGTGTATTGCTGCTTTGTGAATTGCCCATCGCCATGCCCTGTTCCTGCATGATGCTGGCCATATCTTCACGCGTCAGGTTCATGGCGGTGATGGCTTGCATCTGCTCGGCTGTCATCGTCTCCTGGATCTGTGCGATCAATGCTTCCTTTTCCTGATCGGCGGCGGTGTCGCTGTCGGATAGCGCTTGCAGGGTCTGCCAGAGGGGCAGGAGTTCGGCGGCCTGTTCTGCGGTCACTGTCTGGGCGGTGCCTTCGAGTTTGAGCGTGCCAATGATGAGTTGAGTGGTGGCAGGCAGCGCACCAGCGGAGGGTCCGCCCTGAGGAGCGGAAGCAGGATCAGCCTCGTTCGAGGCGCCGCCGCAGGCGGTCAAAGTCAGGATGAAGATGGTAAACAGAATGAGAGGTAGTTTTTTCATGAGGTCTCCTTTTGGAGTCAGCCAGCTTGCTTCTGCGATACGCCAGCAAGCTGGTTGACTCCATTTTTTTTTATTCATATCGCAGCGCTTCGATCGGGTCGAGCTGCGCGGCTTTGTTAGCCGGGTAAAAGCCGAAGAACGCGCCGACGATGGCCGCTGATCCGAATGCCAGCAGAATCGAACCGGGGACAATGACGGTACGCATGTCACTCAGGAAGCCGTACAGGATCGCGCCGCCCATGCCCGCCCCCATGCCGATCAACCCGCCGACGATACTCAGCAGCAAGGCTTCCGCAAGGAACTGCATGCGGATGTCATCGGGCGTGGCGCCGATCGCCTGGCGGATGCCGATCTCGCGGGTCCGTTCGGTGACGCTGACCAGCATGATGTTCATGATGCCGATGCCGCCGACGATGAGCGAGACGCCGGCAACCCAGGCGAGCAGGGAACGGAACGCGGCGGTGGTCGATTCCTGCGTGCTGATGATATCCTGCTGACTGGTGACGGAGAAATCAAGTGAGTCGAGGCTGACGTCGTGACGTTTGGCGAGCAGGAGTTCGATCTGGGTTGTGACCTCTTCCAGATTGGCGTCATCTTCCATTTCCACGTACAACAAACGGACGCTGTCACCCATGATGCGGGCGAACATGGAAGGCGTGAACTTTTGAAAGACAACCTGGATGGGAACATAAAGGCGCGAGTCGTAATCCACATCCCCGACCGTCCCTTTTTCTGCCATGACACCGATCACGGTCAGTTTGGTTGTCTCGGCGGTGATGACCTGCCCGATCGGGTTTGCGTCCCCGAATAACTCCGTGGCGAGAGTCGAACCCAGCACCGCGACTTTTTGCTTGCGTTCATTTTCGGTCTCGTTGAAATAACGTCCCTGCGCCACATCCATATCGCGGACAGAGGGAAATTCGGTCGTGCTGCCAAGGACGGTGATGTTCTCGAGGGTTACGCTTCCGGCTTTGATCGTTGCGGTTGCCTGCTGTTCGACGATCACTGCTTTGACCCCGGAGACCCCCTCCTGGATGGCGGCTGCATCGTCGTAGACGAGCCCACCCGAGCTTCTGCCCATACCGGGAGGTCCCGCGCGTGAAAAGCTCGATTGGACAAAGAGCAGGTTCGAGCCAAGGCTGGTAATTTGTTCCGAAATCGTGGCTTCCGTCCCGGCGCTGATGGCGACCATGATGATGACCGCCGCTACGCCGATGATGATCCCCAGCGTTGTCAGGAACGAGCGGACTTTGTTTTTGAGGATCGCTTCCCAGGCGATCCGAATGACTTCGGTAAGTTTCATAATGTTCTCTTTTCCGTAGTAACGGCTTCAGCCGTTGATGACCATGGACGACTAAAGTCGTCACTACAGTTTATGTCCGTTGTGCTTGATGCTGTCGACCTTCCCGTCGGCAAGATGGATCACCCGCTGGGTGTACTCGGCGGTGATCGGATCGTGTGTGACCATTACGATCGTCACACCCTTTTGGTGCAGGCTCCGCAACAGGTCCAGGATCTCGTGCCCGGAGTGACTGTCGAGGTTGCCGGTGGGCTCATCTGCGATGATGAGGACCGGATCATTGATCAGCGCCCGCGCGATTGCCACACGCTGCTGCTGCCCGCCGGAGAGTTCCTGCGGCTGGTGATGAGTACGGTCTGCCAGACCGACCAGTTCGAGCATGTTGAGCGCTTTTTGTTCGCCCACCTCATCGCTGATATGATGGTTGTGGTCATACAGCAATGGCATCATCACATTCCGTAACGCGGTGGTTCGCGGCAGCAGGTTGTAGGCTTGAAAGATAAATCCCAGTTTTTGGTTGCGGATGAGCGCCAGTTCTTTTTTGCTCAGGTTACTGATGTCCTGCCCGTCCAGAATGTATTGTCCTGACGTAGGGCGCGAGAGGCAGCCCAGGATGTGCATGAGGGTGCTTTTGCCTGAGCCTGATGGCCCCATGATGGCAAGAAATTCACCGGCTTTGACTTCGATGCTGACGCCGTCGAGGGCCGCCACGCTGGCGTCGCCCATCCCATAGACTTTGGTCAGGTCAATTGTTTCGATGATCGTTTTGTCGTTCATTGTTGGGTCTCCACAATGCCGGTTGTCACGACCTCTCCGGCCTCGACGCCCGATTTGATCTCGGCATAGGTAATGTCCAGCAGGCCCACTTCCACGACGCGCAGCCTGGGCGTATTGTTTTCCATGACAAAGACCGTGTATTTCCCAGTGCCGATGTCATGCAGCGCTTCGACCGGGATCAGCACTGCATTTTCCGCCCTGCCGCCGATCACATCCACGGCAACAGACGTGCCGGAAGGCAGGTTGGCAGCGATCGTGTCATTCAGTTTGATAATTGCGTGGACCAGCGATGAACCCGACGAGGTGTCCAGCACCGGGTAAACCATCGTGACCGTGCCGGTAAAAATGTCGTCGGGCAGAAGGTCGAAAACGATCTCGGCTTCATATCCAGCCTGCACTTTCGTCCAATCTTCCGCGTCGAAGTAGGTGTCGATGGTGTAGGGCTGGTTCAAATCGGCAACGGTGATGACGGAGTCGGTGCCGACGTAATCGCCCAGGCTGGCGGTCAGGTCGGTGACTGTCCCACGGATGGGGGAGATCAGCTGAGTGTTTTTCAGGTTTTCTTCCGCGGTTTGCAGAGCCGTTTGTGCTTCGACCAGGGAAGTCAGGCTGCTGCCGGGGACATTTTCCGGCAACGCTTCGCCATTGAGCATATCGAGGTACGCCTGAGCTTCCTTGTGCGTTTCGATGGCAAGTTCATAGGTGGCGCGGGCAGCCGCGATCTCTGCGGCGGAGGGCGCTACCACCAATTCGTATGTTTCCTCGGTATTATGATCGTTATCAGCATCTTCCGTATCGGTGACGGTGTACGTGAATGTGGCAGGGACATATTCATTGATATAGCGCAGCTGCGCAGCCTGGAGATTGGTCTGGGCGCGATGGAGAGCCTTGGTCGCATCGTCGATCTTCTGTTTCTGTTCGGCGGTCGGGCTGGACCCTCCTTCTGTCTGCGCGGCTTCGAGCGTTTCCTCCGCTGAGGCGACCTGCAGTTCCCAGTAATAGACATCCGAACTGATCAAATATTCCAGATCCTGTTTGGCATTGTAAATATCAACTTCTGCATCGGCAACCGCCTGTTTGGCTGCTGCGATGGACGCGGGCGTCGTCAGGTCGTCGAGGGTGCGTTGTGCCTGCTTGTACGCCGCCAGCGCGTCGGCGTTATCGATCTGCCCGATGACCTGACCCGCTTCCACCTGATCGCCGATCCTGACATTCAATTCGGTGACCTGCCCGCTGACACCAAAGCCGAAACTGACTTCATTAGCAGGCGCAAGTGTGCCGGTGCCATTGGCATACAGCACGATATTTCCGCGGAAGGCAGCAGCAGTCTGGACCGGAGTCTCTTCCGCCGTTGTGCTGGCTTTTGTGGAACTGGTGTAGTAAAAGGCTGCGCCTCCGGCGATTGCCAGAAGGACAACCCCCACCAGAAGCCAGCGGATTTTTCCAGAAAAAATTTTCTTCATAGCATGAACCCTTTCAATGCTTTCATGTGTTTTATTTCACTCTGCGGGACGCTGATTCACGCTGACAACGCAGATCGTTATTTTTGAATCAGCGAAATCAGCGTTCGTCTGCGTCCAAAGACTTCGTCTTGACTACACCGGTCGTCACAACATCACCGGCATCCAACCCGGAAAGTATTTCTGCTTTCGTCAGGTCCTGCAGCCCGACCTCGACCACGTGTAATCGTAATTTCCCATTTTCCATCACGAACAAGGTGTACTTGTCCTCGCCGATTTGATGCAGCGCTTCAACGGGTACAAGCACGGCGTTCTCCGCCCGCCCGCCGATCACATCCACGGCGGCGGAGGAACCCGCGGGAAGCTCGTAAGGAATGGTCTCATTCAAACGGGCAGTGATGTGCACGAGGGTGGACGTGAACGAAGACGTGTCCAGCGCGGGATAACCCCCGGTCACTGTTCCGGTGAAGGTCTGCCCGGGGATGATGTCGAAGCTCACTTCCACTTCATATCCAACTCTGACCTGTCCCCAATCTTCTGCGTCGAGATAGGCATCCAGGGAATAGGGCTGGTCAAAGTCCGAGATCGTGACTGCTGAACTCTCGTCCGCAAAGTCGCCAACGCTGATATCCAGCGCGGTGACTGTTCCGCTGATCGGCGCGCTGAGCCTAGTGGCGTTCAGGTTGTATTCGGCCGTTTTCAGGGTATGTTCCGTTTCGATGTACGTGACCAGGCTTGCGCCGGTGGCGCCTTCGGGAATCTCTGCGCCGTTCAATACATCGAGATAGGTCTGTGCTTCCACGATCGAAGCCTTTGCCAGTTCGTAGTCTGCACGTGCCATGCCGATCTCACCTTCCGTGGGGGGATAGACCAGATTACTTATTTCACCGGTTTCCTCATCCTCGACTTTGATCACCTCAGTCCTTGTGCCGCCGCGCCCTCTCCTCGTTTGATACTGTGTAAACGTCGAGATCACATACGTCTCGTCATAGACCTTCTGGAAATACTTCAGTTCAGCCTGCGCATATTCCAGCGAGGTCTCGGCCTCGGTCACTTTTTGTCTGGCAGCCTCTGAGGGTTCGGTTTGAGCAGCGGCCTGCGCATCGGCAAGGGTTTGCTCCCGCTCGGCAACTTTTTCCTCCCAATACAAAACTTCCGGGCTGATCAGATATGCGAGCGTTTCTTTGGCGGCATCAAAATCGGATTGAGCCTCTGCGAGCGCCTGCTTTGCGGTGGCAAGCGCGGCGGCAGAGGTCAATTGGTCCAGCGCTGCCTGCGCCTCTGCCAGCTGGATCTGCGCCTCGGTGTCATCCAGTTGCGCCAGGATCTGACCCGCCTCCACCTGGTCGCCGACCCGGACGTAAATCTCGCTGACTTGTCCGCGGGTGCCAAAGCCAGGGCTGGCTTCGGCCGCAGGTACGATCGTCCCGGTGCCGTCGGCAAAGAGGACCAGGTCGCCACGGGTTGCCTTGGCGGTTTGAAGCGAAGTTTTATCCGCCGTGCTGGTTGAATTTTGCGACGTGATGCGTGAGGTCGCGAAGTAGCCCGCGCTGATCAACCCTGCCAGCAGGACGATAGCCGCTATCACCTTGATGGCTTTACTGTGTAAAAAATTGGATTTCTGGATTGTCGTCATAAATGCCATCCGTTACTGGTCCATCGTCGTCGCATCGGTGAGCAGGACATCGCCGGCTTTCAAGCCTGATTTCACTTCCGCGTAAAGAATATCCTGCAGGCCGAGCTGGACTTCCTGTTCCACAGGTTCGCCATTCTCCATGATGTAAACGATGTATTTTCCTGGCTCCACTTCCTTCAACGCCGAGATCGGCACAAGGACGGCCCCCAGCGCTTCGCCGCCGGTTACGTCTACGCCGGCCGTTGAGCCTGCGGGTATATCCAGGCTGATGGAATGATCTAACTGCACCAGGACGTGGATCATGGAGATACCCGATGAATCATCCAGCGCAGGATAGACCTGGATCACCGTCCCGGTGTAGGTTTTATCGGGGAGCAGGTCGAAGGTCACGCTGGCAGCGTAGCCGACTTTGGCTGTATCCCAATCGGTTTCATCGAGAGAGACATCGATCATATAAGGTTGATTTATATTCGTGATGGTGATGACCGCCGCTGCCCCGATATTTTCGCCGGCGCTCAGGCTGAGGGAGGTCACGGTCCCGCTGATCGGGGCGATCAGCTCTGTGGCGGCGAGTTCCGCCGCGGCTGAGTCCAGAGCGATCTTCGCTTCCGTGATGGCTGTTACGCTGCTGGGTGGTACTTCATCCAAAGTTTTCTTGCCCAGCAATACATCCAGATAATTTTGTGCGTCTTCCAGGTTTGCTTTAGCAAGTTCATAGGCAGCGTGCCCGGCAAGCAGTTCTGCTTCGGTGGGGGGCTTATACTCCCGGCGTATCGTAACCCCCTTGTCGTTGCGGACCGGATAGGTGAACGTCCGTAGGCTGTAGCTGTTGGAATAGTTGTAGTATGCATAATCCAGGGTTTCCTGAGCTTTTGCCAGCGCCGCTTCGGCCTCGGAGATTTTTTGCTGATTTGCATCCGATGGGTCATTCTCTGCTGCCGCAGTGGCTGCTTTCAGTGCCGCCTGCGCCTGTGCGACGGCTTCCTCTCCAACCAGCATCTCCGGACCGATTAAATATCCCAGATCATCCCTGGCGGTATCGAAACTCTGCCGGGCATCCGCCACAGCCTGTTTCGCTGCGGCAATTTCAGAAGCGGAGGACAAGGCTGCGTAATTGGCTTTGGCTTGCTTGTATTTCAATTCGAGCCACTGGCTTTCCAGCCGCGCCAGCACCTGGCCCGCTTCCACCTGGTCACCCAGGCTGACGAGCACTTCACTGACCTTCCCCGTGTTCCTGAACCCAAACGAGACTTCCTCGTTCGCAAGCGTGCCAAGTCCCGTTGCATACAGGACGATGTCTCCGGTGCCGATGGTGGATGTTTCCAGGGCGGTCTCTGCCTTGCCCTTCTGCATTTTGATATAGGTATAAATCGTTCCACTCAGAAGGATCGCCAAAGCGATCAGGAACAGGATCATCCATTTATTTGTGTTGCGTTTTGACGTTTTTCTTTTCACAAGTGGCCTCTTCACTGTGTCACCACGACTTCGCGCGCTTCGAGGCCGGATTTGACTTCAGCATACGTATCGTTTTGCAAACCGATCTCGACTTCCCGTTCCACTTGCTGCCCATTTTGGATGACTGTGACGATGTACCCGCCAGCCTCCGTTTTGTGGAGCGCGTCCACAGGGACCAGCACCACACCCTTTGCCTCGCCTCCGATGACCTCCGCGTCTGTTCCCGTACCCGCGGGCAGATCCTGGCTGATGCGCTGATCCAGCTGCACAGTGAGGTGAACCAGCGAAGACTCCCAGGATTCACTCAACTCCGGGTAGACCAGTGTCACGGTGCCCGGGAACGTCTGCTCATCGAGCAGGTCAAATGTGACGTTCACTTTATTGCCTGCCTGTGCCATGTTCCAATCGGCTTCATCGAGATAGATATCCAGTGTATACGGCTGGCTCAATTGTGAAATGGTGATGATAGACGAATTGTCTTTATCTACCTGCTCGCCGATACTGAGGTCGAGCGCTGTGACTGTCCCACTGATCGGCGCGATCAATTGTTTGTCTGACAGCGCGTCTCGCGCCTGCTCAACGGCAAGCTGGGCTTCGTAAAGAGTCGTCAGCCTTTCGCCGGTCGCCTCCTCGGGAATAACGCCTGTCTCCAGCACTTCCAGATAAATCTCATTTTCCCTGATCGTCTCGCGGGCTTGCGCGAGATTGTTCCGTGCGATTGCAATATCAGCAATGGAGGGTTCATCGATCGCCGGTACTTCTTCACCGGTAATGGGATCAGTCTCGGTTACAAGAACTTGTTTTGCATTCCGCCCTCTGCCAACAGTTTCATACTGCGCAAAATTCTCGAAGAGATATTCATTCTCGTAGTATGCCCGGGCTTGAGCCAGTTTTTCCTCGAGGAACGTGACAGCCTGCTGCCTTTCCTTCACTGTTTGACCCGCGGCAGCGGAGGGGTTGGCTTCAGCTTCTGCCTGGGCTTCGGCAAGTTTCTCCTCGGCTGTGGCGAGATTTTCTTCCGCTTCCAATACTTCGGGGCTGATCAGATATTCAAGCCATTCATACGCGTAGTATTCCGTGTCCTGTGCCGTCCCGATTTCCTGTCGAACTGCCGCGCTGGAGGCTGGCGAGTACAGTTCCCGCAGCGCCTGCTCCGCCTCCTCATATTCCATTTGAGCGAGCGTGTCGTCGAGCTGAGCCAGGACCTGACCCACCTCGACCTGATCGCCGACTTTTACGTAAATATCCGTGACCCGTCCACTGGTCTCGAAGCCAAAGTTTGCGTCCGTCTGGGCGACCAGCGTGCCGCTCCCGCTGGCAGACACAACCAGGTCTCCGCGGCGGATTATGGTTGTCTTCAGATTTGAATTGTCTGTCTTTTGGGCAGCCAGAGAGACGTTGGAATAATATGTATATCCGCCTGCGGTTGCCAGGAGGAGGACAAACGCAGCGGTCCAGATGATTTTCCGGTTTGTTCTTGGTTTGGGTGTCAAGGAAGGGGAACCTTTCCATCAATGGTTTTGCACCCAAAGTATATGAAATGAGTATAGGGTTACGGTTGAGGAACTGTGAAGAAATTGTGGGGGTTGTAGTTGGGTAGTTCAGTAGTTGGATAGTCTCGTGGTTTCGCAGGACCTCTCTGCCGAACGGAGCAGGTTTGATTCTGCTCTTGCCGCGAATTCACGCGCATCACGCGAATCGGTTAAAAGATTCGTGCTACTTCGCGAAATCCGTGGCTGAAAAATATAAGAAGATCCGGAAAAGAACCAAGAATCGGTCGACTTCCGCCGAATTTTATGCTGTAACCTATTGAATTCTATTTAGACCTTGATTATCAGGAATTTTTATCTTACAATAGCGCCTAATTGGACCGGGAAGAGACCAATTGGTGAGGAGAGATAGCCGTGAACGAGAATCGTATCAGGCAGGTACTTGATATTGAGAAGAAGGCTCAGGAAAACTATGAAGCCGCGCTCAATGAAGCCCAAAAACTCCCCGCGCTCGCAGAACAGGAAGCCCAGGAAATCATAAATAAAGCCCGCAGGGAGGCGCAGGAAGAGGCGCGCCAGATCGTTGCGCGGGCAAAGGCGGCGGGGGAGGTGGACCGCATCCTGGTGGAGGCGGAGGAGAAGAACCGCCAGCTCGAAGCCCTGGCGATGAGCAACTTCGACCGGGCAGTCAATTACATCCTCGACCGCGTCACCGGCAGAGAGTAATCCTCATGGCAAAGAGCGGTGTCTCCGGGTACGCTGCCATCAGCGCCAGAGTACGGGCAATGTATTCATCCCTGCTCAGCCCGCAGGATTTTGCCCGCCTGAGCGACGCCCCCGACTTTCCCACGCTCATCACGCAACTCAAACAGACCGCTTACAGTCCTTACCTTGAAAACCTGAAGGATAAGGATATGACGCCGCAAAAGGTGGACCTGGCGATCAAAGGGCGGCTGGCGGATTCCTATTACAGCGTCATTCACATGGCGCCCGAGCATGCCCGGTCGCTTCTTAAACAACTCTATCGTTATTTCGAAGTGCAAAACTTGAAAGCCGTGCTGCGCGCCATCATCACGGATCCTTCCTGGGAGCGGGTGCAGGATGTGCTCTTCCCGATGAGCTCCATGACGGTCCTGCCGGCACAAGCCATGCTGGAAGCGGGCAGTGTCGCCGCGGCGGTGGAACTCCTGCAGGGGACGCCATACTACGAAACGCTCTCGTTTGCGATGAAGCGCTACAGCGCCGAACAGAGCCTGTTCCCGCTCGAAGTGGCATTGGATCTGTACTACTGGCGGCAGCTCTGGCAGGAAGCGAAAAAGCTGCAGGGTCAGGATCGCGGGCAGGCGTCACGAATTATCGGATCGCTCATGGACGTGAATAACCTCATGTGGGTGATCCGCTACAGGATCTATCACCAGCTTTCCGAAGAGGAAGTGATCAACTACACCCTGCCGTTCGGGTACCACGTCCGGGATGAGGATGTGCGCGCCATCGCCGCGGGCGCGGACCTTGCGTCGGTGGTGGGACGCGTTTTTCCGGGCATCCCTGACCTGAACGCGCTGCTCGACGACCCGCGCGCGGGGCTCCCGAAGCTGGAGATCGAGCTAAAGCGGCGTCTCATGCAGCAATGCCTGGCTGCGTTTACCGGCAACCCGTTTCATATCGGTGTGCCGCTCGCCTTTCTGATCCTGAGCGATCTTGAGATCCAGGATTTGACTGTCCTCATCGAAGCCAAGTCATCGCAAATGGAAGACGAGGAATTTATGCCTTACATGCTGAGACAGGTAGTTTGATAGTTCAATAGTTGAGTAGTTGAGTAGTTCAGTAGTTCGATAGTTCGATAGCTGGATAGTTAGATGGATTTGCAAACGAGGAACTGCAAAACCAGGAAACTACCAAACCACCAAACTACTGAACCAACTTTAGAGACTGGAGTTTCCATGTTCTTCCCGAGAGAGATGAGCGAGATCGAGTTGATCGTTCCCTCGAAAGATCTTCTGGCTGTGACAAAGGTCTTGAGTGGGTATGGGGTTTTTCATCAGACAGATAGCAATTATCCAGGGGTGGCTTCCGGCTCTGCCAATACCTGGCAGGAAACCGCCGCACAATATGCCGCGTTGGAACGCCGCGTCCAGACCGTGATGCAGGCGCTGGGCATCGAGGAGGGACAGCCTCCATCGTCAGACTTCGAGGCGATGGTCGAGACCGAATCCATCCGTCCAATGGTCGATCAGATCGAAGAAGAAGTCCGGACTACAAGCGACGAACTCTCCAATCAACGCAAACATCTGGAACAGCTGGAAAGCATTCTCCATCAGCTGGAACCTGTGGGGGATATCGACATCGACATCAGTTCCCTGCGCGAATCGCGTTACATGTTCTCCATGCTGGGACTCATGCCCTCTGCGAACCTGGATCGCTTGCAGACCAGCCTGGCGCGCGTTCCGCATGTCTTCCTGACCCTGCGTTCGGACCCGGCCCGGCCGGTCGTCTGGCTGGCGGGGACAAAAGCCAACGCGGACGTTTTACAGCGCGCCGCCCGCAGCGCTTATCTGGATCCCTTGCACCTGCCCGGCGATTATCAGGGCACACCGGGGAAGATCATTGAGTCGCTGCGCAACACGATCGAGAGCACACAGCGCAAGATCGCAGAGTTGCAGGAAACATTGAAGCGTCTGGGTGATGAGCGCAAAGAACAGTTGCGCGACCTGCTCTGGCAGGCGCACACCAGCCGCGTCCTGTCGGACGCGATCGTGCGCTTCGGTCAATTGCGCCACACCTACGTGGTTACGGGCTGGGTCCCGACCGATGATCTGGAGGAACTTACCCGCCGGCTCAAGGCGGCATCCCGTGAAATTCTGATCGAAGTATTGCCCACCAGCCGCTTTGGACCAAATCAAAATGTCCCTGTGTCGTTGCAGCCCTCCAGGCTCTTACAACCATTTCAGATGCTGGTCAACACGTATGCGCGTCCGCGTTACGGTGAGCTGGACCCGACGCTGCTGATCGCCATTACCTTTCCGATCCTGTTCGGCGCCATGTTCGGCGACATCGGTCAGGGACTGGTGCTGGCGCTGCTCGGTTGGCTGATGAGCACCGGAAGGTTTCTTAAAAGTATGTCCAGCCTGGGCGGGTTGATCATTGCCTGCGGCTTATCGGCTGCCTTCTTTGGCGTGCTCTATGGAAGCATCTTTGGCTTCGAGGAGGATGTCCATCTCTTTGGCATCGAGTTGCGCCCGCTGTGGATGAGTCCAATCCATCACATCCTGGATATCCTGATCGTTGCCGTTGGCGCGGGAGTGGTCCTGCTGATCCTGGGCTTCCTGATCGGCATTTTTAACTACGCCCGCTCTCGAAACATGGGGCATCTGCTTTTCGGTCACAATGGGATCGCGGGGCTGACGCTGTATGTTTCCCTGTTGGGGCTGGGCGCCTCGGCCTTCGGGTTGCTCCCCGTAGCGACGATCGTGTTCGTGGTGCCGGCAGTTCTGGCAGCCATTGCCCTGATGTTCGCGGAAGTATTTATCCACCTGGTGGAAGGACACCGTCCCTTATACGAAGGCGGCTTCTTCACGTACCTGATCCAGGCGGGTGTCGAATTGTTCGAGGTGGTGATCAGTCTGTTGAGCAATACACTTTCGTATGTCCGTGTGGGCGCGTTTGCCGTGGCGCATGGAGGATTGAGCGCGGCGATCTTCATCCTTGCCGAGTTGTTCTCAGGTCTTCTTGGACCTATTGGATACTGGCTTGTGGTCATCCTGGGGAACCTGTTCATCATCGGTTTTGAAGGCTTGATCGTAGGCATTCAAACCATGCGTCTTTCCTACTATGAGTTTTTCGGCAAGTTCTTTACAGGCGGTGGGATGAGGTTCGAACCGCTTGTGTTGACCCCGGTAAAGAATGAAGAGTAAGGGTTTGGCTCAATCGAAATTATTTATCAAGGAGAAAAAAAGATGATTCTGATTCTTGCAGTGCTGGTGGGTCTAATTCCGGTTATTCCTGCTGTGATTATTTTCCTGCGCGAGCGCGATAAAGTCCCGACGAAGGCCACGCGCAATCTTATCTTTGGCTTGAATGGTTTCAACGCGGTCCTTGGACTGATGGCTTCCGGGATCGCCATCGTCTGGCTGTTCTCGCCTCCGGCGGCCCTGGCAGCAGGCGGGTATCAGGAGGGCGGGACGGTCGATCAATATGCCACCCTTGCCGCTGCGATCTCCACAGGTCTGGCCTGTGTGGGCGCCGGGATCGCGGTTGCCAGCTCGGGCGCCGCGGCAGTCGGCGCCATTGCCGAGAAACCAGAATCATTCGGTCGTTCCCTGATCTTCGTCGGCCTCTCGGAAGGCATCGCGATCTACGGCCTCATCATCTCCTTCCTGATTCTGTTCCGCTAAAAGGAATGTATGAAAGTCCTGGTAATCGGACATCCGAAAGCGGTGCTGGGCTTCTCCCTGGCTGGCGTGAACGGCCGGGCGGTGTCCACCGCGGAAGAGGCTGACAAGGCCCTGAATGAAGCACTTGCCTCGAAGGATATTGGGATCATCCTGGTCACACAGGATGTGGCTCAAATGCTCCAGGAACGCGTCGAAGACCTGAAGTTGCACAGCACCATTCCTCTGGTTGTGGAGATCCCCTCTCCGGCCGGCGTCCCTGAAGATCAACCGTCACTGAGCGAGGTAGTGTTGAAGGCGATTGGGATTAAGTTGTAGCTATGTCGTTGCGAGGAGCCGCCAAGTTTTGTAGGGGCGCAACACGTTGCGCCCGGCGGCGACGAAGCAATCTTGTTTATTGTTTTTAAAAGTATTTCGTGCGAGATTGCTTTGCTGCGCTCGTAATGACAGATAAGGTAAGTTATGAGACCTGAAGAAGAAATCGAAGTCCTGTCACGTGCCATCTTGAAGGAAGCAGAAGCGGATGCCGCGCAGATCCGGGAAGAGGCAAAGGAAAAGGCGGATGCTATTCGTCAACGCGCCCGCGCAGAGGCGGATCAGGAACGCCAGCAGATCCTCGATCAGGCGCGAGGGGAGGCGGAGCGCCTGCGCAGCCAGGTGGTGGCGAATGCCCAGTTGAAAGCCCGCACCCTCGAACTGGCGCATCGTGAAAAACTCCTGGAGCGCGTCTTCGAGGCTGCAAAGCAGAAACTGCCGGCCGTCCAAAAGCGCGCCGATTACAACAAGCTCGTCGCGCAATTGCTGCGGGAAGCGGTTGTCCAATTGAAAGCGAACAAAGCTCGTATCCGGGCGGATGGCGTCACGCAAAAGATTTTAAGTAACGGCACACTTGACGAATTATCCAAAGAATTGAACGCGGAATTAACAATGGGTGAGGCGCTGGAGGAAGGCTCCGGAGTTGTGGTGGATGCTTCCGATGGACATTTGCATTTTGACAACACGCTCGAGACGCGCTTGCACCGGCTGCAAAGCTCCCTCCGCTCTGCGGTGTATCACGTCCTGATGGGAGAGAAGTTATGAGTGAACAAGTCGGGATAATCACCTGGATCAACGGACCTGTTGTCCGGGCGCGCGGTTCACGTCATGTCAGTATGCTCGAATTGGTGGAAGTGGGCGAAGAGCGTTTGGTGGGCGAGGTGATCGGCCTGGACGGTGACATCATCACCGCCCAGGTCTATGAAGAAACGTCGGGGATGCGCACCGGCGCTCCGATCTTTGGCACGGGACTGCCTTTGTCGGTGGAGCTGGGTCCGGGGCTGCTGAAAAGTATCTTTGACGGAGTCCAGCGTCCGCTGCCGTTGATCGAAATGCAATCCGGTTCATTCATCGGGCGCGGCATGCGCCTCGACCCGCTCTATCGCAAGGATCGCTGGCGATTCACACCCCGCTGCAAGGAAGGCGACAGCGTCATTGGCGGTCAGATCTTTGGGGTTGTGATGGAAACGGAAACCTTCGAGCATCACATCATGGTCCCGCCCGATCTTTCCGGGACCCTGACCTGGGTGGTGGAAGAAGGCGAGTACACCATCGAGGAGCCGATCGCCCGCCTCAAGGTTGGCAAAGAGGAAAAGGAACTGACCATGCTCCAGCGCTGGCCCGTGCGCCGCTATCGCCCGTATAAATCCCGCCTTGGAAGCACGACGCCGTTGATCACGGGGCAGCGCATCCTGGATACGTTCTTCCCGGTGGCAAAGGGCGGCGCGGCAGGAATTCCGGGGCCGTTCGGTTCGGGCAAAACAGTGACCCAGCACAGCATTGCCAAGTGGGCGGATGCCGAAGTGATCGTCTACATCGGCTGCGGCGAACGCGGCAACGAGATGACGGAAGTGCTGCAGGAGTTCCCACACCTCGTCGACCCCCGCTCCGGCCGGCCGTTGATGGAACGAACGGTGCTGATCGCCAACACCTCCAACATGCCGGTGGCGGCGCGTGAAGCGAGTATTTATACGGGCATCACGATCGCGGAATATTATCGTGACATGGGTTACCACGTCGCCTTGATGGCTGACTCCACATCCCGCTGGGCGGAGGCGCTGCGCGAGGTTTCAGGTCGTTTGGAAGAGATGCCTGTGGAGGAAGGTTACCCTGCCTATCTCGCGGGGCGCCTGGCGGAGTTTTACGAGCGTGCCGGATACGTGGAAACGGTCAACGGCGATTATGGTTCGGTCAGCATCGTCGGCGCGGTCTCGCCCCCGGGCGGTGACTTCTCGGAGCCGGTCACCCAGCACACCAAGCGCTTCATCCGCTGCTTCTGGGCGCTGGATAAGTCGCTGGCGTCCGCGCGGCACTTCCCGGCGATCCACTGGCTGGACAGTTACAGCGAATACCTGGAAGATGTGGCAGGATGGTGGCGCGAGAAGGTCGGCGTGGACTGGCTGCGGATGCGCAACCATGCCATGGAGATCCTGAGCGAGGAAGCGCGCCTTTCACAGATCGTAAAACTTGTGGGCCCGGATGCGTTACCCGACGAAGAACGCTTGATCCTGGAAACCGCCCGATTGCTGCGCGAAGGCTTCCTCCAGCAGAACGCCATGGACACGGTGGATGCTTATTCTTCCGTGGAAAAGCAAATTAAGATGCTCGATTTGATCCTGCACTTTCATGAGCGTGCCCTGCGGGTGGTTAAGCGCCGCGCACCCGTTTCTGTGATCCACAACCTGCCGGTGGTGGATACGCTGATCCGCATGAAGTCGGCTGTGTCCAACGAAGAACAGGAAAAGCTGGACGAGATTCGAAAGCAAATTGACGAGCAGATGAGTCAATTAGATTCGGAGTACAGATAGTTTGTGGAGTCAGCCAGCTTGCTGGCGTATTGCAGGAGCACACCCCTAAAGGGGCGTCCTGCACTCCAAAATCGTATTTATTGAAATTAGATTCGGAGTACAGATGAGCAGTGTGATCGTACAAAGTGGACAGGAAGTTCTCGGTGTCAGGAGTATCGCCGGTCCGATCATGATCGTGGAGGGTGCCGCCAACGTCAGTTATGACGAGGTGGTGGAGATCCGCGATGCCCAGGGCCGCATGCGCCTGGGACGTGTGCTGGAAGTCGGCGAGAAAGTTTGCGTGGTCCAGGTGTTTGCCGGGTCCACGGGACTCTCGATCGATGGAACGAGCGTCCGATTTTTGGGAGATACCTTGCGCATTCCCGTTGCGGAGGAAATGCTCGGACGCGTCTTCGGCGGCTTGGGCAACCCCGTCGACGGCGGACCGCAGCCTTTAACTGACACGTACGCGGACGTCAACGGGGCGCCGATCAACCCGACGGCGCGCGTCTATCCGCGCGATTACATTCAGACGGGCATCTCCGCCATCGATGGCTTGAACACGCTCCTGCGCGGGCAGAAGCTGCCGATCTTCTCGGGCGCGGGCATGCCGCACGACCAGCTCGCGGCGCAGATCGTACGCCAGGCAACCCTGGGCGCCGAGGTGGGCAAGCAGGGGACGCAGTCGGAGCAGTTCGCGGTGGTGTTCGCCGCGATGGGCGTGAAGCATGATGTGGCGGACTTCTTCCGCCGTTCCTTCACCGAAAGCGGTGCCCTGACGCGCGTTGCCATGTTCCTCAACCTGGCGGATGATCCCCCGGTCGAGCGTCTGGTCACCCCGCGCGCCGCCCTGACGCTGGCGGAATATCTTGCCTACGAGTGCCAGATGCACGTGCTGGTCATCCTGACCGATATGACCAACTATTGCGAGGCGCTGCGTCAGATCTCGAACATCCGCGGCGAAGTGCCAAGCCGCAAAGGTTATCCCGGTTACTTGTACAGCGACCTGGCGGCGATGTACGAACGCACGGGCCGCATCAGCACGAGCGAAGGCTCGATCACCCAGATCCCCATCCTGACCATGCCCAGTGACGACATCACACATCCCGTCCCTGACCTGACCGGCTACATCACCGAAGGTCAGATCACCCTGGGGCGTGACCTTGATCAAAAGGGCATTTACCCGCCGATCGCTGTTCTCCCGAGTCTTTCGCGTTTGATGAAGGATGGCATCGGCAAGGGCCGGACGCGCGAGGATCATTCACATTGGGGCGCGCAGCTCTATGCCGCGTACGCTCACATGCAGGACGTGCGCGCACTGGCATCCGTCATTGGCGAGGAAGAATTGGGCGAGGTGGACCAGAAGTACCTGCAGTTCGGGCGCGCCTTCGAGCGGGAGTTCGTCAACCAGGCGCTGACGGAGAACCGCACCATCGAGCAAACCCTGGACATTGGCTGGCGGCTGCTATCCATGCTGCCGAAGGAAGAGCTGACGCGCGTCACCCTGGACGAGATCAAGCGTTACCATAAAGGTGAAGATGGCAGTTCTTAACGTCGCTCCCACCCGGTCGAACCTGATCCGCATCAAAAAGGAATTGCAGTTCGCGCGCGAAGGCTATGAGATCCTCGACCGCAAGCGTGAGGTGCTGACGACGGAACTGGTCCGCGTGGCGCATGAAGCGGATGTCCTGCAAAAGGAAGTCTGGAAGATTTTCGAAACCGCCTACCGCGCCCTCGAAAAGGCGCAGCTTACCCTGGGCAGCGACCACGTCGAGTGGGCGGCGCTGGCTGCCAACAAAACCGTGGACGTGCACCTCAAGCTGCGCGGGATCATGGGCGTTGCCATTCCCGTGATCGAGGCGCGCGGCGAGCCGGAAAAGATGCTCTACAGCCTGAGCGGGACGAACGCCGCCCTCGACGAAGCCAGCGCGGCATTCCGCGAGGTGCTGATCAGGACGCCGCAGTTGTCCATGCTGGTGACGGCGGTCTGGCGCCTGGCGGGTGAACTGCGCAAGACCCAGCGGCGGGTCAATGCGCTGCAGCATATCTTCATCCCGGCCTATGAAGAGACAGTTACATTTATAATTAGTTCACTGGAGGAACGGGAGCGCGAAGAGACATTCCGTTTGAAGTGGTTGAAGACCAGGATGGCTAATCAACAAGGATGAAGGATGAATTGTGAAGGATGAAAGTCTGCCGGCTTTCCTTTATCCTTCATCCTTCTGCCTTCATCCTTTCGAGAAGGAGTTCATATGCAAATAGGCGTATTGGGTTCGGGAGTGACCGGGCAAACCATTGGTTCCAGGTTGCTCGAACTTGGACATGAAGTCATGATGGGGTCGCGCGATGAAGCCAATCCCCCGGCTGTTGCCTGGGCCAAGGAGGAAGGGCAGCATGCTTTGTATGGGACTTTTATGAACGCTGCCGCATTCGGCGAAATCATTTTTAATTGCACACTGGGTTCATCCTCCCTGGAGGCGCTCCAACAGGCGGGCGCGGCGAATCTCAAAGGCAAGATTTTGATCGACACCTCGAACCCGCTCGACCGTTCCACAGACATGTGGACGCTGACGATCTGCAATGACGACTCTCTGGGAGAGCAGATCCAGCGGGCATTCCCGGAGACGAAAGTGGTCAAGACGCTCAACACGGTCAATGCGAACGTGATGGTGGACCCTGCCAAGCTGCTCGAACGGACGCATGTGTTCGTCAGCGGCGATGACATCGAAGCCAAGGCGACGGTTGTCCGCATCCTGCGCGATTGGTTTGGCTGGCGGGAAATCATCGATTTGGGCGGCATCGAAACTTCACGCGGTGTGGAGATGTATGTGCTGCTCTGGCATAATCTAAGGAATGCCATCTCCTCACAACGGTTCAATATTAAAATTGTGACTTCGGGATAAAAAACGGCTTGGGTATCACAAACACAGAGGCTGCTGCTTTGAGCGCCTCTGTGTTTATGTTTTCTGTGATCTATCCTTATCTGCTTTTTCTGTGATTTTCGAGCCGGATGTCCCGGGGTTCCACCATGCCCCAGCGTGAGGCTCCCAAATAAAGAATCTCCAGGATGAGATCCTCGTAGCGAATCCCCTGCGCCGCGCTCTGCAGGCAAAGATCGCTGTAATCGGGCGTTAGTCCGGGAAGTGTGTTGATCTCCATCACACGCGGGTTGCCATTTTTGTCGAGGCGTATGTCTGTGCGAGAGACGTCCAGTGCGTTCAGAAGAAGATGCGCGCGTACTGCCAGATGCTTGAGTTTCTTCTCAAGTTCAGGCTCGATCTTTGCCGGGCAGAAATACCCGGGCGCGCCTTCTTCTCCCACATCTTTGGATTTTGCCTCCTGGCTGTACACCATGGGCGTGACGGAGTGTGCCATATCCAGTTCGAGGATGGGGAAGCGGTGAAAGCCATCCTTTTCATACCATTCAGGATGACGTGAATATAATTTTGCATCTGAGCGCCCAAGCAGGCCAACCGTAAATTCACGACCTGGTAAAAACGTTTCAACAAGTGCAGGCTGATGGTAAGTATTGACGATATAGTGGGCGCGCTCACGCACTTCCTTTTCATTATGGACGATTGCTTTCATATCCACGCCCATGCCTGTCCCTTCCCGGGCCGGTTTGACGAAGAGTGGGAATTCCAGATCTGTACGAAGAGGTTCATCGCCAGTGTTGAATTCCTGGAAGGGAGCCACAGGCAGGCTCCGGTCACGCCAGATTCGTTTGGTCAGGGTTTTGTCGAGGGAAATGGCGTTGGCAAGGACGCGCGAGCCAGTATAGGGAATCTGCAGCAGTTCCAGCAATGCCGGGACTTGCGCTTCGCGCGCGTCGCCGCCCAGCCCCTCGGCGATGTTTAAGCAGATATCCGGTTTTTCGTCTCGCAGCGCGTACGGGAGGTCTGCATCAGCATGGATAAAAACGGTTTGATGACCATCCGCTTCGAGCGCGGCTCGGATCGCGTCGATCGTCTCGATATGGTCAAAATCAGCAAAAGCATCCGGTGGAACTCCATCGGGTTTGGGCATAGAATCGTCCTTGATGTTGGCAAGGACGGCAACTTTCCAGTACCTTTTGAGGCGACGACTGGGGGGCTTATCTTCTGCATGAGAAAGCATGTTTCTCCTCAAGTAAGTGGCTAGTATAGTCCAAGCTGTCCTGTTGACAAGGTTATCAGGTCTTAAAATATCAATAACCAGTCCTTTATAACCCTGGCGAAGGCTGAGACAAGCGGGGGACCCATTCAAGTAATGTCGCACGGCACACCGCGGCGCCTTTGCCAGGCTTAAAACATTTATAACTAGACAATGAAGGTTCTTTCAGGTATCATTGACCCGATTGTGCGGCTCCTCACGAAGGCATTGCGCGGCGCTTCCGCGTCACGTGTTGCCAGGCGAGCCGAATGGAAAATAACCTGGCCGCCCGGATAAAGACCTTATCCGGGCTCTTGTACGTAGCACGAATTCTCGCGTGGAGGAATGATGACAGACTTGATCAAGCAAATCACAGACGATTTGCAGAAGCAGATCGAGGGATTTGAGCCTGAACTTAGCGTTAGCGACATTGGAACGGTGATGGAAGCAGGTGACGGTATTGCTCGTGTACACGGATTGGCGAATGTAAGAGCACAGGAACTGGTCCAGTTTTCCAATGGGGTGATGGGGACAGCCTTTAACCTCGAACAAGACAGCGTGGGCGTGATCATCATGGGCGACTATGGGGCCATCATCGAAGGTATGTCGGTGCGCGGCACCGGCCGCATCGCTTCGGTGCCGGTTGGCGATGCAATGATCGGGCGCGTGGTGAACGCATTGGGCGAGCCGATCGACGGCAAGGGTCCCATCGCCACCACAGGCTTTCGACCGATTGAGCGCATTGCGCCCGGTGTGGTGCAGCGCCAGGATGTGGACACGCCCGTCCAAACGGGGATCAAATCCATCGATGCCATGATCCCGGTCGGGCGGGGTCAGCGTGAATTGATCATTGGCGATCGCCAGACAGGGAAAACAGCTATTGCCATCGATACGATCATCAATCAAAAGGGCCAGGACCTTATTTGTATCTATGTTGCCATCGGTCAGAAAAAGGCTGCCATCGCCCGGACGGTGGGTGTTCTCGAGCGCAATGGCGCCATGGAACATACGATTGTCGTGGTGGCGGCTGCCGATGAATCGGCGGCTTTGCAATATATCGTACCTTATTCCGGCTGTGCCATTGGTGAAGAATTCCTGGAAACGGGCCGCGATGCCCTGATCATTTACGATGATCTTTCCAAACATGCCTGGGCGTATCGCCAGGTCTCTTTGCTGCTGCGCCGTCCGCCTGGACGTGAAGCTTATCCCGGCGATGTGTTCTACCTGCATTCGCGCCTGCTTGAGCGCGCGGTACGCCTCGCAAATAAGTATGTGATCGTAAAGAAGGATTTCAATGGAGCAATTGCTTCTGAAAAGGATGCTGTCAACGGAGAAATCTATGGCGGACCCATCGCGAAAGATGAAGCTGAAAAAGCCCACAAGGAGATGAGCAGCCCCGAGGATCATAAGATCGTCAAAGTGCGAGGCACGGGTGGTTCGCTCACGGCGCTGCCGATCATCGAAACATTGCTTGGTGATGTGTCCGCTTACATTCCCACGAACGTGATTTCCATTACAGACGGCCAGATCTATCTTGAGTCCAATCTTTTCAATGCGGGTATCCGCCCGGCCGTGAACGTCGGGATCTCGGTTTCGCGGGTCGGTGGTGATGCGCAGACCAAAGCGATGAAACAGGTGGCAGGTCGCTTGCGCCTCGATATGGCTTCCTATCGTGAGCTGGCGGCGTTTGCCCTGATGGCTTCGGATCTCGATAAAGCGACCCAGCAGCAACTGGGTCGTGGACAGCGCATGCAGGAGATCCTCAAGCAGCCGCAGTATTCTCCCATGTCGCTTTCAGAGCAGGTGATCGTGCTGTTTGCGGGGACCAACGGCTATGCTGATCAGGTGCCCGTGGCGAGCATGGCGCAGTGGCAAGCCGATTTGCTTAAATTCATGGAAGCGTCCCATCCTGAAATTGGGCGGGACATTGCCGAAAAGAAGATGATCACGGATAGCAGCCGTACAAATATGATAAAAGCCCTCGACGCTTTCCGTCACTCCTGGCAGGCGGCATAAGCGATGGCATCTGCACGTGAGATGCGGCTGCGCATCAAGAGTGTCAAGAATATATCCCAGGTGACGCGTGCCCTGGAGGCTGTCAGCGCGGCGAAGGTGCGCAAGGCGATCCAGGCCTTGAATGCGACCCGTTCGTATGCGACCAAAGCCTGGCAGGTGTTGACCCATATCACGAATCAACCCGGGACCGTAAACCTGCACCCGTTATTGACCGCGCGGCCTGACCCAAAGAATGCAACTGTGATTGTGATGACGGCCGACCGCGGTCTGGCTGGCGCGTACAACACGAACGTTATTCGCTACGTGATGCAGCACTTTGGCAAATATCATCTCCCTGTCAAGTACATTACGGTGGGCCGCAAAGGACGCGATCTGCTCCTGCGCATGCAAAAACCTGTGCTTGCCGATTTCAGCAATCTGCCGTCTGCGCCGAAATTCAGCGCGCTCTCCTCGATCGGGAGGCTGGTGGTCGATGATTTCATCCGAGGGGAAGCGGACGAAGTCTTTCTGGTCTACACTGATTTTGTGAGCATGGCTCGTCAGGTGACCAGGGTGAAAAAGCTCCTGCCGCTCGAAATTGGGAGCGGGGAAGGGCGCGTCCAGGATTATGCTCCAGATCATACTGGGCCTGCCGCGGCCTATGAATTCGAGCCTGACCAAAATGAAATTCTGGATGAAATGATCCCGCGTTTTACAGCATTGCAGGTCTATCAGGCGGTGCTGGAATCGCAGGCCAGCGAACATGCCGCGCGCATGATTGCCATGCGCAACGCAACCGATAACGCCAAGGAACTGGTGACAGCCCTGCAGTTGGCTTATAACAAAGTTCGTCAGCAGGCGATCACGAACGATATTTTGGATATTGTGGGCGGCGCGGAAGCGCAAGCCGCCCAATAATTGGAGGAAGAATCATGGCAAAGGCAACAGGCCGTGTCGTACAGATTTTAGGTGGTGTGGTGGATGTGGACTTTCCCGAGGGCGATCTCCCCGAGCTTTTCGACGCGATCGAGGTCGAACGTCCCGGAAAAGAACCGATTATTCTTGAGGTGCAAAATGATATTGGCAATAATTGGGTTCGCACCGTCGCGATGGATGCGACGGATGGTCTGCAGCGCGGTATGCCTGCCAGGGCGACCGGCGCCCCGATCATGGTTCCTGTAGGGGAATCCACACTCGGACGCATTTTCAATGTGCTGGGCAAACCGGTGGATGGGATGGGCAACGTTCAAGCTGCTACTCATTATCCAATCCATCGCCCCGCGCCTGTGTTCGCTGAGCAGTCCACCCGCGTCGAAGTATTCGAAACAGGCATCAAAGTCATTGACCTGATCGCTCCCTTTACAAAAGGTGGGAAGACGGGCATCTTCGGCGGTGCGGGTACCGGTAAAACCGTGATTATCATGGAGTTGATCCGCTCGGTGGCGACCGAACATGAAGGGAATTCCGTGTTCGCGGGCGTGGGCGAACGAACCCGTGAAGGTACGCAGCTGTACCGTGAAATGCTCGAATCAGGCGTGATGAAGGATACCGTCATGGTCTATGGGCAGATGAACGAGCCGCCTGGCGTGCGTTTGCGTGTGGCGCTCACGGCTCTTTCCATGGCTGAATATTTCCGCGATCACGGCAGTGATGTATTGCTCTTTATCGATAATATCTTCCGCTTCTCGATGTCTGGCTCGGAGGTGTCGGCGCTGCTTGGCCGGATGCCGTCCGCGGTGGGGTACCAGCCCACGCTCGCGACGGAAATGGGTGAGCTGCAGGAACGCATTACCTCGACGCGGACCGGCTCGATCACGTCGATGCAGGCGGTCTATGTCCCTGCGGATGACTACTCCGATCCCGCGCCGGTGGCGACGTTCACCCACCTCGACGCGACCATTGCCCTCGAGCGTTCCATTGTGGAAAAAGGCATCTATCCCGCTGTGGATCCGCTCGGCTCCACCTCCCGGATCCTTGATCCCAACATCGTGGGTCAGGAGCATTACCAGACGGCGCGCGAAGTCCAGCGCGTGCTGCAGCGTTATAAGGACTTGCAGGATATCATCGCCATTCTGGGTATCGACGAGTTGAGCGAAGATGACAAGCTGGTTGTGGCACGCGCCCGGAAGATTGAACGTTTCTTCTCCCAGCCGTTCTTTGTGGCGGAACGTTTCACGGGCATCGAAGGCCGCTACGTTACACTCAGGGAAACGGTCCGTGGATTCCGTGAGATCCTCGATGGCAAATGTGATGACTTACCTGAACAGGCATTCATGATGGCAGGTACAATTGAAGATGTCCGGGAGAAAGCGGATAAAATCGCAAAGGGTGCGTAAATTTTATGTCGTTGCGAGTGGCGCTGTTGATCGAGACGTTCCGTCGAGACCAAACGCCACGAAGCAATCTCCAAATCAGGAGGAGATTGCTTCGTCGCCCGCTGGGCTCCTCGCAACGACATGGATGTAAACTATGACCATTCGTTGTGAAATCGTTTCGCAGGATCGAACCGTGTTCCAGGGCGATGTGGATATCGTCATTTTGCCGGGCGCGGCTGGTGAAATGGGTATTCTGCCTCATCACGCTCCGGTACTTACCAGCCTCAAGTATGGAGTGATCAAGATCCGCCACGGTGACAAGGAGGAGTTGTTCACGGTTGCAGGCGGGATGGCGGAGGTCCAGCCTGACATTGTGACGATCCTGGCTGATGCGGCAGAGAATATCAAGGAAATTGATGTCACCCGCGCCCAGGCCGCCAAAAAGCGTGCGGAGGATGCACTTGCCGGGCTCAAACCCGAAGACCACGATGCCTACCTCAGAATGGAAGCCGCATTGCGGCGTTCCACCCTGCGGCTGGATGTGGTCCGGCGTTATCATCAGGTCAGGGATGGGTTTACTGAGCACGACGCTTCGATGTAGTTAATAACGTTCCATCAAGAGAGATTCTTTCTCAGAATTGTAGGCACTGTGGCAATGTTCTCGAAAGACCTGGGGATCGACCTGGGCACCATGTTCACTCGTCTCGCTGACAGCACGCAAGTGCTTTCGGAGGAGCCGACCATTGTAGCAATCGAAGTTGCCGATCAAAAGATGGTGGCAGTGGGACGAGAGGCGCTCGACATGTATGGCCGTGTCCCTGAAAGCATTGAAGTGGCGCGCCCGCTCAAGAATGGGGTGATCGCCGACTATGAGATTACGGAGACCCTGCTCTCCTATCTGCTTCAGCGCGTCAGCGGATCCATGCGTATCTTCCGGCCCCGGGTCATGATTACGGTTCCTTACGGCGTCACCAGCGTGGAGCGCCGCGCGGTCTATGAGGCTGTGCTGGAGGCGGGGAGCCGCGAGGCTTATCTGATCCAGCAGCCGCTCGCCGCTGCCCTGGGCGTCGACTTGCCGATCAACTCGCCCTCCGGCAACATGGTCATTTGCCTGGGCGGCGGTTGTACCGAAGCGGCGGTGATGGCGATGTATGGAATCGTCTCCGCAGAAACATTGCGTGCCGGCGGACTCGATCTCGATGAAGCCATCGTCAATTATGTTCGGAGAAAATATGGGATTGTGATCGGCCAGGTGACGGCCGAGCATCTCAAGATCCGGATTGGAGCTGCGGTCCCCCAGGATACGGAAAACAGCCTGGAGGTGCAGGGCCAGGATCAGGTCACCGGCCTGCCGCGCCCAGTCACATTGACTACAGGCGAGATCGTCGAAGCCTTGCAGGACCCGCTGAAGGCAATCGTGGAAACGGGCCGGCGTGTGCTGGAAAAAACGCCGCCTGAACTGGTGGCGGATATTATCGATCGCGGTGTCGCCTTGTGTGGAAGCGGCGCCTTGCTGCGCGGCGTTGATAAACTCCTTACCAAATCGCTGGGAATTCCCGCCTATTTGGTGGATAACCCGGCGACCTGTGTTGTGGAAGGGGCGGTCAAAGCCATCCCCATGTACAATATCCTGCGGCGCAGCCTGCCGCAGGTGTAAACGAAGAGGCGTCCGCTTGCGGACGCCTCTTCGTTTCTAGTCCAGGTAATATGTCATGCGTTGCAGGTGGGTGGCTGGATCGATATACTGGACCCGCACATTGCCGGGTACATTCAGGCTGGTCGGCGCGTAGTTCAGGATCGCCTTGATGCCAGCCCTGACAAGCTGATCCGCTATTTCCTGTGCGGAGGCGGCGGGGACGGTCAGCATGGCAATCTTGATTCTGTTCTGCTTTACTTTTTCAGCCAGTTTTGCTGTATCCAGAACCTCATATTCTCCCACCTTTTCGCCGATCTTTTGTGGGTCATTATCGAATACCATACTGATGCGGAAACCACGATTGGTAAACCCGTTATAACGGGCGAGGGCATGGCCGATGTCGCCCATACCGACGATGACCACCTCCCAAACCCGGTCCACTTTCAGGATGTCGCGCAATCGTTCGATCAAAAAGGGAACAGAATAACCAGTCCCCTGCTTGCCGAACTCACCGAATTGCGAGATATCCTTGCGGATCTGTGCTGCGGAGATACCAATAATCTCACCCAGCTCCTGCGAGGAGGTGGTGAGGATCCCTTTTTCGGATAGCTGCTGGAGCGCACGTAAATAAACTGGCAGCCGGCCGATGATAATATCGGGAATTCTGTTTGTATTCATGGGATTCGCCCTCGTTGACTTTTAAATAAATTTGTATTAACTCTACCATAAAAGGAAATTTTGTACAAAGAGGCACAAGTCGTGGGTGCGCTAAAAAGTTGTTAGGGAATTTTGACCGCCGGGGCTAAAGCCGCCCTGGCGCAAAGAGTCGGGTAAAACCCGACTTCCACGAACTGAGGCGGGACTTTAGTCCGCCGAAAAAAGGGTAACTTACACCTTTTGATGCTGTTGGCGAATTGCGAAGTGAGAGATAATTGGGCAATCCCACGTTCTTCCAGGAGTAGCAGAAATGAGTCTCAATCCGCAA
>JAFGCG010000049.1 GCA_016932715.1 Anaerolineales bacterium
CGAACACATTTCCCGCATTGTCCACCACCCGGAACTGCAGTGTGTGTCGTCCATCGTCGAAAGCGATCGGTGTGTATCCCTGATACCCTCCGCCATCCGCTGCCACCTCGAACGTCGCCACACCTGAGGTTGCATCGCTGGCAATCGCCGAGACATCGATGACAGACTTGTACCAGCCATTGTGTCCCATCGTCCCGGTGACGCTCAGGCTTACGTCCGGCGGAACCGTATCCACGCGGGCAGACGAGGTCCCCATCCGCGAACTGTCGCCCCACGACGAGAGCGCCCAGTAGTGGAAGTTGTTGTCCCCTTCGCCCATTGGCAGATTGCAGCTCACCGCTCCATTCTGACAGGCGAAGCTGGTACCGTTGAGCGTCCCCTCGATCAGGGTGATGTTGTATCCCGAAAGAGGTTCGTTCGCACTCAGCGCCAGCTCAGGGACCGAGCCGCCATTGCACCAGCCGTTATAGGAGGTGCAGTTCTGGATCGAACCTGTGATGGTCGCAGAAGGATGGGTAATGGTGATGGTTTGAACTACGTCTTTTTTCTCCCAATGCTTATGATTTTCATTGTCTTTAAAGCACCCGCCACCGCTATCATACGCAAGCCAGGGTTTGCTCTCATTCGAGCATAGCCAATCTTCCACCTTTACATCGTCCCACTTGCCGGTTTCCACTTCTGTGCATTTATAGAGATAGACCTTGCAGACACTGGTGGTCGTAGTCACCGTGCGGTTCGGTCCCAGGTAATCTGCCAGGACCGGCGTGACAATACTCGATACCGCAAGTAGTGCGATGAAGAAAAATATCCATTTGTGATGTTTAAGTAAGTTGTTCATGGAGTATTCCCTCCCAAGAAAAAAACAAAAGTATCCAGATGAAAACCAGCATCCTGCCCTGAGTTGTCTATAGTTTACGGATTCTTACTTGAGCTGTCAGGTGTCATTTGTCACGAAAACAAGCCGGATTAAGATTTCTCTTCGTTATCGGCTCAAACTGTCCGATTTTGCCAGATTGGTTTTCTGTTCATAGCACGTCACTATAATAAGCGAAACCATTTTGAGGCCGCACAACATAGAGCGAGACCATGAGACATGTCCCGGATTCAGTGTGCGGCTTGCTCCGGTTTATGCAGTTGGCTCCGACCATTTTGGCTGTTAGGTCACAACTGCTGGATCTGTTCATCACTTTGCAAAGTATTCAGAAGATATGAGAAAGGGATTGAAAAGCATGGTTTTATGGTGTACAAGACGGTTTTATGGCGTATAATAATCGTCATTGGAAAGGTTCCGTGCGCGGTACTGTCAGGCCCATGCCAAGGGGCTTTTCTTTTAATATTTCTCACAGGCTTTCCATCTGTGTCTGAATCGTAGTATAATTCTGTTGCAGGTTCGGTCCGTGGGCATGAATATGCCCGGATTTTACAAAAGAGGAGTGTGAAGCGTACGGTTTGATCCACTGATCATTTTGTCGTTTCTTTTCTGAACTATCCCCTCCCCTCGGCCGAGTCTGCACATCGGCCGATTTTTTCTCGGCAATTTCCATGCGGAAAGGAGGTGACTGGTTTTGGCATCTGTGAATTTACGAAACGGCGAATCCCAGGATTCTCTGCTCAAACGCTTTCGCAAGAAAGTGGTCAAGAGCGGAGTTCTGAGCACTGTGCGCCGTAAACGCTGGTTCGTCTCCAAGAGCGAGCAGCGCCGCATGGAAAAAAAGAAAGCAATTCGTCGTATCAAGCGGCGAACGTTTACGCGAGAGACTGAATAAGTCAGGAAGAGGTGTCTATGGCGAAGGAAGAAGATAAAATTCGAGCAGAAGGCGTAGTGATCGAAGCCTTACCCGGAACCCAGTTCCGTGTGAAACTGGACAACGGCCACGTGGTGCTGGCATACCTGTCAGGCAAGATGCGCAAGCACTATATTCGTATCTTGCTGGGGGATCGTGTAGCCATGGAAATGTCGCCCTACGATTTAACCCGCGCTCGTATTACCTTCCGCCAGCGCAAGAACGCCCCTGCACCTGTTCAGGAAAAGTCATAGCACTTCATCTCGATTAGCTCTACAAAAGAGAGACACCGCCAAGGTGTCTCTTTTATTTTTGTCCCGTGGGAAACCCATGAGCAGGCCGTTTTCCTGCTTTTGTGGTGTGCGAAGGAAAACAATCATGAAAATTCAAGTCGCTCAACAACCTGTAAAAACCGGCTTTTCAATATTTGGCTTGATCTGGTTCGGCCAGACCGTTTCTCTATTCGGCTCGGGTCTGACCAGCTTTGCATTGGGCGTCTGGGTTTATCAAACCACCGGAGAGGTCACCAGTTATGCTCTGATCGCCCTTTTTACCGTGATGACCACCTTGCTCCTGTCGCCCGTTTCGGGCGCCCTGGTGGATCGCTGGAACTATCGCAACGTCATGCTGGCAAGTGATGCCGCTTCGGCGTTGACGGCGTTGCTCATCGCCGGGTTGTTTTACACCGGCAGGCTTGAACTCTGGCATATTTACGTCAGTGTGACTGCGAATGCCTGCTTCGCCGCGTTCCAGCAACCCGCCTACGCCGCGCTCACGGCTCGGCTTGTGCCATCCGCACAACTTGGACGTGCCTCCGGGATGGTGCAGCTGGGCCTGGCGGTTTCAGACTTGTTCGCCCCGCTGTTGGCTGGCATGCTGGTTGCACAGATCAACCTGAGCGGAATATTCCTGATTGATTTCAGTACTTTTCTGTTTGCAGTCGCGACTCTTATGCTGGTCAATATCCCCGCACAAATCAAACCTGCTCCAGCTGTGCAGACTGCCAAATGGGATCTACCTGGCCTGCTTAAGGAAACCCGTTTGGGTTGGAACTACGTGGCTGCGCGGATGGGTTTGCTGGGGCTGCTGGTTTATCTTGCGATCGCGAATTTCGCCAGCGGCGTGATCAGTTCCATCCTCGTTCCAATGTTACTCAACCTTACGCCGACAGAGACTATCGGGTTGGTCATCTCCATCGCAGGCAGTGGGATGCTTGCAGGCAGCCTGATCGTCAGCGTCTGGGGCGGACCCAGGCGCCGGATCCGGGGAGTGCTCATTTTCGAGATGATCAAAGGCTTCGGGATTATCCTGATCGGGCTGCGACCGGAAGCCTGGCTGGTAGCCGTGGGAGCCACCCTCGCTCATTTTGCCATTCCGTTCTCCTCGGCATCCAACCAGGCAATCTGGCAGACGAAGATCCCGCAGGAGATGCAGGGCCGGGTATTCGCGATCCGGCAGATGGTGAGTCGCTCCATCACGCCGCTGGCTTATCTCCTGGCGGGACCTCTGGTTGACCGCGTCTTCGAGCCAATGATGCGCGCTCCGCAGGGATTCTTAGGAACGATCGGGCAGGTCGTCGGGACCGGTGCCGGCCGCGGCATGGGCCTGTTATTCAGTTTAATGGGGCTGATCATCGCCGTGGCGGCAATCAGTGGACTATTTGTCCCCTCTGTTCGGAACGTGGAAGAAGATTAGCCACGAATTCCGCGAATTAGTACATTTTCTTAAACCTGCGCGAAATTCGCGGCTAAAAACCTTTCATCATTTGGGTTCGTTACGGCAGCTCGCGGAAGGAATTGAGCACCTTCATGTAGTTCGCTCGTTCGAACGCCGCCGGATCCTTCACCGCTTTCTGGCTCATGCTGCCCTGCATCTGCCTGATAGATTCGTATTCGTGTTCTTCCATCCAGGTCTGGACGTGGCTCAGGATCTCTTCGACGCGTTTGACAGAGTCATTCAGGAGCAATTCGGAGGCAGTCATGGCGACCCGGGCGCCTGCCATCATGGCTTTCAGGACGTCATTGGAAGTATGAATACCACTCGTCAGGGCCAGGTCTGCGTTGATCTTTCCATGCAGGATCGAGATCCAGCGCAGGGGCAGTCGCAGGTCGGCGGAGGTGCTTAAGTCCAGGGTGTGGACGACTTCCAGTTCTTCGAGATCGAAGTCGGGTTGATAGAAACGATTGAACAACACCAGCCCATCTGCGCCTGCTTCGACGAGCCGCCTGACAAAATTTGGAACGGAGGTGACGAATGGACTGATCTTCACCGCCAGGGGGATGCGGATGGCAGATTTTACTTCTGCCACCAATTCCACCTGTATGTTTTCGATGTCGCTGGAAGAGAGATCCGGATCCGTGGCAAGATAATACATGTTAAGCTCGAGGGCATCTGCACCTGCCTCTTCGATCCGGTGCGCGTAGTTCGTCCAACCGCCTCTTGAGTACCCGTTCAAACTCCCAATGACGGGGATCTGAAGGGCTTTTTTCAAGCCAGCCACCTGCTTTAAATAATTTTCAGGACTGACGCGATACAAGCCGCCATCGGGTAAATGATTGCGGGCTTCAGGGATGGAGTCGGCACCGCGTGATAAATAATAGTCCAGTTCGATGCTATCCTGGATGATCTGTTCCTCGAAGAGGGAATACATCACGATTGCCGAAATACCCGCCTCTTCGAGTTTGCGCGCCCGTTCGATCTTCTTCGAAAGGGGAGAGGCTGAGGCCACGAGAGGGTTTTTTAGGTTCAGACCAAGATAAGTTGTCGAAAGATCCGGCATGTCATATCCCTTTCTTATCCTTTGATATAAAGAACATCCCGCAGGCATGCCTGCGGGATGTCTATGGTAGTGACTTATTCCTTGTTTCCGTTTTTCCCGTTGCCGTTTCCATAGTGCATGGCAGCCATCTGCTGGTAGAGGGTCCAGCGCGACTTGGCATCATGCTGGGCTTCTTCCATCAGTTTTTGAGCACGGGCTTCATCCATTTGGATGAGCATCTTATAGCGGGTCTCGTTATAAGCGTACTGCGAGAGCGGGATGCTCGGTTCCTTGGACTCCATGATCAGCGGATTCTTGCCCTCGTCGGCGAGGCGCGGATCGTAGCGGTAGAGCGGCCAATAGCCGGACTGTACGGCAAGTTTCTGCTGGTCCAGGCCCTTTGCCAGGTCATAGCCGTGGGCGATACAGTGGCTGTAGGCAATGATGAGCGAGGGTCCATCGTATGCCTCGGCTTCAAGAATGGCACGCAGGGTCTGCTGGTCGTTCGCACCCATGGCGACGCGTGCCACGTAGACGTAGCCATACGACATGGCGATTAAGCCCATGTCTTTCTTGGGCATGCCTTTGCCGCCCATCGCGAACTTGGCAACCGCGGCGCGCGGCGTGGCTTTACTCGCCTGCCCACCCGTGTTGGAATACACTTCGGTGTCGAGCACCAGGATGTTGACGTTGCGCCCGCTGGCAAGCACGTGGTCGAGACCACCGTAGCCGATATCGTACGCCCAGCCGTCGCCGCCCATGATCCAGACGGACTTCTTGACGAGGCTGTCTGCCAGGCTGACCAGGTCCTTGGCGCGTGAATTGCTTGACTTGCCAAGTTTGTTTTTCAACTCTGCCACGCGTTCGCGCTGCGCGGCAATGCCGGCTTCGTTGGACTGGTCGGCGTTCAGGACGGCTGCCACGAATTCCTTGCCCAGTTCATTTTCGAACGAGGCGATCAATTCACGGGCATATTCACTGTGTTTGTCGAGGGTCAGGCGCATGCCCAGACCGAACTCTGCGTTGTCTTCGAACAGCGAATTCGACCAGGCGGGACCGCGTCCGTTCGCGTCCTGAGCCCACGGCGTCGTCGGCAGGTTCCCGCCGTAGATGGAGGAACAACCCGTCGCATTCGCGACGATCGCCCGGTCGCCGAAGAGCTGCGAGACCAGTTTCACATAGGGGGTCTCGCCGCATCCGGCGCAGGCGCCGCTGAACTCGAACAACGGGCGCAGCAACTGCGAATTCTTGATCGTGGAAGGATTGATCAGACTTCGATCCAGATCGGGGATGGACATGAAGAAGTCCCAGTTCTTGTTTTCCTGCTCGCGCAGAGGCGGCTGAGGCGCCATGTTGAGCGCCTTGCGGCCCACCTGGGTTTTATCCTTGGCGGGGCAGACTTCAACGCACAACGTACAGCCCGTGCAGTCCTCCGGCGCGACCTGGACGGTGTATGCCATGCCCTGGGAGAATTCCTTGAATTTCGAAGGCATGTGCTTGAAAGCCTCAGGCGCATTCGCAAGCAGCTTTTCATCATAGACTTTGTGACGGATCACGGCATGTGGGCAGACCATAACGCATTTGCCGCACTGGATACAGAGGTCCGGCACCCACTCGGGGATTTCCAGGGCGAGGTTGCGTTTCTCCCACTGCGTTGTCGCGGTTGGGAACGTGCCATCCACGGGGAAAGCCGAGACAGGGATGTTATCGCCATTGGCGTCAATAATCTCTCCCAGCACGTTGCGGACAAACTCCGGCGCTTCAGCCGGGACCGACTGCCGGCGCGTGACCTTCGAAGTGATCTTCGCCGGAACCTTGACCTCATGCAGATTCTCGAGGGTCTGGTCCACTGCCGCGAAGTTCTTCTTGACGACGGCTTCGCCGCGCTTGCCATAGGTCTTCTCGATGGCATGTTTGATCTCTGCGATGGCAGCTTCGCGCGGCAGGATGCCGCTGATGGCGAAGAAGGCTGTCTGCATGATGGTATTCATGCGACCACCCATGCCGGTCTTCTCAGCCACTTCGTAGCCGTTGATCACCCAGAACTTGAGCTTTTTCTCGAGAATATCCTTTTGCACTTCCACCGGCAGCTGATCCCAGATTTCATCGGGACCATACAAACTGTTCAGCAGAAAGATACCGCCCGGTTTGGCGTACTTGAGCATATCGACGCGTTCGAGGAAGCTGTACTGGTGACAGGCAACGAAGTTCGCTTCGTTCAGCTCGATGAGATACGGAGCCCGGATCGGCTTGGAGCCGAAGCGCAGGTGCGACACTGTAACCGTGCCCGATTTCTTCGAGTCATAAACGAAGTAACCCTGAGCAAAGTTATCCGTCTCTTCACCGATGATCTTGATCGAATTTTTGTTGGCGCCCACGGTTCCGTCTGAACCGAGGCCGAAGAACACACAGCGGACCGTTTCCTCCGGCTCGATCTTGAAGGTCTCATCCACTTCCAGGCTGGTGTGGGAGACATCGTCGTTGATGCCAACCGTGAAATGATTCTTCGGTGCGGCTTTCTTCAACTCATCCAGCGAGGCTTTGACCATCGCCGGGGTGTACTCTTTCGAGGAAAGACCGTAACGCCCGCCGATGACTTTGATGCCAGGGCGATTGCCTTCGACAAGTGCATTGATCACGTCGAGGTAGAGCGGTTCGCCCGAGGTGCCAGGTTCTTTTGTGCGGTCGAGCACGGCAATCGACTTCACGCTCTTGGGCAAGGCTTTGATGAAATGCTCCAGCGAGAAGGGGCGGTACAGCCGGACGCGTATCACGCCGACTTTTTCGCCTTTTTCCGTCAAATACTTGACTGTCTCTTCGGCAGTTTCAGCGCCGGAGCCCATGATGACCATGACCCGTTCCGCTTTGGGATCGCCGACATAGTCGAACAGGTTGTACTGGCGGCCGGTCACCTGGGCGAATTTGTCCATCGCCTCCTGGACAATGCCGGGAGTTGCCTCGTAGTACGGGTTGACCGCTTCACGCATCTGGAAGTAGACATCCGGGTTCTGGGCGGAGCCGCGCAGAACAGGGTGCTCCGGGGAAAGGGCGCGCGCCCGATGCGCGCGGATCAGATCCTCGTCGATGAGCTGACGGAGTTCTTCATCTGTCAATTGGAAGATTTTTGCCACTTCGTGCGAGGTGCGGAACCCTTCGAAGAAGTGCAGGAATGGCACGCGGGACTTAAGGGTTGCCATCTGGGCGATGGCAGCAAAGTCATGTGCTTCCTGTACACCACCCGAGGATAACAATGCCCAGCCCGTCTGGCGGCACGCCATCACGTCCTGATGGTCGCCGTAAATCGAGAGGGCGTGCGCAGCGATCGAGCGGGCTGCCACGTGGAAAACAGTGCTGGTGAGTTCACCCGAGATCTTGTACATGTTGGGGATCATCAGCAGGAGGCCCTGCGAGGCAGTGAACGTGGTGCTGAGCGCGCCGGTTTGGAGGGCGCCGTGTACAGCGCCTGCCGCGCCGCCTTCCGACTGCATTTCCACGACGAGCGGGATCGTGCCCCACAGATTGGGTTGTTTTTTGGCTGACCACTCATCTGCAAATTCACCCATATTCGAGGAAGGGGTGATCGGGTAGATCGCGATCACTTCACTCAAACGATGAGCGACTGAGGCTGTGGCTTCATTGCCATCTATCATGATTACAGGTTTTTTCATTAATGCTCCTTTAGAGGACAGGCATTTCCGCCTGGATTTTTCATCCACTAAGTTTATCCCGCAAGCCCAAAACCTCATAGTTATGAATGACTTAAATACCCGTGCCTGTTGTCATATATCGGACAAAAAAGGTGGAAAATAAAAAACAGGAGCGATTTTGCTCCTGTTTTCGGGCTATCCAAGATATTTCTCCAGGTATGGTCTTGCTATTAACAATGCCGCCAGCGATTTGGCATCCGGGATGTCTCCATGCTCTGCCATTTCGATCGCTTTCTTCAAAGGGATTTTTTCAACCTGCAGAAATTCATCATCATCGGCCTGCAGTGGATTCTCCTTCAGCTCTGTGGCGAGGAATACAGCCATGAGCTCGGTGGAATATCCGGGTGCGAGATAGAACTCACCGACCATTTGGAGTTTCCCGGCTTCCATGCCGGTCTCTTCGCGGATCTCGCGCCGCGCACAGGCTTCGAACGGCTCCTCCTCGTCGCGTGTCCCCGCGGGAAGTTCGAGCAGATCCGCTCCGGCGGCGTGGCGGTATTGCCGCACAAAAAGTAAATTGTTCCATTCATCGATGGGGAGAATGACAACGGAGCCGCCATGCTCAACGATTTCAAGTCTTGTTTCGCGGCCATCCGGTGTTTTGAGATAGTCACGTCTGATCTTGAAGGCGCGGCCCTGTAACAGAATTTCCGACCTGATCCATTCAAATGGCATGATGTTTTCCTGCTTTTCTGTATGCCTCAAATTATAAACTGATATTACACAGGCAAAGTGCCTTCACCACAGAGATTTTTAAAGGGTTTTCTCTGTGTTCTTCGCGAACGCCGCGCAAAGCAGCGGCAGTACTCGAAGAGTGCAGTATGCTCCGTGGTGAAACTGCATAAAGTGAGTTATAAAATAAAGCCCAGGCATTTGCCTGGGCTCTTAATCGTTGCGTGATTCTCAAGGAATGCTCAATTGCTGGCCCGAAGTCAATGCCGCGCCGGGCGAAATATTATTGGCTTGCGCGAGCGCGGCTGGATCGACATCACCAAAGAGGCAGGCAACGCTATAAACGGTTTCATCGGAGGCAGCCACTGTGTAGGTGGCCGGATGGTTTCGCAGCGCGCGGGCGCCGGGGAAACTTCCGCTCTGGGGAATCTTCAAAGTGAGATTTGGGTAGTAAAGATTTCCACTGGAAAGACCATTAAGACTGAGGAGATCATCGGGGTTGACATCGAAGCGCCGCGCAATGCAATAGGGGAACTCGCCCTTTTGCAATGTGTAGCTTGCAGGACGTGAACCGACCGGCGCAGAAGCAGGTATCGTCTCGCCTGCGCTGATCGCCAGGGTCGCTGTCGCAGTTGGGTTGAGCGCAACGAGCGGCGTGGGCGTGAGCGTTACGTTTGGATCTTGCGTCTCTATGCCGACGGGAGTTAAGGGCGTCTGAGTCTCGACACTTGCAGGTGTCCCTGACAATGCAAGGGCTGTGTTAGTCCCAAAAAGTTCTATATCGCTCATGCCAGGGGCGTCAGAGGTTTCAGCAATGGGTGAGGCAAACAAACTTCGATCAGGCGTATCGGCGACCGCAGGCGGTGTTGAAGCTGATCGCTGACAGGCAGAAACGATCACGGCAATTAGCATCAATGTGGAGGCAACCGTCGCGCCTCGTTTCGAACGTGTCATAAGCATCTCCTCAACTCGCAAAAGGGTTTTGGTGATGGTAGCACATCCCATTTAGCGCGTCAAGCGATGGCATGGGAAATTGGAGGGATACCCCACCTGGCTGAGGAATCGCTGAACTTTTTTCATTTGCTCCGAATATAGAACCAATGCTGTGTTCAATCACTTCCGCGAGACTGCGTCAACGCGTGCACTCAAACTTGGAAAGAATGTCATCCACGCGCGTTTCAACTTCGCTGCCCACCGGACCTTGAGCCTGCACCCGCTTCCAAACTTCGCACAACCCTCTGCGGATTCCGTTATCCTGTTTGAACGCGTTAGCGGATATTTTTTCTGCAACTTCGATATCCCCTGTCAAAGCCTGCGCTTCGATATAGGTCAACCACTCGAAGGGATCTTCGGGCTCATAACCAAGTTCCCCTGCCTGATCGATCAGAGCGATCACCTGTTCCCAATCCCCTTGCTGGCGAGCCAGCTCTGCTTTTGCAAAGTAGTAACACCATGTATGCTCGGGTTCGGATAAGAAAGGCAGCTGTGCAGTCCGATCGGTATCCACCAGGATATTGGAAAGATCAGAAAGCGGAATGGCATCCACCAAAAACCGGGATTGCTTTCCATAGGTGATTTCATCGCCGCGTGCCGGGTCCAGCACGCGCAGGCAACCGTTTCGAGGCATAAAGATCGTGATCGCCTGCGACGTCGAGCCGTGAAAGCTTACCCTGCGAATAGGTAAACCGATCTTTGTGCCCTTTTCCAGCGAAGGCAATGCCCCCCCGCCGAGACGTTTTTCCGTATAAAACAAAGCATAAGGCAGGTCGCTTCGCTGGTACTGCGGCGCGTACATCCAATTGATCGGCGCGGTGAAGGAGAGATCGGTTTCATAGTCGATGGGCATTTGGTGAGTGAGCAGCGCGGTGTTCGGTTTCATAGCGGGGATGCGCCAGGCAAGCTGCCAGTAGATTTCCTGCTGTTTTGCCCAATCCCTGCGGAAAATGTTTGCGTTGAAAAACTGCTGGCCAATTCCCAGGGCAATCAAAAGCGCGCAAACATATGTTTTGAGGCGAGAGTTTCGAACGAACAGCTCGATCAGCCCCGCGACGAAGAGGCTGCCTCCCAGCATCATCGAGACCATGAAACGGTCATAACTGGACTGGAGGGTGAGGGGCAGCCCGGCCGCAAATGAGGGGATCCGTCCGAGCAATATTCCAGCCAGCCCGATCACGATCGCAGACACTGCAAAGGTTCCTGTTTCAGCTTCCGACAGGTTGAGTCTTCTCAGATAGAAAGCGATCAGAATAAACGCAACTGCGATCAATCCCAATGTCGCCAGAGTTGTGGGGGCCGCGAGTGCCCTGGATGCCAGCACGAGCACCTGCATCCACACATAAACTCCCGCTTTCCAGAGCACGTCCCCCATTGTAGAAACGATCCGGAGGAGGGTCAGCGGTTGTTTTATAACTTCCACCTCATACAGCGAATCATAGCCTCCGATCGTGTAGAAATAAGCCAGCCAGGCTCCATTCGCCAGCCAGATGAGCAAATAAGGTGCCCAGCGCTTCAATGATTCGACGAACCTTTGTCTAAAGCCGTTGACCTGTTCTGACACGATGACCCAAATAAATAAAAAGCGTATGGGTTCAATGCTGACGAAATATTCGGTGGGGAAAACTCCCGCGATCAAGAGCAAAAGAGCATAAATCGTATTTCGCGTGGCGCGAGGCGGAGATTGCCTTGTTGGCTGCGCTTCGTCTTCGTGGCGCCTTGGCGCCACTCCGCTCGGCGCGAGGGAGGAGCGCAGGGTGCGCGCGCTGAAGCCAAAAGAGAGCAGATAAAAAATAAAAGGGATCCATTCCTGATTGATGTGCGTGAATGCCACCCAATGCTGGCTGTATCCCGGGAAAACAAGGAATAAAAGCGAAGCGATCAGAGTCTGTCGCTTGTGGCGGGGCCAAATTTGATTTAACGCGAACCAGGCACAAAGTCCGGAGAGGAAGCGAATGACGAGGGCGAAGATTTGCCAGTAGAGCGGAACGGGTGGGATCAGGCTGGTCGTCACAAAGAAGATCGGACCCAAAAAAGGACGAACCTTTGCAAAGGCAGCGATGAATTCCCACGGTCCAAGGAACTCCGCGATCCAGGCGAAGGGCAGGTCATCCCAATAGAAGCCCGTGAGCGGCAGCAGCAGGCCATACGCGACGATGGTGACAGTCAAAAACAAAAGCGGAATGCTCCGCTCAAAAGAACGAATCGATTTCATAGGCTGATTATAAGTCTTCCATGATGATGGGTTAAGCCGCCGCGAATGCTTTTAGATTTTCAATGGATGTTTGCAGGACGAGGTCACAGCCTGGCCAGACCGCATCCACGCCCGCCTCTTTCGTCCCGCGCACGGCTCCCGTGATCTGAGCCTGGTCTCCCCGCCACAAGGTCCCCACGGGGTCAATGTTTCCAAAGAGCAGGGTATCGGTCAGAATTTTGCGCGAGGACTCGAGATCATTCAACTGGTCCACCGAGATCGCGTCTGCGCTGGTTCCGGCAAGCAGGTGCATGGACTTGTTCGTATTCCCGCAGACGGAGAGCACGCGCGGCGGTGGCAGTTCCGCGATCAACAGCTTTTCCGCAGGATACGCAAACTGCTCATACCTGGCGGGTCCAATAAATCCGGGCGACCCGCCCATATCGTGAATGGTGATAAAGTCCGCGCCCGCGTCCCGGTATGCCGCGCCAACTCGTGCCAGAAAAGATGAAAGCTGAAAGAGGGCATCTGTGACCAGCCCGGGCTCACGCTTCATTTCCGTGAACAACCCGCTCGGTTCGATCAAAAATAATAGCAGGGTGTAGGGTCCGGGAATCATCCCGCCGATAACTGCCTCCTGCCCAATGTCTTCCTTCAATCGCTGCATGGCTTCGCAAGCCAGTGCAATTCTGCCGCTGTTTATGAAGTCTGCGCTTTCGAAATATTCCTTGTTCAAATCTTTTGTGGAGGCAAACAAAGGAACTGCTACCTGTGGAAACAGAAATTGCCCGTTCTCGCGAAAATCGATCTTTGCGCCTAATGCCTCTGCCTCCACATACAGATCCAAGGGTGCGACGGCCGAGGGCAAGCCGCTTAATTTGAATGTGCTCGCGGCAGCCTTCGCCATCTGGCGCGCATCCTTGTGGACCTCGTGAAAGACGAGTCCTTCGCTTTGCAAACCCTCGGCTGTGACGTGAATCAACCCGCTAAAGGCGGGTTGAAGGTCTATCTTTTTTCCTGAAAGCAGCCGGAGGATCTCTGCGCGCTGGCTCATTGTTTTTACAAACTACACAAACTGATCACTAAATACTGACCACTGATCACTGCTTCACTGCCTGCGCGATCGCCGCGACGTGCCCCGGCGTAGAACCGCAGCATCCGCCGACGACTTTTGCGCCCAGTTCGACATATTTCCTGGCGTACGCCGCCATATCTTCCGGTGTCATATCGTAGACGCCTTGTTCGGTTTGGACGTCCATGCGCGGAACGCCGGCATTCGGCTTGACCCACAGAGGGACATTTGGCAGGGTCGCGACGTATTCCTTGACGATGGTTTCCATGTTCTCCAGCGTCGTTCCGCAATTGGCGCCCACCATGACTGCGCCCATCTCGCTGTATGTTTTGATGACATCCTTGGGCTTCACACCCATCATCGAGCGCGTGCCGCGGTCGTAGCTGAAGGACACGACGATCGGCAGATCGGTCACAGAACGTGCGCCTTCGAAGGCAGCCGTTGCCTCTTCAAAAGCGAACATGGTTTCAATTAATAGGAAATCCACACCGCCTGCCGCGAGCGCTTTGGCTTCCTCGGCAAAGGTGGCTTTGACCTCGGCCGCCTCGAGCGGCCCGTAGGGCTTGATCAGGGCGCCGACGGGACCCATCGAGCCGGCGACCAGCACCCCGTCACGCGCGGAGGCGGCTTTGCGGGCGATCTCGGCTGCACGCGTGTTGATCTCCGGGGCGCGATCCTGATATTTTGAATCCTTCATCCGGATGCGCGAACCGCCGAAGGTGCAGGTGAGAATAATATCGGAGCCGGCCTCGACGAACATGCTGGCAAGTTTCAAGACCGTATCGGGACTATCGATCACAAGCTCTTCAGGTGATTGTCCCGGCTTGAGTCCCATCTTTTGGAGATTGGCGCCCGTCGATCCATCGGCAACCAGGACTTCCCCCGCGTTGAGTCGTTCAAGGAATTTGTTCATTGATTCTCCGTTTTTCACCACAAAGGGCACAAAGCTTCGTGTTGAGTAAGTTTATTTCATAAATTTCTTCGCCATCGGATCCGCCTGACGGTTCGGGATCAAATGGGCGATGTGTTCGAACGGCTCGCTCATGTGCGGGAAGTTCATCGCCAGCATGAACTGGTTCTGGAACTCGGGATCAGCCGGCAGCTCGAGCCGTTCCACGCCTCGCGTGACCGAATCGATCTCATCCCGCTTCTCCACGTTCAGCAGCGCGATGCGCGCGCCGTCGCCCGCCGCGTTGCCCACTGCATATACTCGCTCCAATTCACAATCGGGGATCAGCCCGATCAGCATCGCCTTCTCTTTGTCGATATAACTTCCAAAGCCGCCCGCCAGAATGATTTTATCAGGCGATTGCAACCCGGTCTGGTTCAGGAGTGTGCGCGCCGCCGTGAACAGCGCTGCCTTTGCCAGCTGGATCTGTCTCACATCCTTTTGCGTGATGGGGATGTCTCTTCCAATGGACGTTTCCTCGGCCCGGGCGATGACATACTCCCAGCCGTTTTCCCCCTCCCGCACGCGGTCCGACTTCTGCCCGCTTGTGAATCGGCCCCGAGAATCGATGATCCCTACCCGGAACAACTCTGCCACTGCATCGATGACCGCCGAGCCGCAGATACCCTTGGCTTTGCCCGTATTCCATTCCTCTTCCCCGACGATTTTATAGCGTGGTTCGAGAGTCTTCTCATCGATCTGCACCCGCTCGATCGCGCCAGGCGCGGCGCGCATCCCGTATTCCACGTGCGCGCCTTCGAGCGCGGGTCCTGTTGGCGTGGAGGTGCAGACCAGTCTCTGGCGGTTGCCCAGTACGAGTTCCGCGTTCGTGCCCACGTCGATCAGCAGCCAGTTCTCGTCCTGCATGTGGGGTTCTTCCGCGAGCAGCATCCCGCTCGTATCCGCGCCCACAAAGGAGGCGATCGTCGGCAGCACATGAACGTTCCCCGAGGGGTTGATCTGCAATCCCAGTTCACGCGCCTTGATATCCACCGAACTATGGATTGCCGGGACAAACGGTGCCAGCCCCAGATCCTTTGGATGTAAATTCAACAGGAGATGGTGCATGGTCGTATTGCCGACCAGCACCACTTCGAGGATTTCGTCGGGTTTGATCTGCGCCGTCTTGGCAGCCAGTTTGAGCAGCTTATTCAACGTCGCGAGGATGGCTTTATGCAATTTTTCCAGGCCGTCTTTGTGCCCAATCGTATATTGAATCCTCGACATCACATCTTCGCCGTAGACGATCTGCGGATTCATCTCGGATTCCGCCGCGAGCAGTTCTCCGGTCCGCAAGTTGCAGAGATACAACGCGACCGTCGTCGAGCCGATATCCACAGCCGCGCCGTAGCTGTCTTCCACGTAGCCGGGCTGGACTGCGATCACTTCCCTGTCCCGCCAGACGGAGACGGTCACGTTCCATTTTGCTTCACGCAGCGTGGACGATAGCGTCCGCAAACATTGGTAATCCACCGTCAGGTCGAACCAGCGCGGCAGGTTCTCCTCCCCGCGCCGGACGAGTGCGATCGTCGTTTCGAGTTCCCTGGCGAGGCGTTCCCAATCCGCAATCGGACGTTCGAGGTTTGGCGGCGTCAGCGCGACATAATATTTTCGAATGGCTGGCTTGACCTCGATGGCCCGTTCGCGCGCGCTCTTGCGGATGATCTGTTTGTTGCCGCGGCTTTCCTCGGGGACGTTGATCAGCACATCGCCCAACACTCTTGCCTGACACGACAAACGGACCTGCCCAACTTCCCAGCCTTTGTCTTTTAGTAGTTTTGGTCTGCGCGCGAAATAAGCCTGTTCTTCCGCCCCGACGGGGGAGAGGTTCTCGCGCCTGGAATGGATGTTGTACTTTTCGAAGCGGCCTTCCTCCACCAGGATCAGGCACTTGCCACAGGTCGCGTTCTCGGCGCAGATCGACTCGATCTCCACGCCCAGCTCACGCGCCGCGGCGCGCAGGGAGGTGCCTTCGTCCACTTGTCCGCGGCGGCCTGAGGGTTGCAGGATCACGGTGTGCTTTTTCATAATATAGCTTGCATTCTCTATCTGGCTGAAGAACAAATAATTACAAGACCATAGACGACAGACCGTAGACCATGGTGGTCCATTGTCTATTGTCCATCGTCCATCTCAGCCAGGACATTTTGCGTAGTGTTCATTCCGCTTAGAACCGAAAGATAGGCAGTGATCCAGAGCGGCAGGGCTGTGATCATCAGGCGATCATTCTGGCCCGCGGAAATGCCGCTCGTCAGGAACTGGAGCAGGAAACAAAGATAGAGCAGGGCAATGATCTCTTTATCCACAGGACTGCTTCGCGTGTGCTCTCGATATTTCGCAGACAGCAAGTAATAGAGGACAAGCGGCGCCATCAATAAGTGGAGATAAGCCGAGACCGCGTTCATATTGAAGGCAAAATCCTTCATCCGGTTGCCGTCGCCAAGTGTGTAAAAGGAACCTGTCCACAGGTTTTCGTCGATCAGGTGGCTGCGAACGGTCAGCACGGTCATCCTCTGGTGTTCCCACAGATACGTCAATTGCTGCTGTACATCCCAGTCTTTAATTAATTCCATGGTCTCGCGCCACTCGGTTCCTTCCGTGCGGAGATAGACATCTGCCACGAGATAATTCTTGAAGGTGTAGCTGCCGATCTTCGACAGGCTCGGCTCTCCTGTCGCGGCGAACGATAATAGAAGTTGTATCCAAATCGGGAGCAGTATCAATGCGATGAGACCGATTTGTCGAAGCCTGGGAGTGTGTTTGTCCGCAGGACCCCTGCCAGGGGCAGCGGGATCTTCGGCGCCTCGCTTGTATCGCACAAGGATATAGATCGCCAGCAGGACCAGGAACAGCAGATAGATTGGTTTTGTCACGGTTGCCAGGGTGATTAGCAGCAGCGCGTAATACATGCGATTCTTCGACGCGGCCGTCAAAACCCAGCAAAAGGCAGAGATCAAGAGAATGTTCAACGTCTCCGTCATGCCATGGAAGGTAAGGATCAGCGGAGAAGGGTGCGAGAAGAAAAATGCCGTCCCGAACATTGCCAGGACTGTGGAGCGGGTTGTGTTGTGCAGACTCAGGTAGATCAGGGCGCCGCTTCCCAGCCACATCAAAAACTGGCTGATCCAGACCAGCCTCTCCATGTTCCCTGCAAAAAGCGTGCGAGCTAGTCCCAGGTAAAGCGGGTATAGCCAGGGACGGCTCCCGATTGCGCTGTTGTTCTCGCGGCCAAACAGCCATTCGCCCGCCGCCTGATAGCTGCGCGAATCGTTTGCCCACCAGAAATATCGCTCCGGCTGGTCGATGTTCACTTTGCTGCCCTCCAGCCCGGTCAGGTAATACGCCCACTGGAAGTAATAGATGACTGCGACGATCAAAAGGATAAAGAGCCCAAGCAAAAGATCCTTTTGTTGATCGGTTAGATTTTGCATCCATTTCCTGGAAAGACGGTTCTTCATTGATCGGCTCTCATCTGCGCAAGGTAAGGGAATTATCAGTACTTCACGAAAGTTGAAAAGGGTTCCCGAAAACAGGGTGCGGGCGTACGCCCGCACCCTGTTTTCGGGCTTCTCCCAGTCATTTCGTGATCCACTGATTATAGCATTTGCAGCAGATAAAAAGCTGTTCCGAAGAGCGCTTGAGTCCTGACCGAAGGCCTCCGACGGAATTTTTCAGCCGTGGATTGCGCGTAGAATCTGCCTCGGGCGCAGGTGCCGGGGATGCACGGCAGAAGCAGCTTTCGAACACATACGACGATATGTGAAGGAATCGAAACCGACCAAACAAAAAAGGGTAAAATGTCGATGAAACTGATCGAAAGAAGTTGTAGGAACTCTTGGTCTGAAGCCCGGAGGAAAGGTCAAATCGTTTGTACAAAGGAATTGAAATGATGAACTCAAGAATCGCCATGTTAATGGTGTTGATGACCATCGCTGTATTGCTTGTCTCTGCTTGCGGCAGTTCGGCGCAGCCTACCCAGGCGCCCACCACGCTCGCGCCAACCGTCATCGCAAACAGCATCATCATCGCGGAGGGGCGGGTGGAACCGATCCATTATGCACAGATCGCCTTCACCGTCAGCGGCGTCGTCAGTGAAGTACTGGTGGCAGAGGGCCAGGCGGTGAAAAAAGGAGATCTCCTGGTCCGTTTGGGCGATGAGTTGGATACGAACTATGCTGCGGCTCAACTCGAGCTGGTCGACGCCCAGAAAGCCCTCAATGATCTGCAGGACATCGCCGGCACCGACCTGGCGCAGGCCGTCATCGACCTGAAGGAGGCGCAGGAAGACTATGATGATGCTCTGGATCGTTTGGACTATCTGCTGAAGGACGATAAAATCCCCCAAACCATAAGCTACCGCGTCCTGGTCAAAAGCGCGGGAACCTATAAGTATGAGGTCAGGACCAAAAGCATCAAGGGTCCCGCGCCTCAGGAGTGGATCATCGAAGCCGAGAATGATGTGGCTTTGGAAAAAGCGGAACTCGAAGCCGCCCAGCGCACCTACGACCGTTTGAAAGGCGGCGTGGATGCCGAACAACTGGCGGTGCTGGAAGCGCGGCTGACTGCCGCCCAAGCTGGCGTGGCAGCCTTCTCACTGACCGCGCCCTTCGATGGCGTGGTGGCGGAGCTGAATGCCAAACTGGGCAACTCGATCAACGCCGGGGAATCAGCCGTGACGATCGCCGACTTTTCCCACTGGATTGTCACCACCACTGACCTGACCGAGATCGATGTGGTGGCACTGGCAGAGGGCGACCCGGTGGTGGTGAGCCTGGATGCCCTTCCGGATGTGGAATTGACAGGCGCGATCGACGCGATCGGGCAGACATATTCGGAGAATCAAGGTGATGTGGTCTACAAGGTCACGGTCATGTTGACGGATATCGATCCTGCCATGCGCTGGGGCATGACGGCTGAGGTGAAGTTCGAGCAATAGATTACGGTTATATCCATGCGTAAGGAACGCCCCGCCAGAATGATTGGTGGGGCGTATTGCTTATCGCGTATCGCTGATTGCCATCGCACGGTGTTGACCAACGGTCTGGAAGAATTTTTCAGTTGCGAATCACGCGAATTCACACGAAGTTTTCTAACCAATTCGCAAAATTCGGTAACCGCGTGACGAGACGGTCTCTATCAGCAGAATATAATATCTACATTGGAAAGAGTCGTGGAGGTGAAAAATGAAGAAACACAGATTGGTTTACTCAGGAATTATTTTATTGATTTGCTTGCTGGTCGTTGCCTATCCTTTATTACGGGAAGAAAAGCCAGAATATTTCATGCCTGAGATCCCAATGCCTCAGCATTTGGCAACATATGAGGGCGAGTATGCTGCTAAGGAGGAATTTGCGACTTTGGTTGATAATGCTATGGGCTATCATCTTCGTTACTTTGTGTATCGCATGTATGTTCCTGTATTTCTTGGGGAGGATGGATTTGAAACCGAAAGTGATATTGAGAATTATTACGATGGCTGGCTTAAGAAACTAGGTTGGCAAGAGGTAGAAGTTGACTTGTGTGGTTTCGAGAATGAAATGGGGGAGTTGTTGCGCCGAGCTTATGTCTATCCAACTGAGCACTATCGCAAGCCTTATGCGTGTTTAGCAATTTGGTCAGAATTTGATGATGGTCGTCTTTGGACTGTGCTGCTAAAAACGATAAATCCATCGCGTGATTTGCAGGATATGGATTAATTATTTCGATGTGAATTTCGTGCTGCCAATTGGAACTATAAAAAGTGCCTTTGAGAAATTCAGGGGCGCTTTCTCTTGTTCGGGTGCCAAAATTCACTGCGGATGAACACTGATGTGTTGATGAAAATCATTTTCATCTGTGTTTATCTGTGGTTAGACCGGAATACATTCACGGATCGTTTCTTCTAGTCCGCTTACCACTTTCTCCACCGCGCATATAACTTCCTTGCTCACAGTTTCTCCGACTTCATTCGACACTGGTTGAATGCCCAGCAAGATCACTTTACAGTTAAGCTCTAATTTCAGATACTTTGCCAGCATGGAAAGCGGCAGGCTGTGCGTCGAGGCGCTCATGCCATCGATATCGTCTTCAGAAATCCATGCTACTGCGCCGGGTGCCTCCCCCATGTCCGCCGCGTCGACGAGCAGCACCAGGTCCGGAGCGAAGCGGCGCAGTTCCGCGGTCCTGTTCTCGGGCGCGTGACCGGCTTCCAGAATGAGAATGTGATCCACGTCCGCGGCGCATTCGCGCTGGGACAGTGCGCGCGCGACCAACATCCCGGCCGCATCATCGGAGCGCAGGCTGTTCCCGATCCCGAGGATCGCGACCCGCGGAAACTTCCCTGATTCAGCTTTCAGTTTCTGCAATAGGAGATTTAGCGGAGTCTTCCAGGTACTTGGCAATGTCTTGCTCTTTTCCATAGTAAACCATGAAGTTCTGATCCAGGGCGGCGTGTTCCCATTCCTGGTTGGACATTCCGATTCCTTTCGGTTTGCAATTGACCACACATTGACCGCAATAAATGCAGCGATCCATGCGATATTTCATCACATACTGCTTGGCAGCCCGGTCCAGGATGACCAGCTCGATGGCGTCGGAGGGGCAATCCTTGACACACAACGTGCAGCCCGTGCAAACGGATGGGTTGTAGGAAAGGATGCCGCGATAACGCTCCGGAGGCGCAACTCTCTCGACAGGATACAGCTGGGTCGAGGACTTTGTAAAAAAGGACTTGAGGATGTCCTTGAACATTGTGCCGATTCTCATAGCAGGCCGCCTTTCCATAAAATTGTGATCAGGAGCTGCGCCAATACCAATATCGTTCCAAAGCGCCACCACAGCCCAACGGTCTGATCGATGCGCAGGCGGGTCAACAGAACCTGGAATATTGTCATTAAGAAGAGCACGGCCAGCGTCTTGACAAAAAATGGCACCACGCCCTGCAGCCCGCCCAGATAGAATGCCGAAACCAGAGTGATGCCAACCACCAGTTCCAACGCTTTTGCGATTCTGAATATGGCTAAGCCGCGCCCGCTATATTCGGTCAACGCGCCTGCGACGATTTCCGTCTCGGCTTCAGGGGCATCGAAGGGCGGCAGTTCCAGTTTCCCCATCAGACCGATCAAGGCAATGATGAATCCCACCGGCTGGCTGATGGCAAACCAGTGATCGCGCGCATAGTCATTGATGACATCGATTTGCCAGCTGCCGGCCGCCATGGCGGGTCCAAGCAAAGCCAGCAGGAAGGGAGCTTCGTACGCAAACACCTGCGTCAAGGCGCGCGTGGCGCCGATCAGGGAGAAACGACTGCTTGTATTCCAGCCAGCCAGACCCATGCAGATGGTCAGCAGGCTGAGGAGATAGATCGTTACGATCAGGTCGCCGGGGAAACTATGGACAGGTGCGAACCCCAGCAAAGGGACATACAGGGCGGCTGCCAATGCACCGGAGAGCGCAACGATTGGCAAGCCAAAGAACAACGCCGGGTTTTTGATCCCGGGAGTGATCTGTTCCTTGGCAAAAAGCTTGATCACATCGGCAATCGGCTGGAACCAGCGCGGTCCCACGCGATTCTGGAAGCGCGCCACCAGCTTACGGTCGAACCAGTCGTAGAACATACCCGCCAGGAGCAGGGTCAAACCGGCAGGAAAGATCAGTAAAGAAAAGAAAGAGGTCAGCGTGTTCATCTTTTGTAATACTCGATTCCGTGTTGGCGCAGCTGTTTCCATGACCAGGTCTGGCGCTCGCCGGTCCTGCCGACGGTTGTGACGAGCCGGTCATTGCACGAGAAGCAGGGATCCATTCCGGCGATCAGCATCGGCACATCGGCGAGTTGGCGCCCGACAGCCTTTTCGAGCACCGAGACCCAGTTACACAGGCTGGGCGTACGGATGTGAACGCGCGCCGGGTGTTCGCCCCCGTTGCTTTTGATGTAGTAGAACAATTCGCCGCGCGGCGCTTCGACCCGCGAAACGGTCTCGCCAGCCGGGACCTTGCGCGGCATCCTCACCGTGAGCGGACCCTCGGGCAGGTTATCAAGGATCGTCCGAAGCGCAAAACAGGAAACGAGCAACTCTTTCAGGCGGACGACGCAGCGTGCTTCCAGGTCGCCGTTGGTTTCGGTCACGCCGCTGATCGGGAACTGATGATACGCTCCGTAGGGCGCTTCCACGCGGACATCGCGCAGCAGGCCCGAGGCACGCGCTGTCGGTCCCAGCAAGCCAAACTCTTCCGCTTCCTCATAGGAAATCGTGCCGATCCCGCGCGTCCGGTTGAGGAACATTGTATCGGTGGTCACCACTTCCAGGTAATGACGGATGCGCGTCTCGAGGAAGTTCAAGCCTTCCTTAATGGCTTTGGCTTGTTCCGGTCCCACGTCCGCTTTCACGCCGCCGAGCAGATTCGCCGAATAGTTGACGCGGTTCCCAGTGAGCTGTTCGAGCAGGTTCATGACCGTCTCGCGGTCGCGCCACGAATACATGAACAGGGTGTCGAAGCCTGCCTCGTGCGCTGTAACGCCCAGCCAGAGCAAATGGCTGTGGATGCGCTCGAGGCCCGCCACCAATTCCCGGATCGCCTGGGCGCGTGCGGGGACTTCCACCTGCGCGAGCTTTTCCACGCCCAGACTATATGCATATGCATGCGTATGCGAGCAGATCCCGCAAATGCGCTCGAAGAGGTACAAGTTCTGGATCCAGTTGCGGCTCTCGGCGGCTTTCTCGATGCCGCGATGAGCATAGCCGAGACGCATGCGCGCCCCGGTCACGACCTCCCCGTCCACCGTGAATTCGAAATGCCCCGGTTCCTTCAACGCCGGGTGCTGTGGACCGATGGGGATGACGAACTTGTTCTCACCAACCATTCCCACTTCCGGCGTCTCATCCGCGTGGCGGCCTTCGACGGGCGTGGCTTGTTCGATGTTGAAATCTTCCCGCAGCGGATACACATCTTCGGGCCAGTCATCGGAGATGAACAAACGGTCGTTGCTTTTCGCACCGGCAATCTTGAAGCCAAGCATCTCATGCAATTCGCGTTCGAAGAAGGTCGCGGGCGGGATGATGTCTTCGATCGTCGGCAGGGTCGCTTCACCCGTGCGCGGCAGGCGGACTCGCAGGGTAGTGATCGCCGGACCGCTGCAAAAATGGTAGAGCGCCTCCATTTGACCGGACTCCGCTCCCAGGTCGAGACCGGTGATCGCCGACAAATAGCCCCAGCGCGCCGCGTGCAGAGCAGTCACCGCCGGACGTAAATTTTCAGCCGCGAGGGAGGCGTCCAGGCGATTTAATTCAGGATGCGTCGTCTCCTTGTTCCAGGGAGCGAGGATCTGTTCCGCTTTTTGTAAATTCTGTTCGATATTCATGCAACGCCTCTTTCAATGATCTGCTCTTTGCGCGCGGGGCGTGGGTTCCCATCTTTTAAGTGGGTGAGCAGTTGAATGATGCCATCGATGATGGCTTCGGGGCGCGGCGGGCAGCCCGGGATAAAAACATCCACCGGAATGACCTCGTCCACCGAACCGCCGACATTGTAGCAGCCGTGGAAGACGCCGCCCGAGACGCTGCATGAGCCAACCGAAACGACGAACTTTGGCTCAGGCATCTGCTCGTAGGTCCGCAGCAGCCTTTCACGCGCCTGGCGTGTGACGGGTCCCGTCACGATGAGAATGTCGGCATGCCGCGGGCTGCCTTCGAGCTTGATGCCGAAGCGTTCCACGTCGTAACGTGGTGTCAGCGTGGCAAGGATCTCGATATCACAGCCGTTGCAGGAGCCGCTGTTGAAATGCACCGCCCAGATGGAATTCAGCCGCGCCCAGGCGCGTACCTTTTTTATGACCTTCACCCATAATTGATTGTTATTGATATTCATGATTCACCATTTTTGAGAAGTGGATATTTGTGTGAGCTTGCCAAACCGCTTCACCACAGAGAAGATTTTAGCCGCGAACTCCTCGAATTTGCGCGCATGGTTAAAAGATTCGTGTGAATTCGCGTACACCTGCCCCGGGTGCAGGTGCCGGGGATTCGTGGCTGAAAAACTATTCTTCATCTCTATCCAAGGATCAAGGCGATCAGCGCCAGGATCAAACCAAGTAAATACACACTGGCAACCGAGGCAAAGCCGCTGCTGCCGATCATCAGCACACCCAGGTGCAGGACAGCAAAAAACAATGCGATCACAAAAAACTGACGATAGCCCGGGGCAGCCGGCAGGGGATCATGTTCCTCACCGCTCGCGTAGGTGTCCGTTTTGAATTCAGACTTGCGGCCTTGGGCAGAGAAAAGTTTGGCGATTCCGGATACGATGGCGACAATGCCAAAATAGATCAGGAACGCAATCAGAGGAGAGAGCAAAATACTTTTCATGTTCATTTTCCAAACATTTGCATAAATTGGCGTCCAGCCGCGACCGTGAACCAATCCATCAGCCCCGGAAAAAACCCCAGCACGATGACGCCCAGGCTCATCACGATCAGCGGCAGGGCAATCGTCCATGTGAGGGGTTTTCCGGCGGCCACCTTCGGAGAGGCTTCCCTGCGATACATCAGGTTTACCAGCGGCGCGTAATATCCGAGGGAAAGCACGCTGTTGAGCGCCATGAAGATCATCAATACGATGATCCAGGCGTTTTGGGTCTGGAACCCGGCGACGAAAATCTGCCACTTCGACATGAAGCCAGCCAGCGGGGGCAGGCCGCCGAGGCCCAGCAGGGCGAGGCTGAACGCCAGCGCCGCGAGCGGATACTTTTGCGCGGCTCCGGCGAGGTGCTCGATCTTCAACGCCCGGTGGGATCCATTCTGTAAAAACATTCCGTACATCAAGGCGCCCACCGCCAGGAACGCCAGTCCCTTCATCAGCATGTGATTGAACACATGGAAGAACGCGCCCTGCGCGCCCAGCTCGATCCCGGCAGACAGCGCGATGCCGAGCCCGAGCAGGATGTATCCGACATGACTCAGACTCGAATACGCAAGCAGGCGCTTGACAAAGGTTTGCCGCAGGGCGAGCAGGTTGCCATACAAAATGTTCAAGGCGCCGAACCCCATCAGCAGGATTCCCCACGAGAGGGCAAACCCTGTCAGCGTTGCCAGCGCCCGCAGCATGGCGATCAAACCGATCTCGATGACGGCGCCGGAGAGCATCGCGCTGATCCCACTCGGCGCCTGGGAATGTGCGTCCGGCAGCCAGGTGTGGAGGGGGACAAGCGCCACTTTGACGCCGAACCCGATCATGAACAACGCGCCCGCACCCAGGAGCGCCAGCCGGTTCACAGCGGACCCTGAAACGGCTTCCGTGATCTGAGCCATGTCCAGCGTCCCGGCCTGCGCCAGCACGATCGCGATCCCCATCAGGACTAACACCGATCCTGCCGCACTCTGTACGAGATATTTCATGCCGGCTTCCAGGGAAGCGGACTGCTCACGATAAAAAGCAACCAGCAAATAAGAGGAGATCGCCATCGCCTCGAACCAGACCCACAAGTTGAACAGGTCGCCGGCTGCGACCAAGCCGATCATCAAGCCGATCATGGCCAGCAGCATGGCGTAATATTTCTCTTCGCCCACTTCTCCCGCCATGTAGGAACCGGAGAACAAGATAACCAGCGTGCCGAGCAGAAGCACACAGCCTGCCATGAACAAGCTGATTCCGTCCACGCGCAGCCAGATCGTGCTCACGTTGAATTCCTGTGTGCCGTCCAGGAACAGCGTTCGGACGGAAGCAGCGAAAGGTACCCAGGCTGCCAGGAGAGCCAGAAACGCTGCCACGCGTACCAAATAGGACCGGCCGCGTAAAGTGATTTCACGCGTCCCCAGCCGCCCAGCCAAATAGACAACCGGCGACGAAACCAGCGGGATGATGATCAATCCGGTAAAGTTCAATAGTTCCATCTATGCACCCAGCCACAAAACGACCAACACCACCAGCAAAGCGCTGACGATGCCAAGAATGTTCCAATTCAGTTCACCCGTTTGTGTGACACTGAAACGTTCCGCCACTTGATAAGTCACCTGCACGATCCAGCGGTTGAGCGACTCGAAGCCGAAGGAGGTTTCCACAAACGGGTCGAGCCAGCCGCCCTGCGCGAGCGCGGACTTCCGTCCGAGCAGCCAGAAAAGCCCGCAGCCAAGAGCAACGATCAGTAACGCGAACCAGGTCGCGGGGGCGGAGAGGATCGCAGTGAGGACTTCCAGCAATGTTTCGCGCTCCAGCTCATGGATGGGCAGGGTGGAGGCTAAGAGTCCATTCAATCCACCAAAGAAAAGCCATGTGATGAATGTGCCCGCTGCCAGAATGCCGAGCGAAACTTTCATCGCCAAACCTGCCGCGTGGGCATGCAGGGGCTCGCGCTCTTCACCGAAGAACACCAGCCAGACCATGCGCAGGGTGTAAAAAGCCGTAAGTCCCGCGCCGGTCAGCATGAGCGCATACGCCCAGAGCGGCGAATGCTCAAGACCGATCTCGAGGATGAGTTCCTTGCTCCAAAAGCCATTGAGGATCGGGATGCCTGCCAATGCCAGCGCGCCGACGATGAATACGTTCCGCACGAAGGGCATTTGCCTGCCGAGCGCGCCCATGCGGCGCATGTCGCGCGTGCCGACGCTGTGGATCACCGCACCTGCCGCCAGGAACAACAGCGCCTTGAAGACCGCATGACTGAGCAAATGGAACTGGCTGGCGAACACGCCCTCCGCGCCGATGGCGTACACCATGTAACCAAGCTGGCTGACTGTGGAATACGCCAGGGCGCGTTTGAGGTCAGTGGCAATGAGCGCCGAGACAGCCGCGATCAGCGCGGAGACCAGACCCACCAGAAGGACAGACATCCTCCAGCCCGGCACAGCTTCGAAGGCGGGGTAAAAGCGCGCCAGCAAATAGATCCCGGCATTGACCATCGTCGCGGCATGGATCAGCGCGCTGACGGGTGTCGGCGCTTCCATGGCATCCGGCAGCCAGGTGTGGAAGGGGAACTGCGCAGACTTTGCCGCAGCCGCAACGAGAAAGCTGAACGCGATCCACGCGAGAGCCATCGCAGGCAGCGCTGACGCCTTTGCCAAAAGGTCTGCGATTTGAAAACTTCCCAGGTTTGCAAAGGCGATCAACGTCCCAGCCAGCAAACCAACACCACCGACCTGCGTGATGATGAGAGCCTTGATGCCGCCCGCGACGGCTTTCGGGTCATCGTTGTAGAACGAGATCAAGCCGTAGGAACATAACGCGGTGATTTCCCAGAAAAAGAACGTGAACAGCAAATTGCCGCTCAGCACCAGTCCGGTCATGGCGCCGATAAAGAACAGGACGAGAAAATAATAACGTCCGAGCTGAGCATCGCCGTGCATGTAATCGACCGAGAAGATCACCGCCAGGGAACCGATGACCGCCGCGATGGCGGTCAATAACACGGCGAGGCCATCGGGGACGAACGTCAGATCACCAAATGCTTTGCCAAGTGGAATTCGAATTGCCGGCTCTGTGTCTGCGAACAGGAACAGCACGAGAGACACAATCGCTGTCAGAACGCTGAACAGGACCGCCAGGGCATGTTGAAGCCGGGCATGTTTATTTCTTGCCAGCCAGACAGCAAGCGCACCGGCCCAGGGAAGGACGATCACGAGAGCGACGATGATCCCAGCCATTTCAACCTCGCAGCGTGGAAATCCTGGGGACGTCGAGCGTGCCGAAGCGTCGTCGCACCTGGACGGCGAGGGCGAGCCCCACGACGGCCACGATTGTATCGGCTACGATGACCGTTGCCGCGGTGGACTGTCCCAGCCCAAGGTGTCCGCTTAACTTCCCAGCCAGGACCAGTGCCAGAATCACTGCCTTGATCAGGATCTGCAGGACCATCACCACTTTGATGAGATTGCGTGTGATCAACAACCCATAAAGTCCCACCCCCAGCAATCCGACCACACCAAAAAGAATAATATTCAGGGGTGTAAATATCACTGCTCGACCTCCTCTTTTGCACCAGGTACTTTTTCCGAGAGCAGTCCCAGTACTCCCATCACACCGGAAAAGATCAACACGATTTGAATCCACACGTCCAGCACGCGATCCTGCCAGAGAGAACTGGCTAGATCGAATTCACCAACCGCCGCGGTCGTGCGCACGGCCGGGAAAGCCATCCATCCCAGGAGGACGGCTGCCAGCCCCACCACTCCAAACGCCAGAGGTTTTGGGATGACCGAAGCCGGGTCCATGGCATCATCGCCGACAACGCTCAGGGCGTAGACCAGCAAAATCGTGACCAGCCCGGCTCCTACAGATAATTCCATCACTGCCACTTGCGCGGCGCCCAGCAAATAAAGTGTCCCGGAAACAAGTGCGCTGATACAAGCCAGATAGATCGTCGCTGAAAGAATGCGTTTGGCGACAATGGCGCGATACGCGCAGAAAACTGCTCCCAGCAAAAATACAGCATATTGAATGCTTTCCATGGTCGAACAAACTCCTGTTCTCGTAGAGCTTGGGTAAATACATCTCCTAATCCTCCCTTATTCGTATGTTACTCCAATTTCAATTGTGAAATATACCACAATCTGTGGAATTTACCACCTGGTCACCAGGCTGGTTTTATACAATTCTGACAATTCTGTTGGATGATGTGTGAACTCCGTGGTTGAGTTTATTGACGCGCGGGGGAGATGGTTGTATACTTTAACTGGTAAGTGGTCTGACCAGTTAGGAGTCCTATGAAATGGAACCCGATCCAGAAGCCCGCTGAGATTGCCGAGGGACGTTTACTCGATGCGATCTTGAGCGGGCATTTTGCTGCCAATAGCTACCTGCCTGGGGAACGTGACCTGGCGGCACAGATTGGCGTCACCCGTCCCACGCTGCGCGAAGCCCTGCAGCGACTTGCCCGCGATGGCTGGCTCGACATCCAACAGGGCAAGCCGACGCGCGTCCGCGCCTACTGGCAGGAGGGCAACATGGGCGTACTCTCCATCCTGGCGCAAATGCCCTCGCAGCGGACGCCGGATTTTGTGGCGCATTTGCTCGAGATCCGCGTCCTGCTCGCGCCCACGTACACTCGTCAGGCGATGGAGCAGGCTGCGCCCGAAATTGCCGCCTTGCTCGCCAGCTATATGGACCTGGAGGAAAGTCCGGCTGCGTTTGCCAGCGCCGATTGGAAGCTGCATTTTTTGCTCACCCAGCGCGCCGCCAATCCCATCTTCCGCCTCCTGCTCAACAGCTTCCAGGATCTATATCAGGTCATGGCGGAACATTATTTTGTTTCTGCGGAAAGCCGCAAACGCTCACGCCTCTATTACGCCGAGCTGTTGAACCATGCCAGGAGAGGCGCGTTTCTCAAAGCCGAAACATTGACGCGCGCCGTGATGGAGGCAAGCCTGACTCTTTGGAAGAAGTCATTGTAGGGCAAGATGCCATCTGGCCCCACAAGGAGTTGATATGAAACGCTGGAATGGATGGGGAAACGTGGATACGGATTATCCCCTGCCGCCTCCTGCTCTTGACTATTTGACAAAACGCCTCGGTCGGCTCGAACCGACTCCGGATACCGCAAAAGAGACGCTGCTTGCCACTGTGAGCGAGTCTCGTCTTCCCGCCCATCCGCTGGTGGATGCCTCCGCAGAGACGCGTCTGACTCATGCCCGTGGGCAATCCCTGCGTGATTGGGTCGACATGCGTTATGGCCGGGCCGTCACCGTTCCCGATGGCGTGGCATTCCCGCGGACCGATGAAGAGGTGCGCGACCTGTTGGCGTACGCGCGGGACGCGGGCGCGGACATCATTCCCTACGGCGGCGGGACCAGCGTGGTCGGTCACATCACGCCGCTGGGAGCGGACGCGCCGGTGCTGACGCTCTCCCTCGAAAAAATGACGCGCCTGCTCGACCTCGATGAGACCAGCCGCCTGGCGACGTTCCAGGCGGGTGTTGCCGGACCTGCCCTCGAGGAACAGTTGAATGCCCGCGGCTATACGCTCGGTCATTTCCCGCAATCCTTCGAATATTCGACGTTGGGCGGCTGGGTCGCCACGCGCTCGAGCGGACAGCAGTCCTATCATTATGGAAGGATCGAGAGTCTCTTTGCAGGCGGCAGCGTGGAAACGCCGCGCGGGCGGCTGGAGATCAAACCTGTCCCGGCCTCGGCCGCGGGACCGGACTTGCGCGAGATGCTGCTCGGGTCGGAGGGGAGGCTGGGGGTCATCACGCAGGCAAAGGTCCGCGTGAGGCGAGTGCCGGAGGCGGAGGGGTTCTTCGGCGTGTTCTTCCCCTCCTGGGAGCAGGGTTCCGATGCGGTGCAGGAAATTGTCCAGAACGAATTGCCCGTCTCGATGCTGCGCTTGAGTAATCCGCTCGAGACAGAGACCACGTTGATCCTTTCGGGCAAGCGCTGGGTCGGGCTGGCGGAGCGCGGCCTGCGGACGATTGGCTACGGAGATGGGCGCTGCCTGCTGATCTTTGGAGTGACAGGTTCAATGCGCTCCTTCCAACGTACGCGGCGGGAGGTGGCTGCACTCTGCCGAAAGCATAGCGGGCTGTTTGTTGGGACGGTGGTGGGACACACCTGGCAGAAGAGCCGGTTCCTGACGCCGTATTTGCGGAACACACTTTGGGAGAAAGGTATTGCGCTCGATACGCTCGAAACGGCCTTGCCGTGGTCGCAGGTACGCGATGCATCCGCCGCGATCCCTCAGGCGATCGTCGCTGCGATGTCGAAGCATAATGAACGTGCCCTGGCGTTCGCCCATCTTTCGCATGTCTATCGCGATGGCGCAAGCATTTACACTACGTATCTTTTCCGCCGGACGGCTGACCCCGCTGAATTGCTGGAGCGCTGGCGGGATATGAAGCATGACGCCAGCCTGACGCTGCAAAAATACGGCGGGACGATTTCTCACCAGCACGGCGTGGGCACAGATCACCTGCCGTACCTGCCGGCTGAGAAGGGCGCCCTCGGCATGGACGCGCTGCGCGCACTGTGCCGGTCATTTGACCCGGATGGGATGATGAATCCGGGAAAGTTAGTTTAGACGATGGACAATGGACGATGGACCATGGACCATGGTCTATCGTCCGTCGTCTATGGTCGCGTAGCGTAGCGGAGCTGTATATGGAATGGACTCGCGGTTGGCGCGATCGGGTTTGGGGACAGATCGATCAAAAGTGGGATGTATTGGTCATTGGCGGGGGAATCACTGGCGCGGGGATCCTGCGTCAGGCGGCGCACGCGCAGCTGCGCGCTTTGCTGGTCGAAGCGGATGACTTCGCCTCAGGCACCTCGAGCCGGTCCTCCAAGTTGGTGCATGGCGGTCTGCGGTACCTGAAGAACGCCCAAATCAAAGTGACACTGGAATCGGTGCGTGAGCGCGAATATTTATTGAAGCAGGGCCGCGGGCTTGTCAACCGGCTCGGGTTTTTATATGCCTGCCTGCAAGGGGACTCCATCCCGGGCTGGATCTTCGGCGCGGGACTGATCGTTTACGACATCATGGCTCGCCAATGGTCTCACCGCTCCTATGATGTCGACGACATGCGCGAGCTGTGCCCGTCCCTGACCACACCCGCCCTGCGCAGCGGTTACCGTTATTTCGACGCAAACACCGACGACGCCCGTCTGGTCCTGCGCTTGCTGCGCGAGTCTGTGGCGGATGGCGCGCTGGCATTGAACTATGCGCGCGTCGATTCGCTCCTGCGGACCCGGGACGGAAGAGTCTGTGGTGCGGTGTTGCGCGATACCTCCTGTGAAGCAGAACGGCAAACGGAGGTCCTCGCGAAGGTTGTCGTCAATGCAACCGGCGCGTGGGCGGATGAACTGCGCGGGGAGATCCAACAGAAGCCGCGTTTGCGGCCGTTGCGCGGCAGCCATCTGGTGTTTCCCTTTCAGCGCCTGCCGCTCACGCGTGCCGTATCCTTCCTGCACCCGCGCGATGGCCGCCCGGTCTTTGCGCTGCCGTGGGAAGGCGCGGTCCTCTTCGGCACTACCGACGTCGACCACGGCCCCCATTTACAAACGGATCCCTCCATCAGCACGGCGGAAGTGGAGTATTTGCTTGCCGGGTTGCAATTTGTGTTCCCCAGTCTGGAGTTGACTCCCGATGACGTCACGTCGACCTATGCCGGGCTGCGGCCTGTTGTCAATACGGGCAAGGCCGACCCCTCGAAGGAATCGCGCGAACATGCGATCTGGGACGAGAACGGCCTGCTCACCGTCAGCGGCGGCAAACTGACCACGTTCCGCCCCATGGCGCGCGACGCCCTCAAGGCTGTCCGCAAGCATCTGGGGCACATCCCTTTCGATGCCGATACACCGGTGCTCGATGTGATCCCACCGAAAGCAGAATCGCTGCTTGCCGGTTTGGGTTTGGCGCCCGCCCAGGGATTGCGGCTGCTGGCGCGCTATGGGATGCAATCCATTCCAGCTTTCAGTGCCGCCTCCGCGGCAGACCTCGAACCTGTTCAAGGGACTCCCTATGTTTGGGCGGAATTGCGCCAGGCTGCCCGCGCCGAGGGCGTGGTCCATCTCGATGATCTGCTGCTGCGGCGCGTCCGCCTGGGCCTGCTCCTGCCAAACGGTGGGATCGATCTGCTGCCGCGCCTCCGTTCCATCGTGCAACCCGAACTCGGCTGGGATGATGCGCGCTGGGAAAAGGAAGTCAGCGAGTATACTGAGTTGTGGAAGCGCGCGTATGGACTTAACTAAACACGAAGGACACAAAGAAAAAAACAATACCTTCGTGGTACTTCGTGCCCTTTGTGTTTAAAGGAGTCTTATGTCTGAAAACCTTCTCGCCATCGACAACGGCACACAATCCGTCCGGGCGCTTGTGTTCGACCCGCGCGGGAATATCGTTGCAAAACAACGCGTCGAGATCGAGCCGTATTATTCCAGCGCGCCGGGTCTTGCCGAGCAGGACCCCGAAGTCTTCTGGCGCGCGGTTTGCGAAGCCTGCCAGGGATTGTGGGCGCAGGGCGTGGACAAATCGTCGCTCGCCGCGGTGGCATTGACCACACAGCGCAGCACCCTGATCAACCTGGATAAGAATGGCAAGCCGCTCCGGCCTGCCATTGTCTGGCTCGACCAGCGTCGCACCGAGGGACTCAAGCCGGTCGGCGGGTTGTGGGGCGCGGCGTTCCGGGTCGCGGGCGCCTCGGAAACGGTGGCATACCTTCAGGCGGAGGGGGAGAGCAATTGGATCCGCACGCACCAGCCCGAAGTCTGGAAGGACACCCATAAATATCTCTTCCTGTCGGGCTATCTCACCTGGCGGCTCATCGGTCAATTTGTGGACTCCGTTGCCTGCCAGGTTGGGTATGTCCCGTTCGATTACAAGGCGCAGGCGTGGGCTACATCCTGGGATTGGAAATGGCAGGCTGTCCCGATGGATCTGCGCATCCTGCCGGACCTTATTCCTGCCGCCTCGCCTTTGGGGGTGATCTCCGCGGAGGCGTCTTCTGCCACCGGCATCCCGCAGGGACTCCCGCTCATCGCTGCCGCGGCAGACAAAGCGACGGAGGTCCTTGGCGCCGGCTGCCTCGAACCGCACATCGGCTGCCTGAGTTACGGGACGACCGCCACCATCAACACCACCCACAAACGATACATCGAGGTCATTTCACTTCTGCCGCCGTATCCCGCGGCAGTGCCCGGGCGCTACAGTTTCGAGATCCAGATCTATCGCGGCTATTGGATGGTGACCTGGTTCAAACATCAATTCGGGCTGCGCGAACAGAAGCTTGCCGACGAGCAGGGCATCGAAGCCGAAAGCCTCTTCGACGATTTGATCCGCTCCGTCCCGCCCGGCTCCGATGGACTGGTGCTGCAGCCATACTGGTCGCCCGGGCTGCGTTTCCCGGGTCCCGAAGCGCGCGGCGCGGTGATCGGCTTCCGGGATATGCATACGCGCGCCCATCTCTACCGCGCCATCCTCGAAGGACTTGCCTATGCCTTACGTGAGGGGGCCGAACGCACGGTCAGGCGCAGTGGTGTGCCCATCACCGAGTTACGCGTCGCCGGTGGAGGCAGCCAATCGGATGCAGCCCTGCAACTGACCGCGGACATCTTCGGCCTGCCGGCCTCGCGCCCACACGTCTATGAAGCCTCGGGCCTGGGCGCAGCCATCGACGCGGCGGTCGGCGCGGGCCTCCATGCCGATTTTTCCACTGCCATCCGTGAAATGACGCATGTCCGCGATACATTCGAGCCCGACGCAAAGACCCATGCCAGATATGATGAACTGTACAACGGGGTGTATAAAAAAATGTACAGCCGCCTGAAACCGCTCTACGAGAGGATGCGCACTATTTAAACGCAAGGAGGCGGTGACTCACCGCCTCCTGTTCGATTTCGATCCCCGACCCTATTCCTGTTCGACGCGGATAAGCACAGCCCTCACGACGCGGCGGTAACGGTAAGACTGGGTCTTCTCATCGTATTGCTGGCAGGTGATGAGGGTGACCCAATCCAGCATCTCATGCTGGGTCAGCCAGTGAGTGTCGTTCGGGTTGATCAACAGATTGGTGCGGACAGCATAGATGTATTTCATCCCGCCGAGATGGATGATGATCGTGTCTCCGTAGCTCAGGTCCTTTATGAAGGCAAAGGGACCGGCTTCGCCGTCGGCGGTGTAGCCGTGCGCGGTCAGGACGGTGTTGCCTGCCCAGGTGGGATAAGCGGTCCCTTCGAGCCAGCCGACCCGCCGATGGAGCCAGGTGACGTTCCAGCCATCCGCTTTGAGCGGGACGCCGGTGATGCTCGTCTTCAGGTTCAAGCGGGGGATCTCGATCCACAGGTCGCCGAGGTCGGTGTAAGCTTTGTCAGCCGGCTGCTCTGGCAAAGCGGTAACCAGGCCAGGTGCAAATCCGGTCTGAGGGATAGGCTTGCCCGTGGCTAAAACAGTGAAGGTCACTGCTTCATCGCTGCCATTGTTCAGGGCATTACCTGCCAGATCGACGATGGAAGTCGACCCGCAGATGAACAATCGATAGCGGCCGTTCGGCAGCGCTGTACCTCCGTTGAGCTGGAGCGTGGCGACAAACGGACCGCTGCCGCCGTGATTGTCGTAAGACACAGGCCCTGTGAAGATCTGTACGTCACCGCCAGCGAGCCCAGGGACACATGAAACCTTATCGAAAACACCGTCAAGTCCCGGCGTGACCAGTATATAGTTGGATGGGTTCGTCACATCATCCCTGGCGGTACTGTCTGCCGGATCGTAGAGATCCTCGCTGAAGGTGATCTCGATCCTCGAGAGATACTGTTGGCAAACTGGGGTGGAGCAAGGTGGATAGAGACGAGCCGGTCAGGGAAATGGCTAAGCCGACGTCAAAGACCAAC
>JAFGCG010000050.1 GCA_016932715.1 Anaerolineales bacterium
GAATACATCCATGCTCCGTTCGTAGTCCCAAAAATGATCCGGGCTGAATCTCCCGGCCAATAGGAAGCGGCAAATGCAGTCAACTGCGAATTGGGCAGTGTAAGTGAATGCCATGTTCCGCCGCTGTTATCGGAATACCAGACCCTTCCAGGTTCGCTGGTGAGCGCGTAGATCATTGCAGGGTCGGTCGGGCTAATAACCACCTGCCGTACGACCGCGCCGTTAAGACCAGCGGCACGCCAGCTTACGCCGCCATTCGGGCTGATATATACACCCGATCCATTTGTCCCCAGGTAGGCGTAGGCAGGCTGCGATGGTGCAAAGGTGAGCGTGTTGACGCCTTCGGTGCCAGCAGCCACCACCTCGCTCGTACTGCCTGGCGCAAGACCATCTCCCTCTTCTGAAACATGCTCAAGCTTATTGAGTTCATCCAGTGGCTCGGGACGAGCAAAGGGACTGAGGGGAACCAGGGCGGGTTCTGTGACCATCCCGGCTGGAGCAGGAATGGCAACAGCCGACCAGGATGTACTACTGCCGAGATTGATCGTTCGCAGCCCCGCAGAGGCCGTGAGGGCATAGATGACCTCTGGTTTGCTCGGACTTTGCACCAGCCCATTCACGTCCGTGCTGCCCAAATTATTGTTGAAGGCAGTCCAGCTTTTCCCGCCGTCAACAGAGCGCATCACTCCCTTGCTGATCGTGGAACAGAAAATGGTCTCGTCATCCAGGACGACAATTCCGGTGACCTGCACATTATCTACACCAGACATGGTGGATCGCCAGCTGTCGCCATCGTTTGTGCTTTTATACATACCTTGCAGGTAGGTGCCCGCGATCAGGCTGCTGGTTCCTGCCGGTGCGGCTACGGTGTAAACCGTTTTTCCAGACAGCCCGGCGGCATGCCAGCTGGCTCCCGCGTCAGAGGAGTGCAAAACACCCGCAACGTCGCTGCTGTGCGCGGCAAGGAAAATAGAATCGGGTTGGCCTGGACGGATTTCTATTCCATTGGGGTATACGTGGGTCGTTCCCATTCCCTGACTTGAATAGGTCCAGGTTTGTCCATTGCTGGTGGAAACCAAAAGATCTCCATGCCAGGCCGCATAGTAAGCACGCCCAGTCCACGAGCGAGGATCAAATGCTAAGGCTCGCCCTTTATCATACTCGCCGCCTCCGAGATCAACATGGCTCCATTCACCTGAGCCGCCGTAGGTTGTGCTGCGATAAAGACCGTGCTCGTGGGCAGCGGCCAGGATGGTTTCGGGTGAGTTTGGATTTATCGCAATATCATACATCCAGTCGTTGGTGACAGAGAACACTGAAGACCAGTTCGTGCCGCCATCGACGCTCTTGAACAGGTAGCCCACGTAATTACCCGAATACGTGCCCGGAAGTCTTGTCCCCGCGTAAATGATGTTGTGATTTCCCGGATTGACGTCCAAGGTGTAGACGATAGAACCGGTAATCGTTCCACGTCCTACCTGGGTCCAATTTTTACCGGCATCGGTGGTTTTATATACGCCCTTGCCGTAAGAACCCGCATAAACGATCGACGAATTTTGCGGATCGATTGCCAGAGTATAGACGGATACACTGCCGATCCCCCGACCTGACCAAAACCAGCTATCGCCGCCGTTTGTACTCTTGTAGACCCCACCGCCTACGGCTCCTGCGTACAAAACCGCCGGATTGCGACGGTCAGCGACAATGTTGATGATGCTGCCGCCGGTTGGCCCCAACCATTCTGGTGGAAGATACCGGCTGATTATGGGCAGATAGGTTTTCAGGCCGGTTCCCTCATCAGCTTGCACGCTGTAGGGTCCGATCCTAACTGCCAGAAGTATCAGGAACACGACCAGCCATCCAATGTGCCGGAACTGTGGTTGTGCTCTATGTATGGTTTGATGGGATTGGGAATGCAGAGAGAATCCCAGGAAACGATTAGCAGAAAACCATTTTTGGAGAGATGCTGCGTTCTTCATGTATGTCTTGTATGATCCCTGCCAGCAGCGGAGCGATTGAGATAACCTCGATTTTATCGATACGTTTCTCTAGCGGTACTGGTAAAGTGTTGGTTACAACAACCTTGCCAATTCGCTCGTCCTCCTCGATTTTTTTTAGTGCTTTTGGTAAAAGTACCGGATGGGTAACCGCCAGATAAGCCCTTCCTTCTGCGCCATTTTCGTATAAAGCATCTAGTTCATCCAAAATACTCCCGCCGGCCATTACGTCATCGATGATGATGGGCTGCCGTCCGCGGACATCCCCGACAAGATGTGTTAGGCGTGTTTCTGTGAAGCTGTCGCGCCGCTTATGAATAATTGCCAGCGGAAGGCCGGTTAGCTCGGCATATTTACCGGCAACCTTAGCACGCCCCACATCTGGTGAAACAATCATCCCGTTGGAAAATTCTGAGCTGCGGAAATACGCGCTTAAAATCGGAATGGCTGAAAGGGGGTCGACAGGAACGCTGAAAAATCCCTGTATCGCCGGCGCATGGATGTCGACATAAATGACGCGGCTAACCCGCTGGCTCTCCAGTAAATCCGCCATGACACGCGCGCTGATCGATTCTCTGCCTCTTGACATGCGTTCCTGACGCGCGTAGGGATAATAAGGCATCACTAATGTGACCGAGTTTACGCTGCCACGCCGGAAGGCATCCAAATATAATAGTGTTTCAATGATGTGGTCATTGACCGGCGCACTGCCAGTCTGCAGAAGAAACACATCCTTGCCGCGCACGACCTCATCAATACGCACATGGAGTTCGCCATCCGGGAGAAAGGTTGTGGTTGATTGCCCCAGGGGAATGTTGAGAAACTGGGCAATTTCTACAGCCAGCTCCGGGTGAGAAGAGCCTGTAAATATTTGCAGCGGGTGTTGTGACGGCATAGTCTTATCTCGTTAAATAGCCAGGCATTGAATTGGTGAAATCAGGAGCGATGTAATTCATCTTATTGTACTACTCTGGTTATTATAGCTGATGCTGTAGAGGAGGGCATCCTAGAAGGATTGTGATGCACGCAGTCCCAACCCGGCTGTTACACTGCTGAAAGCATTGGATGACTTGATCTTCTCACTTCCGAATACTTCTCCCAGCATTTCCGTGAACACGGGGATGTTCGATGATCCGCCGGTTTTCACCACCGCATCGATTTGCTCCAGGTCTAATCCAGAGGCATCTACAGTTTCAAACACCACCTGTTCAATCTTGTCTCTATACTCGCGAATGTCTTTTTCAAACTGGTAACGCGTATAAAGCTCCCAGATTTCAAGGTTTTTTTCATCCATACGGATAACTGACGAACCCTGGCTCGACAGGTTGATCTTTGCCGCTTCTACCGTATTATAAAAAGAGAAGGCCAGATCGTTAAAGATCAGTGTTTCCAGGGCCTTTAGCCGCGCCGGAGCCTCACCTTGAAGCATAGCCTGAACCAGCTTCAGACGGGCTTTTGGCACGCTCAACTCGGGTAGGGACATCCAATCTGGCACAGCATTAACTAATTCCATTAAATCCAGGCGGTGATCGATGCGCCCTTTACCGAAGTGTGGCAGCATGCGTTTCTGAATGATAGCGCGGTCGAAGTCACTTCCTGCAATATCGATTCCACCATTCGCGTATAATTTCCGCCTGCGCGGGTCTCCCAACCGCATGATCGTGATGTCTAACGTTCCGCCACCGAAGTCGAAAATTAGAACGTTTTGAGGACGGTCCAGTGCCTGTTCATAATAGAGCGCGGC
>JAFGCG010000051.1 GCA_016932715.1 Anaerolineales bacterium
GGAAGTCGGGTAAAACCCGACTCTTTGCGCCCGTCCGGAGGACTTTCACGTGCTGAGCGGGCGGCTTTAGCCCCGGCGGTCAAAATTTCCTAACAACTTTTTAGCGCACCCTTTTCGGTTCTGTATTGACAAAAATCAACAATAGATATATTATAGATCTGCTGTTTCAACAAAAATCAACAAATTTCAACAAAGGACGGCTTGTGACCACATACGAACGCCGCCAATCGTTGCTAGACATCTTACACAAACAACCAGGTTTGCGCGTGCCGGAATTGGCACAGGCACTGGCTGTATCTGAAGGCACCGTCCGAAACGATTTGAATGCACTAGAGGAAGAGGGCCGGTTGCGGCGAGTCCATGGGGGTGCAGTCCTAATTCAGCAGGACCAATTTCAAAACAACTCTTTTGTCCGACGTTACCAGCAAAATGCAGCTGCCAAACTTGCGATTGCACATGAGGCGGCTGTTTTAGTTAATGACGGCGACTCCATCCTGATGGATGCCAGCAGCACAGGGTATTATTTCGCAAAGGCATTATCAGAGCGGCGGCGCCTGCGTGTGATGACGAATGGCTTCGAGGTGGCGCGTGAACTGGCGCAAAACTCCACGAATACAGTCATCCTGATTGGAGGGGTGGTCAATAACGAGTCTTCTTCTGTCACAGGATTGTTGAGTGAGCATATTATTGAAGAATTAAAGATCCAGAAGGCATTCCTATCCTGCAGCGGATTCAGCCTCGAGCGCGGCATGACTGAGGTTCATCTGGCTGAGGCGCAGTTGAAGCGGAAAATGGTCGAGTCATCGCAGCAGTTGTACGCCTTGGTGGATTCGATGAAGTTTGGGAAAGAAGATCTCACCTCCTTTGCACGCCCTGAAAATATCAACCGCCTATTCACAGATCGGGGTTTGTCTGCCGAATGGGTTGGACAATTAAAGCAAGCAAAACTTGAATTTACGATCTGTGAAGAAGGGCGGCGCCAGTCAAATGAATGAACATCTACTTGAATTGAGGGGCATTAGTAAGAGTTTTTCAGGTGTCGAGGTATTGCACGAAGTCTCTTTTACTTTGCACCCTGGAGAAGTCCATGCGTTATTGGGGGAAAACGGGGCAGGAAAATCGACCCTGGTAAAAATTATCACCGGTGTTCACCAGCCAGATAAGGGCGAAATTCTTCTGGGTGGGGAACCCGTCCATTTTAGTGATGCGCGTGACTCGCGTCAGGCAGGGATTGCTGCCATTTATCAGGAGCTCAGTCTCTTTCCAGATTTGGATGTGGCTGAAAATATTTTTGCGGGCCGCCAACCGGTCACATTGGGTGGCCGTGTAGACTGGCGTAAGTTGTATGCGGAAGCGGGAAAGCTGCTTGACTCCCTGGGCGTGAAGCTGGACCTCAAACAAAAGGCTCGCACACTGAGCATTGCGCAGCAGCAGATGGTGGAAATCGCGCGTGCCTTTTCGATCAATGCCCAGATCTTGATTATGGATGAGCCAACCTCCTCGTTAACGCTTCACGAGGTGGATGACTTATTCCGTCTCGTGCGTCGTTTGCGCGCGGAAGGGACCGCAATCATTTTTATCTCACATCGGCTTGAAGAGCTTCTCGCCCTCGCTGATCGTGTCACTGTCCTGCGCGATGGTTCTTATGTCGCCACACACCCTATGAAAGAGGTAACGCGTTTCGGTCTCATCCGCATGATGGTCGGACGGACCATTACCGATTTGTTTCCCAAGCAGGATGTAACCCCTGGCGAAGTCGTTTTGAAAGTGGAAAACCTGACGCGTGCTGGATCGTTTTATAAAGTAAGTTTCGAGTTGCGGCGCGGAGAAATCCTTGGTCTGGCAGGGCTGGTCGGTGCGGGTCGCACAAATGTAGCACGCGCTATTTTTGGCGTGGAGCTGCCAACGGCAGGCCGGATTCAGGTTGAAGGTCGGGAGGTCAGGATCACATCACCTCAGCAAGCCATTGAACTGGGGCTAGCCTATGTTCCTGAGGATCGGCAATTGCATGGGTTAATTCCCGCCATGCACATCACCTCGAATATCAGCCTGCCCATGCTGGCTCACTATGCCCGTATGGGCTGGCTACGGGATACGCGCGAACGAAAGTCGGCTTATGAGGCAGCCTGCCAGATGGATGTCCGGGCGAATAGCATCTGGCAATTGGCGCGTGAGCTTTCGGGCGGCAATCAACAAAAGGTGGTGCTGGCAAAGTGGCTTTCGACCCAGCCTCGCATTCTCATCCTGGACGAACCCACCCGCGGGATCGATGTGGGTACAAAGGCAGCCTTGCATGCTCTGATGAGCAAACTGGCTGCGGAAGGGATAGCCATCCTGATGATCTCGTCTGAGCTGCCTGAGATCCTGGGCATGAGCGACCGTGTCATCGTCATGCGTGAGGGGCGCGTCACAGGAGCCTTTTCCCGCGCCGAAGCGACCCAGGAAAAGATTATTTCCGCTGCAACTCAGGATGTAGCAACCATAGGAATCACACTGTGACCGCACAAAATCCGCCCGCCCTTGGAACTTCACCTGCCACGCGTAGAAACCTGCTCTGGACTCTCGTTCGTTTTCGTGAAGCAGGAATTAGCGTTTTCATTCTCATCCTGGTCGTCGCTATTACTCTGCGGTCACCCTCCTTTCTGACGGTTGATAACTTCGAGGATATTCTTCTCAACATTTCCATTCTGACCATTGTGGCGCTTGCGCAAGCCATGGTCATTATTACCCGGGGTATTGACCTGTCTGTTTCTTCCATGATCGGCCTGGTCGCCATGATGGTAGCGTTCGTGGTGAAAGAGCATCCCGAGATGCCCGTTCTCTTTGCCGTGCCCCTGGGAATGGCATTGGGCGCTGTGCTGGGCACTTTCAATGGATTGATCATCACGTTTGGGAAGGTGCCACCGATCATCGCGACTCTCGGAACATTGAGCATCTATCGTGGTCTGGTCTTTTTTTACAGCCAGGGCACCTGGATCAATTCCTTTGAATTGCCCCGGAGCTTCAAATTGTTATCCAAGGGTACGCCGTTGGGACTGCCGAACATGGTGATCATCGCAATTGTGGTTGCGGTGGTTGTATATTATTTTCTCAACTATACCCGTACAGGACGCGACATTTTTGCCGTTGGCAGTAACCCGGATGCGGCTCAGTTTGCCGGTATCCGCAAGCAGCGGATCACCTTCCTGGTCTATTTGATCAGTGGGCTGCTTACCGGGCTGGCGGCTGTTTTGTGGGCATCCCGTTTCGAATCGGCGCAAACCAACACGGGACTCGGCTTCGAGCTTCAGACCGTGGCGGCTGCCGTGATCGGCGGCGTCAGTACCAGTGGCGGTGCAGGGACGGTTCCGGGCGTATTGCTCGGTGCTCTTCTACTTGGGATCATCCAGAATGCCTTGCCGCTGGTCCATATTTCCCCCTTCTGGCAATTGGCGATACAGGGAGTATTGATCCTGGTTGCCGTTGTGACCGACAATCTGATCGTGCGGAGAGCGCAGAGGACTCGGAAATGACTCAGACTCCTGAAACTCAATCTGCTAGCTTGATTAAGGAATTTGCGCCTCGCCGCTCATTCCTGGCGGATTTCCAGCGCTGGGAATGGTTGCTGGTTTTGTTGATTGTGGTGGTGATTGTAGCAAATACGCGCTTATCCCCTCACTTTTTGGATGCCCGGAATATCTCCCGGACTTCGTCTGATTTCATGGAATTGGGATTAATGATGCTCCCCATGGCATTCATTATTATCACGACAGCCAGCGTGGATTTGTCCGTAGCCTCCAATCTGGGCATGTGTGCATCGTTCATGGGGTGGCTGTTCATGCATGGCGTCAATATTTGGGTAGCTGCGCTTGCAGCACTTGCACTAGGAACATTAGCCGGATTTTTGAATGGTAACCTGGTCGCGAGGTTGAAACTCTCTCCACTGGTGGTGACGCTTGGAACTTACGCGTTTTATCGCGGCGTAGCATACGTTCTGCTCGGGGATCAGGCGGCCCGTGGCTATCCTAAAGCATTTACGTACATTGGACAGGGGAGAATACCCGGCACCCTCATTCCATTCTCAGTCGCGCTGTTCGTCGTTCTGGCAATTATCTTCGGTCTCATATTGCACCGAACCATATTTGGACGATATACCTTTTCGATTGGAAACAATGAAAACGCGACATTATATTCGGGTGTTCCGGTCGCACGGGTCAAAATCATTCTTTTTACAGTCTCCGGATTTATGGCTGCGCTGGCTGGATTGGTGCTGGCGGCACGCTTCGGCAGCACCCGTCCTGATATTGGCACAGGTCTGGAACTCGCGGTCATCACCGCGGCAGTGCTTGGAGGCGTGGACATCAACGGCGGTCGAGGCACAATCGTTGGGACAGTCCTATCTTTACTGCTGATTGGCCTCATGCGCTTTGGAATGGGTTTGCTCAACATCCAGGGACAGGTGCAGGGGATTGTCATTGGCCTCCTTCTTATTCTCTCGATCTTGCTGCCGAATATTGCTCAACAGATTTCTTCCGCGAGAGGCGTTCGAATCAATTGGCGATCCGCGCTGATCAGTTTGGGCATACTGGCAGTTTTTGTCTTATTCTTCCTTTTCTTCTTCTGGTCTCGAGCGCCGGTGATCGCTGGCGGCTAATGCCAATCCGGTTCTGGTTCCAGGCTATTGGATGTGCCTGATATCAAATCTAATCTCCCATTTGGAAAGGAGGCAGGAGAAGCGCATATACCCCAACTGACCAACTTGTTGTTTGCCGAAAATAAATTCACAAATTCGAAGGAGATAGAACATGAAACACCGCTCGTTGTTATTGGCACTCACCACCCTGCTTCTCGTCGGTCTACTGGTGAGCGCATGCGGCTCGGCCGCGACCAAAGCCCCCGCCGCTACCGAGGCTCCGGCTGCAACCGAAGCCCCGGCAACAGAAGCGCCAGCTGCCACGGAAGCTCCAGCCACCGCCTGTGAAGGCGACTATGTGCTGGTCCCGAAGAACCTGGGCAATCCGTATTTCGATACTGCAAATAACGGCGCACAGGAAGCCGCCAAGGAGCTGGGCATAACGGTATTGTATCAGGGTTCTGCCACCGCTGATGCCACCGAGCAGATCACCCTGCTCAATTCCCTGATCGCGCAGCAGCCCTGCGGCTTGGCGATTTCCGCTAACGATGCCGATGCTCTCGTCCCAACAGGCCAGGCTGCCATGGATGCAAATATCCCGGTCGTCACATGGGACTCTGCCATTGCTCCGGATGGCCGCACGATCCACATTAACCAGGCTATATTGCATGACATCGGTGCGATCCAGATCCAAATGGCTTCCGAGCTTGCCGGCCCCGATGGCGGCCAGATCGCGATCTTGAGCGCTACCTCCACCGCGCCCAATCAGAACGCCTGGATCGAGGTGATGAAGGAAGAGCTCGAGAAACCTGAATATGCCAATTTGGAATTGGTGGAAGTTGTCTATGGCGATGATGATGACACCAAAAGCTATAACGAGGCGCAGGCGCTGTTCACCAAGTATCCTGACCTCAAGGTCATCATTGCACCCACCACAGTGGGCATCGCGGCGTCCGCCCGCGCAGTGACAGATGCTGAGCTGATCGGCAAGGTGTTCGTCACCGGTCTGGGCACCCCGAACCAGATGCGTGAATATGTCAAGAATGGCGCTGCTCCACAGTTCGCGCTTTGGAATCCATCTGATCTGGGCTACCTTGCCGTGTATGCAATGCATGCTTTGGCAAACGGCGAGATCACCGCAGAAGCTGGCCAAACATTTGAGGCTGGCAAGCTTGGCGAATACACTATCGAGGATGATCCGGACCTGGGCTTGAACGTTCTGCTCGGCCTGCCATTTGTCTACAACGCCGAGAACATCGACGATTTCAACTGGTAAGCCGGACGCCAATGAAGTAAGCAGAAAGTAGATCATGTCACTTCGGTAGTCGGCTTTCCCGTGCTGGTTGCCGAAGTGACATTTTGATTACCCCCGGAGCTTCAACGATGAAACGGATAGGATTTCAATTCAAGGTTCGCCAGGATCGGCTTGCAGAGTACAAGGAACATCACAAGCAGGTCTGGCCCGAGATGCTGGATGCGCTGCGCGAGACGGGCTGGCACAACTATACATTGTTCATGCGCAATGATGGATTGATCTTTGGCTATTTCGAAACGGATCGGGATCTGGCAACCGCCCAGGCCAGAATGGCTGCCAGGGCCGTGAACACGCGCTGGCAGGAATTCATGTCCTCGTTCATGGACGCCAATGCCCGCCCCGATGAAACGTTTGTGGAGCTCGAGGAATATTTCCACCTGGATTAGTTATGACCGACACTCGCAATTACCTTGCCATTGACCTCGGCGCGGAAAGCGGGCGCACCATCGTGGGCAGCCTGAAAGATGGTCATCTGTCTTTGATCGAAACACATCGCTTTCCCAACGATCCCGTCCGGTTGCCGGACGGCTTGCACTGGGACGTATTGCATCTCTGGTCTGAGATCAAAACCGGGATTGGAATTTCCTCCACGAAATTCAACAGGCAGCTGGATGGCATCGGTCTCGATACCTGGGGCGTTGATTTTGCTCTGCTCGACCGGCAGGGCGCGCTATTATCCAATCCTTTTCATTATCGCGATGAACGTACCGATGGCATGCTTGACGAGGCATTTCGCCGCATGCCGCGTTCCGAAATCTTCGCAAATACCGGCATCCAGTTCATGCAGATCAATACGCTCTATCAATTGCTGGCAATGGCGCTGCAGAGATCGCCATTGGTCGATGTCGCCCAAAAATTTGTCACTGTGCCTGATCTGTTCAACTACTGGCTGAGCGGCGAGATCACCAACGAATTCACTCATGCGACGACAACGCAGTGCTTTGACCCGCGCAAGCGGGATTGGGCGATGCCAGTCTTGCGGGCGCTGGAAATCCCGACGCATCTTTTCGGACCGATTACGGAGTCCGGGACCCCGATCGGGACACTGCTCCCGCGCGTCGCCGAGGAGACAGGTGCGGGCGAAGTCCGAATCGTCGTTCCCGCCTGTCACGACACGGGATCGGCGGTGGTCGCCATCCCCGCCCAGAACCAGGATTTCGCCTGGATCAGCTCGGGGACGTGGTCGATCATGGGCGCGGAAGTCCCCAAACCGCATGTCGATGAGAAAGCGCTTCAATACAACTTTACAAATGAAGGCGGCGTTTTTGGCACATGGCGGCTTTCCAAGAACATCCTGGGCTTGTGGCTGGTGCAGGAATGTCGTCGCGAGTGGAGTCGCCGGGGCGAGGAACTCTCCTACGATGAAATGACCCGGCTCGCGGCGGAGTCCGAACCGTTCCTGGCGGTCATCGATCCCGACTTCGATGGTTTCCTGCATCCAGGCGATATGCCTGCCCGCATCCAGAAATATTGCGCGGATACAAATCAGACCGTACCGCAAACCAAAGGTCAAATCGTGCGCAGCGCGCTGGAGGCGATCGCCCTGAAATATCGCCTGGTGCTGGAACGCCTGGAAGAATTGATCGGGAAACGTCTTGATCCCATCCACATCATTGGTGGTGGGACAAAGAACCGCTTGCTGAATCAGTTTGCTGCCGACGCCACCTGCCGCACGGTGATCACCGGTCCCGTGGAGGCGACTGCCATCGGCAACATCCTGATGCAGGCAATTGGGCTAAAGCATCTTGGCTCGCTGGCAGAAGCGCGCCAGGTGGTGCGCACATCGTTTACACCGGAAGTGTATGAACCCCAGAAGACCACAGACTGGGATGAAGCTTATTCTCGTTTACAGAAGGTGATGAAATAATGTTACAAGCGCCGTATCCGGAATTGGATGACCTGCTCAAAATGATGGGAGAGGCAGGCAAACATCTTGCCGAAATCGAAGCCAGCGAGGGGGCGGCTGGCAATATTTCCGTCTGCCTGCGCTGGCAAATGGAACCGCGCACGCGTTTCCCGGTCATGGAGGCGATCGAATTGCCTCAACCGGTTCCCGAACTGGCCGGGGCGACTTTTCTGGTGACCGGCTCCGGGCGCCGTTTGCGTGAGATCGTCGATGAGCCAACCGCCAGTATTGCCTGCGTTGTTGTGGATGAAAGCGGCAGAGCTGGAATGTTATATACGTCTTATCAGCGCCGTTTTGAACGTGTGACCAGTGAATTCAATTCACACCTGGCTGTTCACTACGATCAGATCTGTGCCACCAACACCAACTTTCATGCGATCATTCACGCCCAGCCGGTTCACCTCACGTATCTGAGTCACATCCCGCGCTATCAGGACGAGCAATATCTGAGCACGCATCTGCTGCGCTGGCAGCCGGAGACGATTATCAATTTGCCGGAAGGCATTGGATTCATCCCGTTTCGTATTCCAGGCTCTCCTGAATTGATGGCGGGCAACGTCGAGGCGCTGCGCAGGCACCGGATCGTCATCTGGGCAAAGCATGGGGTGATGGCGCGCTCCGATATCTCGGTCAAGCGCGCCGCCGATCGCGTGGAATACGCCGAGACGGCTGCAAAATACGAGTACCTCAACCTGTGCGCGGGCGAGATCGGCGAAGGACTCAGCCCGGAAGAAATTCGCGCCATCTGTAAAACGTTCAATGTGCAGCAGAGTATTTTCTAGAGGCAATCTTGTCACTCTGAGGGAGCGATTGTTGCGACCGAAGAGTCTCCGCCGCTTTGCGGCGGGATCCTTCGCTTCACAGGACGACATACGCCCGCTTCGCTCAGGATGACATTTTAAAGATAAATTGCAGAGGCTATCATGACCCTATCAGAATCTAATCTCCAAACTGCTTATTCCCTTGCAAAAGAACGCTATGCCGCGCTGGGCGTGGATACCGAAAAAGCCCTTGCCCGGCTGGAGAAAGTTGCCATCAGCCTGCATTGCTGGCAGGGCGATGACGTGGGCGGGTTTGAAAATCCGGGCGGCGAGCTCAGCGGCGGGATTGCGGCGACGGGGAATTACCCCGGCAAAGCCCGCACGGCTGATGAATTGCGCAAAGACCTGGATGTCGTCTATTCTTTGCTGCCAGGCTCGCACCGTTTGAACCTGCATGCGATCTACCTCGAATCCGATTCAAAGGTGGAGCGGGACGCGCTCGAGCCGCGGCACTTCTCCGCCTGGAAGGATTGGGCAAAGACAAACGGTCACGGCGTAGACTTCAACCCGACCTGCTTCTCGCACCCCAAATCGGCGGATGGGTTCACGCTTGCCCATCGCGATGCAGGCATTCGCAAATTCTGGATCGAGCATTGTATTGCCAGCCGGAAGATCGGCGAATATTTTGGAAAAGAATTGAGGACTCCGGCCGTAACCAACATCTGGATTCCCGACGGCTACAAAGACAGCCCGGCGGATCGCCGGACTCCCCGAGAGCTGCTTCGCGATTCGCTTGATGCAGTTCTCGCCGAAAAGATCGACCCGCGCTACAACCTCGACGCGGTCGAACCTAAACTGTTTGGCATTGGCTCGGAAAGTTATGTGGTCGGTTCGATGGAGTTCTATACCGCGTATGCGCTGAGCCGAAAGATTTTGTTGACGCTCGACGCGGGTCACTTCCATCCTACCGAAACGATCGCCGATAAGATTTCCTCCTTGCTGATCTATCTCGATGAATTACTTCTGCATGTCAGCCGCGGCGTGCGCTGGGACAGCGACCACGTTGTCACGTTCAACGATGACCTGCAGGCAATTGCGCACGAGATCGTTCGCAACGACGCCCTCGAACGGATCCACATCGGGCTGGATTACTTCGATGCCAGCATAAACCGCGTCGCGGCGTGGACGATCGGTGCGCGCAACACCCTGCGCGCCCTGCTGATGGCTTTGCTCGAGCCGCAGGCGATCCTCAAGCAGTATGAGGTCGAAGGCGATTTTTCCAGCCGCTTGGCGTTGCAGGAGGAGCTGAAGTCCATGCCGTTCGGTGCCGTTTGGGATTATTGCTGTTCCACAATGAATGTCCCCGTTGGCATGGATTTTATGAATGTCATCAAAGATTATGAGAGGAAAGAACTTGCAAAGAGAGCATAAATTCTTTCCTCTTTCGTCTTGCCTGTGTTGAAAGAGAAAGAGGAAAGAAGAAAGATGCCTTCGGAAAATCAACGATCGCAGCGTACATTCGCCAGACTCTACTTTGCATATTGGAGGCGCAAGACAATATCATGAAATTCCTGGATAAATATGCGACCGAAGTCGAGATATTTGTAAACGTTTGCCACAGGCTGGCGCACAATCTTTATGTGACCAGCAGCGGCGGCAACCTGGCATGGAAGTTGGAGGATAACCTTCTGCTCATCACGCCCACACTGCTCAACAAAGGCGATATTAGTCTGGAAGACCTGGTTTTCATTGACCTGCACGGCAAAGTGGTCGAAGGCAAACACCGTCCAACCGGCGAAACCCCTATGTATCTTAAGTTCTTCGACGTGAGAAAAGACATCATTTCTGTTATTCATTGTCATGCTCCAAATGTTGGCGCGCTGGCTATCATGAAAGGCAAGAACTGGTTGATGTGTCCCGTTTACCCTGAAACGACCATCGAGGTTGGCCCGGTACCATTGGTGCCATATGCGGAACCGCTCACCCAGCAATTGGCTGACAACTTCGGACCGTTCCTGCCAAAATACAATAATTTCATGATGGAGAGCCATGGGCTGGTTTCCATGTCTCGTTCTGGAATCAGGGAAACTTTAATGCTCGTTGAATTGTTGGAAATGAGCGCCAAGTCAATCCTGCTCGCGCTGCAGGTGGGAGAGATCAAGGAACTGGGTTATCAGGCAGTAAAAGATCTCGGGAATACCATGCGGACGCGAGGACTTTCGCTGTTCGGCGCCCCCGGTGTGAACAAGTCGCTGGAAGAATTATATTTTGGTGGTTCTCCCGTATTTGGCGGGAAAAGGCTCAAACACGAAGGGCACAAAGGGAGGAACAGGCTTTGATTTTACGGGCTTTTTTCCTTCGTGACCTTTGTGCACTTTGTGGTGAGAAAGGGTTTCCCGTTAAAAACGGTAGAGCCATTTTGGTTAATGATTCGCGCCATGAGTTGTCACGACTGATTATCCAAAATGATGATTGACCTGGTCTCCCAACTGAACGATTTCTCCCTGTCCAGACGTACCCAGGCTCTGGAAGCATTGATCGCTGCAGATAATTGTTCTACTGCTGAACAGGAAGTATTCAACCTGCATTGTCACACGTTTTTCTCTTTCAATGCTTATGGATACTCACCCACGGCGCTGGCGTGGCTGGCAAAACAGCGCGGATTTAAAGCATTGGGGATTGTGGATTTCGATGTTCTGGATGGCGTCGATGAGTTTTTGGAGGCCTGTGGACGTGTCGCTGTGCGTGGCAGTGCCGGTATGGAAACGCGCGTCTATATTCCGGAATTTTCCAGGCGCGAGATCAATTCACCAGGCGAGCCGGGAATTTACTATTACATGGGCATCGGCTTCACCTCCGGCCAGGTGCCGACAGATGTTGTCCCCATTCTGAGGGACATGCGCAGTCGTGCTGAACAACGCAACCGGGTCATGGTAGACCGCATCAACGCCCACCTGGCGCCTGTGACGATTGACTACGACCGCGACGTCATCCCGCTCACACCCGCGGGCAATGCCACGGAACGTCATTTGCTGTCAGCGTATGTGCGGGCGGCAGCAGATCATTTTGCTGATCCGGTTCCCTTCTGGGCAGGGAAATTGAATCTGCCTGAGGGACAGGTCCGCCCGCAATTCACAGATGTCCCTGATTTTCAAAACACGATCCGCGCAAAGCTGATGAAACGCGGCGGAGTCGGTTATACCCAACCGGGACCGGATACGTTCCCAAGCCTGGAAGAGGTCAACCGCCTGGTTATCGCCTGCGGCGCATTGCCTTGCGCCACCTGGCTGGATGGCATGTCAGCGGGTGAGCAGGCCATGGAAGAACTGCTCGAGTTGCTCATTGCCAGAGGCGCAGTTGCCCTCAATATCATTCCCGATCGCAACTGGAACATTGCCGATCCTGAACTTCGTCGCAGGAAAGCGAAAAAGCTGTACGATGTGGTGGAACTGGCTCAAAAATTCGATTTGCCATTGAATATTGGCACTGAAATGAATAGTCCTGGTCAGAAGCTGGTCGACGATTTCGACGCGCCGGAATTGGTTCCCCTGCGCGAGCCGTTTTTGGCGGGCGCGTATTTTATCTATGGACATACGCGCATGCAGCGTGTGCTGGGATTGGGCTACCAAAGTGACTGGGCGAAGGCTCAGCTTCCCACTCGTTACGAGCGCAATGACTTCTATACCAGGGTGGGACGTCTCGTATCGCCCGATCAAGCCGGGACAGGCAAATTACAACAATTCACCTCTGCTCACTCACCGGCCGAGGTGTTGAAGAAACTATCTTGAGCGAGGCTTGATTCGAATCTTGCCTCGCCGGGAAGGTACAGACTTACCAATATCTATTGACGATTGGAGAAAAGTATGTCGGATAAATTGAACGATTACCGTTCTGCGACCCCTCCCCTCCCAGCTACTTATCAATTGTGGCCGCTATACGGTGCAGGATTTGAAAACATGGGCAGGGATGGGCGTCCGATCGATGTCCCTTTGCCCGTTTATGGACCTGATGAGTTGCTCATCCGTCACGACGCCTGTGGCCTTTGTTTTTCCGATATCAAGGTCATTGCCCAGGGACAGAATCATCCACGTATCCTCCGCGACATGCAGAAAGAACCCGTGGTTCTCGGTCATGAAGTTTCGATGACTGTGATTGGTGTGGGCAAAAACCTGCAAGACCAGTATCAGGCTGGCGACCGGTTGACGTTGGAAACCGATATTATTACCAATGGAAAATCCCTGGCATATGGATACTGGTTCCAGGGTGGACTCTCACAATACTCCGTGATCGGACCGGATATTTATGCCAGTGACATAGGCAATAACCTGATCAAAGTCCGCAAGGATAAGGGCTACGCGGAAATTGCCCTCACGGAACCATGGGCATGTGTGGTTGCTGCGTATGCTCTTGAATACCGCACTGGACTGAAGAACGGGGGAGTGACCTGGATCATCGGCGCGGGCGGAGACAAACCTTACACCATCAGCGCGGGATTTGATCCCGTTTCTCATCCCAGCCGCCTGCTGTTGACCGACGTCCCCGAGCCGTTTGCTGGCTGGTTGCGGACGCGCGCCAAAGAGCTGCAAGTGGAAGTGATGGATGTCCCCGACCTGAGCAGCCCGCCGTTGGAATTTGTGGATGATATCGTCCTTCTCGGAGCGGATGCCGACCTCGTGGAAAAGGTCAGCCCCCACCTTGCCCAATTTGGCATCCTGGCAATCATGGCGGATGCGCCGTTCCTCCGCAAAGTCAGCGTGGACGTCGGGCGGATTCATTATCAGCGCTGGGTGTATGTGGGGAGTCAGGGCAGCGACATTGCCGAGGCGTACAGCGCGGTGCCGGTACGTTCCAACCTCAAGCCCGGTGGGCGTACCTGGTTTGTGGGTGCGGGCGGACCCATGGGACGGATGCACGTCCAACGTGCGATTGAATTCTCCAATCCTCCCGCGACCATTCTCTGCACCGATGTCAGCGACATGCGTTTGAACGAGCTGTGCGACGCATTTGCTGCCGATGCGAAAGCAAAGGGAATCGAGTTTATTTGTCTCAACCCGCTGAACAAAGCCGATTACGAAGAGAAAATGTCCACGTTGAAGCCAACCGGCTTTGACGACATCGTCGTCCTGGCGCCGGTTCCGGCTGTCATCGCCGATGCTGCGACATATCTTGCTCCCCATGGGGTGATGAATGTGTTCGCAGGTGTCGCACGCGGCACGCTGGCGGACCTCGATTTGAGTGATGCCTATCTGAAAAACACGCGCATTATCGGCCACTCGGCGTCATGGATGAGTGATTTCGAGTTGGTGCTGGAAAAGACCAACAGCGGAGAACTCTCGCCCAACCGCTCCGTGGCGGCGATCGGCTCGCTGACTGCTGCACGGGACGGATTACAGGCCGTCAAAGACGCCGCGTTGGCTGGGAAAGTGGTTATCTATCCCAACATCAGGGAAATGCCACTTACCCGGCTGGAAGAACTCAAGGAGAAGATGCCCTCTGTTTATGCAAAGCTCAATAACCAAGGGGAATGGACAAATGCAGCCGAAGAGGAATTTTTGCGCCTGATGCTTCCATAAAGATACCCCTGATCGTCCATGGAATATATATGAATGGATATATTCAGGAGAACATTTGACAACAAGGAGAGATCGATGAAAAAGAGTACAAAGGGTACGGCTAAGAAAGTACGTGTGGCAATTATCGGTGTGGGGAACTGCGCTTCCTCCCTGGTGCAGGGAGTTGAATTTTACAAGAATGCCAAGGATACCGACCAGGTACCGGGGCTGATGCACGTCAACCTGGGCGGTTATCACATCCGCGATATTGAGTTCTCGGCCGCTTTCGATGTGGTGGACACCAAAGTGGGTTTGGATCTGGGCGAGGCGATCTTCGCCCATCCCAATAATACGATCAAATTTTCCGATGTCCCCAAGCTGGGCGTCAAGGTCGCGCGCGGCATGACACACGACGGCCTGGGGAAATATCTCAGTACAGTGGTCAAGAAGGCTCCCGGTCCCACGGCAGATATCGTCAGCATATTAAAGGATACCCAGACCGATGTCGTGGTCAGCTACCTGCCGGTGGGCTCGGAAATGGCAACGAAGTGGTATGTCGAACAGGTGCTGGAGGCTGGCTGCGGCTTCATAAATTGCGTCCCGGTATTCATCGCCTCGCAGCCATATTGGCAGAAACGCTTTGTTGAGCGCGGTCTACCCATTATTGGTGATGACATCAAAAGCCAGGTTGGGGCAACGATCACACACCGGGTACTCACCACGCTCTTTGGCGAGAGAGGAGTTCATTTGGACCGCACCTTCCAGTTGAACTTTGGCGGAAACATGGATTTCTATAATATGCTGGAGCGCGAACGCCTGGAATCCAAGAAGATTTCCAAAACCGGTGCAGTGACCTCGATGCTGAATTACGAGATCGAGCCGGAGAATATCCATGTTGGACCTTCGGATTATGTTCCCTGGCTGACCGATCGAAAGTGGTGCTACATTCGGATGGAAGGCACAACCTTTGGAAACGTGCCCCTGAATCTGGAATGCAAAGTGGAAGTATGGGACAGCCCGAACTCTGCGGGCGTCGTCATCGATGCCGTTCGCTGTGTGAAGCTGGCGTTGGATCGCGGCATTGCGGGTGCATTGACCGCGCCCTCCTCCTACTTCATGAAAACCCCGCCGGAGCAGTACCCCGATGCGGAGGCGCGGCAGAAGACGGAGAAGTTTATCGCCGGGAAGTCATAAGAGAGTGTTTCTTAATTTACCACGAAGGACACAATGGGCTGAGAAAGGAAGAAAAAATCTGTGTAAATCCGTGAAATTCGTGGCTCAAATTTGTCCGAAAGGGAATCATGATGGATAAGGTTTTACCGGATCGTATCGCGTTGGTGACAGGCGGCGCGCAAGGGTTGGGACAGGCAATCTGCCTGCGCCTTGCAAAAGAGGGCTGCCACGTTGTTGTCGCAGATCTGAACGAGGAAAAGGCGATCCAGACTGCTGAAAGCATCGCCGCCGACACAGACCGTCGCGTCATCGCTATCAAAGTGGATGTGAGTGAGGAAGCCCAGGTGGAAGCCATGGTCAGCCGCTGTGTGCAGGAATTTGGACGGTTGGACATTTTGATCGCCAATGCAGGCATTCTCCTTGCAGACGATATCACCGAATTCCCCGCGGAGAAGTGGCGCGCAGTGATAAATGTCAACCTGTTTGGCTACTTCCTGTGTGCCAAACACGCTGCCCGGGTCATGAAGGCGCAGAAGAGCGGCGCGATCATCGAGATCAACTCGAAATCGGGCAAGAAGGGCAGTTTCAAGAACTCTGCCTACGCTGCATCCAAATTTGGCGGCATCGGGTTGACGCAAAGCATCGCCCTCGATTTGGCTGAGCATGGCGTGCGCGTCAACGCGGTGTGTCCCGGCAACCTGCTCGATTCGCCGCTGTGGAAGGAAGGTCCCAACGCCCTCTTCAAGCAATATGCCCGCAATCGGGGCATCACCGAGGAGCAGGTACGCCAGATCTACATCGACCAGGTGCCGATGAAGCGCGGCTGTACCTACGATGATGTTTGCAACGTGGTTGTCTTCCTGGCATCCGACCAGGCCAGCTACATGACCGGACAGGCGATCAACGTCACCGGCGGACAGGAGATGCGCTGAAGTCCAGGCTGAAGCCATTTCCGCTCTTAGAATTACTCATTGAAGGAGCATGCATTAAATGACTACAAAGACGAAAACTGCCAAGCCCTCCCGTCTTGAACTCGTTTCTGCGATGATCGAGGAGCAGGGTTTGACCAGGGAAGAATTGATCGGCTACCTGCGCCAGGTCATGGAAATCCGCGCGCTTGAAAATAACATTGCCAATTTGTTGAGCAAGGCTGTGTTGAAGGGCGCTTCCCACCTGTATGCCGGACAGGAAGCCGTGGCGGTTGGCGCCGTGGCTGCCCTGCGCGATGACGATCTGATCACCAGCACGCATCGCGGACATGGTCACGCCCACGCGCATGGCGACAAATATGCCCAAACCCCACAAGCCAAACAGGAACACTACAACAAGATGATGGCTGAAGTGCTGGGCAAGTCCGGCGGATATTGTAAGGGCAAGGGCGGGTCAATGCATATCGCCGATGTGGAACATGGGAACTTGGGAGCCACCGGCATTGTCGGCGGCAACATCCCGGTGGCGGTTGGCGCGGCGCTGGCGCAAAAACTACAGGGCACTGACCGTGTAGTGGTCTGCTTCTTTGGGGACGGCGCTGCCAATACCGGCAACTTCCATGAGTCACTGAACATGGCTTCCACCTGGAACCTGCCGGTGGTTTTCGTTGCCGAAAATAACATGTACGGCATGTCGGTGCCTTTCAAAAAAGTGACCAGGTTACCCGACATCGCCGACCGTGCTTCTGCTTATGGCATCCCTGGTGAGATCGTGGATGGCATGGACGCGCTGGCGGTGAGAGGCTGCGTTGCCCAGGCGGTGGAGCGTGCCCGCCGCGGCGAAGGTCCCACGCTGATCGAATGCAAGACCTACCGCTGGTTTGGTCACTCTCACTCTGATCCGCGCGCCTACCGCACCCGCGACGAGGAAGCCGAATGGAAGAAACGCGATCCGATCGTTGTGATGAAGGAAAACCTCGAAGTCGTCAAGATGCTGACCGAAGCTGAGTTTGAAACAATGGAAAACGAGGTGGATGCAAAACTCGACAAGGCAATGGAGTTCAGCAATGCTTCCCCCGAACCGAAGGCGGAAGAGGTCGATACCGATGTGTATGCCCCCTCGAAGTTTACCGCTGCCGATTACGAAACCGACCGCCGCCTGCGCCTCGACATCAGCCAGGGATCCGTCAAACGTGAGATTTCCTACGCACAGGCGTTAGTGGAGGCCGCCCGCGAAGAGATGCTCCGCGATCCCAGGGCCTTCATCATGGGTGAGGATGTCGGTCTCTATGGCGGCGCCTACGGCGCAACCCGCGACCTCTACAAGGAATTCGGTGAATGGCGCGTGCTCGATACGCCCATCTCCGAAGCCACCATCGGCGGCGCGGCTGTCGGCGCGGCAATGGCTGGGATGCGTCCCATCGCCGAGATCATGTACGTGGACTTCACTCCCCTTGCTATGGATCAGGTCGCCAATCAGGGCGCGAAGAATCGTTACATGTTCGGCGGCAAGACCAGCGTCCCGATGGTGATCCGCACCGAAGGCGGCGCAGGCCGTGCCATCGCCGCTCACCATTCCCAGAGTCTCGAATCGTTGTGGACACACTTCCCCGGCATCTACGTGGTCATGCCGTCCACACCCTACGATGCCAAGGGTTTGCTCAAAGCCGCCATCCGCGATGACAACCCGGTGATGTTCATCGAGCACAAGATGCTTTACAAGGAAAAGGGTTTTGTGCCCGAGGAGGAATACATCATCCCCTTTGGCGTTGCCGACATCAAACGCCCCGGCAAGGATGTGACCCTGGTGACCTACTCGCGCATGGTGTTGCGCGCCCTCGAAGCTGCCGAGAAACTGGCTGGCGAAGGCATCGACGTGGAAGTGATCGACTTGCGTACACTCAAACCCTTGGACATCGATACCATCGTCAATTCGGTCAAGAAGACCGGGCGGTTGGTGGGTGTTACCGAATCCTATGAAAACACCAGTTTCATCAACGAGGTGATGGCACAGGTTAATGAACAAGCCTTCGATTATCTAGATGCGCCGATGATCCGCGTGGCCTCGGCGAATGTGCCGGTGCCGCGCGCCGAGATCCTGGAAGACCAGGCGATCCCAAACACGAACCGCATCCTGGCAGCCTGTCGAAAGGTGGTGAGCTGATGCCCGAAGAGTTCTTCATCCCTCAGCTGGGACAAACCGTCGAGGAAGTGACGCTGGTTGGCTGGCTGGTCAAGGATGGTGAAAAGATCAGCCAGGGACAGGCAGTGATGGAGGTGGAAACCGACAAGGCGGTCTTTCCCGTGGAAGCCAACGCCAAGGGCTATATTCATCTCGGTCCTTATAAGGAAGGCGATGTGCTCCCGGTCCTGACAGTCGTCGCGGTCATCGGCAAACAGGAGGACAAGTTCGAGGTCAAGGGCGATACACCCACGGTCGAGGAGGCCGGACCGGCTCCTGCCGCGAACGTTACTGCGGAACCTGCGCTTGCTTCCGCGCCGAAATCCGAATCCGCTGAAAGCGTCTTCGTCTCGCCCCGCGCCCGAAAACTGGCAGCCGAGACCTCGGTCGATGTGAGCAGGGTCACACCGACTGGCTATGAGGGCATTCGCGTCACGGAGCGCGATGTGCGTAGCTATCTCAGCCAGCAGCCTAAAGTCACGCCCGTTGCCCAACGCATGGCCGCTGATGTGGGTGTGGATCTGCGTGATGTGACTGGCAGCGGACCCGGCGGCCGCATCGTCAAGCAGGATGTAGCGCGTGCCGTCCAGCCTCTGCCCATTGCGGATGTGCTCGAACGCGTGCCGCTCAAGGGTGTGCGCGGGATCATTGCCGAGCGCATGGCAGCCAGTGTGCACACCACTGCCCGTGTCACCCTGGTGATGGAAGTGGACGCCACCGAGTTGGTGGCAGCGCGTACCCGCCTTAAGGACCGGGTGGAGCAGACTTGGGGATTCGCGCCTGGCTATAATGATTTGTTAGCAAAGATCTGTGCGACCTCCCTGCGGAAATTTCCGTATATGAATGCACGCCTGGCCCCGGATGCAGTCGAACTGCTCAGTCATGTAAACATTGGATTGGCCGTGGATACCGAGCGCGGTTTAATGGTGCCGGTGGTTCAAGATGTGGATAAAAAGAACCTGCATCAATTTGGGACAGAGTTCCGTGAATTGGTTGAACGGGCGCGTAAAGGCCGCTCCCTGCCCGATGATCTGAGTGGAGGCACATTCACCATCACCAATCTAGGGATCTACGATGTGGATGCATTCACCCCAGTCATCAACCTGCCCGAAGCTGCGATACTCGGGGTGGGGCGGATTGCCCCGAAGGTGGTGCCGCGTGGAACTGAAATTGTCGTGCGCCAGTTGTGGACACTAAGTCTTGTATTTGATCATCGCCTGGTAGATGGCGCACCGGCCGCCCGGTTCCTGCAACATATCAAGCAACTCATTGAAGAACCATATCTGTTGTTGGCGGAATAAGAGAGTGTTTTAATATTCACCACGAAGGGCACGAAGGAACACAAAGGCTTGAGAAAGCAAGAAAAAATCTGCGTAAATCTGTGCAA
>JAFGCG010000052.1 GCA_016932715.1 Anaerolineales bacterium
AATGACAGGTATCAACCTCGGGGCAAGCCCCGAACCCCTTCTTCCGCAGCAAGCTGCGGGGTATGGAACCCGCGAGAGAATCAAAATTCGAGCTGCCTGTGACGCATGGCAACGCTTTGAACCAATCCAATGCCAAGCATCAGCGATGTCAGACCGCTGCCGCCATAACTGATAAAAGGCAATGGCAAACCGGAAACAGGCACGATGTTGAGATTCACGCCGATATTGACCATCCCCTGAAAGAAGATCAATGTTGCGACGCCGTAAGCAATGTTCATCCCGGCGACATCGCGCGCCTTTTGCGCGGCGCGCAGACACCTCCAGATGATCAGCACGAGAATGACAATGACCAGGAGCGCGCCGACCAGGCCAAACTCCTCTGAAATCGCGGAAAAGATAAAGTCCGTATGGCGCACTTTGAGGAAGCGCAGCTGCGTCTGGGTGCCATGACCATAGCCCTTGCCGAACAGCCCGCCTGAACCGATGGCGACGAGAGCCTGCTCCACATTATATGTTGCGCCGAACGTCGCGTTCGGGTCCGGCAAAATAAAGTTTGTGATGCGATCCTGCTGATATTCCTGCATAAACGGGATGGGAATGCCAAGTACCGAAAGAGTGACGATCGTTGAGATCCCCAGAAAACCGATGACGCCAAAAATCAGCAGGTGTTTCAGTTGAATACCATTGAACCAAAGCAGGGAGGCAAGCAGCACCATCAGCACAACGACGTTACTCAAATTGGGCTGGAGCAAAATCCAGATGCCCAGACCCATCACCCACAGAAAGGCAACGAGGATCCAGCGCAGGTCACGCGGCCGGTTCTGGGTCCTTTCGAAGTAACGGGCCAGCAACAGGATCGCCACGATCTTTGCAAACTCGGTCGGCTGGAGAAACAAAACACCCACGGAAAACCAGCGCGCGGCGCCAAAAACCGCCTGTGCACTGAGGAACAGTGCGAAGAGCAGCACACTCATCACAAAAAAAATGGGACGGTACAGCGCCATCCAGTACCGGTAGTCAATGGCGGCAACAATAAAGATCAGGATCAGACCCACGAGCGCAAAGTAAATCTGGCGATTGATGAGAGGCAACAAAACCTCATTCCCCGCGACCGCCGAACGGATCATAGTCGTGCCAAACGCAGTGGCAAGCACGACCGTACCCAACAACCAGAAATCAAAATAACGCCAGGAAGTACCGCGAACCATACAGGGACTTACTTGGATCTTCTGGCGCGGCGCCGCGTGGTTTTCAACGGAATATCTGCGACGAGGCGCTGCGAACGCCCATCATGCTGCACGCCAATCCGCATGGACTGCGCGTCGATTTCCACGTGGCGTGAGATGGTTGCGATCAAATCGTCTTTAAGGGAATCAAGCTCGGCAGGGGTCAGATCCGTCCGGTCATGGATGAGGACGAGCTGCAAACGCTCCTTGGCATTGTCAGCGCTGTTTTTCTTTCCGAGCAAACGGTCGAAAAAACTCATATCACTTCCTCCCCGTCAAGCGTTGGAATTGCTGCCATAGTCCCCCGGTATGATCCAGATCGAGGAATGGTACTGTCTCTCCACGCAGGCGTTTCGCGATGTTGCGAAACGCCTGGCCCGCCCTGCTTTTCGCGTCGAACGCAACGGGCGCGCCGCGATTCGAACTGATAATGACGTTTTCATCCTCCGGTACAACGCCGACCAGCTCGACTGCCAGCAGATCGAGCACATCCTCCGCCGAAAGCATGTTGTGATTTTTTACAAGCGCAGGATTTAAACGGTTGATGATCAGGGCACCCGGACCCTTTTCCTCCGCCTCCAGAATGCCGATCACCCGATCCGCATCGCGCACGGCTGAGATTTCCGGGTTGGTAATGACCAGGACGCGGTCGGCGGCAGCGATGGCATTTTTGAATCCGCGTTCGATACCGGCCGGCGAATCGATCAACACAAAGTCATAATCATTCCGCAGGTCTTTGATCAGGCGGTTCATATCGCTGGGCGAGACCGCATTCTTGTCGCGTGTTTGCGCCGCAGGGATGAGATACAACTCAGGCAGTTTCTTATCGCGGATCATGGCCTGTTTCAGGCGGCAGCGGCCCTCGATCACGTCCACAATATCGTAAACGATGCGATTTTCCAGGCCGAGGATCACATCCAGGTTGCGCAGGCCGATGTCACCATCGATGCATACGACCTTGGCTCCTTCCAAAGCCAGTCCGACAGCAAGATTCGCGACCGCAGTGGTCTTGCCGACTCCGCCTTTTCCTGATGTGATGGTGATTACTTGTGCGGGCATGTGTTCATCCTATGATAAGTGACAAGAGCACTTGAGGTCTATTCAAAAGTCTAGCCAGGCGACCAAAGTTCTGCCTGCAATTTTCCATCTTTGTTGATCCGGGCAATCTCGGGCTCCGGATTCTCCCGAGGTCTCAAAACGGCTGAGACTTCCTCTGCAATCCGAAGCTGGGTCGGCGAAAGGTCAAGGGCGCAGATGACGGCATTGCGATTACCCTTGGCGCCCGCATGAACCATCCCACGCAGGCGTCCCCAAACGATCACATTTCCTTCCGCGATAATTTCAGCGCCGGGGTTGACATCACCCATCACAACGACATGACCTGAAAACTCGATGCGCGTGCCTGAACGAAGCGTGCGATTGAGGAATAATGCAGTTTCTTCGCCGAGGTCTTCCACGGCATACTGGCGATTCTCTTCAGGCCGCGGCTTGGAAATCCGCGTCGCCAGGCCAAGCAGCTGGGCGGTCTTTTCGGTGGTGGGCGATTCGCTGATCACTGCCCAGAGAGAAATGCCGCGCTCGGAAAGCCGGTCGCGCAGCTCCACAAGCTCATTGACACGCAGAACCTGGCTCGCCACATCCAGTGCCAGACGCGCGCCCTGAAAAAAAGCCGGCTGGCGATCCACCCGGGCAAGCAAGGCAACCCGCTGGTCCTCCCAGGGAGCATCGTCCAACGAGACTAGGAGTCCGTCGCGCAAGCCTTTGATCTGGATCAGGGAATTCGTCTCGCTCATGGAATCAACATCATTGAAGGCTGACAATCGCTAAATTATAGCATGAAGTCCCGGTGGACTTTTATTGGCTAACCTCCTGCGCGAGATCAATGGATTTGAGTTCAAAGTACGCCTGCATCACCCGCGCGACGATCGGCGCCGCAACAGAACCACCCTCCCCGCCGTGGTAGGCGAAGGCTATGATAATGACCTCCGGGTCATCATAAGGAGCATAGGCAAGGGTCCAGGCATGTGTGGGCCACGAGCCGAACTGGCATTGCTGCAATTCACGCGCGACATCATCGCAATACTCGGCCGTACCGGTTTTTCCAGCGACCGCGATCGCAAGCGGATAATCTACATTAAAGATTTTATATAACGTGCCCAGCGGATTTTCTGTGACCGCCAGACGCGTTCCCGTCCGCACAGCCTCAACGGTCGAGGGCAGAACGGTCTTTTTTCTCCCGGTCGTTTCACAGTAACCACTTTCACAAGTCCACTCATTGATCAGAGATTCCCTGGTAATATCCCATTTCAGATTGGGCGTAAATGGTGAGATCTGATAACTCCCCTCTGGAGGAGTTGAAAGAAGCTCGTCAGGCTCCGCGGGATTAACCCAAACACTCCTTCTTCGTCCATCTTCATCTGTCACTTCCCGAACTTCGTAGATAAAGAATGTTTCCGGGTCAAACCAGACCGGTATCACGCGGCCCTCATTGTCCTGCACCTCGCGGACGACCGTCGGCTGCATCAATTTGCCGCGATTGGCAATCGTCGCGCCGGACATCAAAACCTGCAGCGGCGTACCCAAAACATAGCCCTGTCCGACGCTGGCGATATAAGTATCGCCAGTAGACCAGACCTCGCTCTGGGTGATGCGCTTCCATTGCGGGGTGGGAATCAATCCTTCGTCTTCGCCGGGGAGTTGGATGCCGGAACGGGCACCGTAGCCCAGGGCGCGCGCATATTCCCCGAGGCGGTAGATACCAAGCCCTTCCGGAATCTCGTCCTCATAGCCGCCGCCAAGTTTATAGAAGCAGACATTGCTCGAATAAGCAATGCAGTGAAAGAAATCCAGCGCGCCAAAACCAGTTTCATTGATCACGCCATTGCGATCGTAGATCCAATCCACAAAAGGCCGGGTATTCCTTTCCGTACATGGATCGGTGGGCCGAAAGCGTTCACAAAGCTCGAGCTTCCCCGGAGTCTCAACGATCATCCCGGGTTCAATCACGCCTTCATTGAACGCACCCGTCGCGGTCGCAAGTTTGAAGGTGGAGCCCGGAGGGATCCTGGAAGTGATGGCGGTATTGACCAGGGGGGTGCGCGGGTCCTCGATTAATTGCTCATAGTAATAACCGGGGATGAAACGTGCCATACGGTTGTTTTCAAACGATGGATAAGAAACCATGGCGAGTATCTCGCCGGTTTTAGGGTTCATGGCAATGACTACCCCGCTCGAAATTCGCATTGTCCCAAACCAGGTATTCCAATAGTTGATCTCATCTACCAGCGCAGCCTCGGCCGCTTTTTGCAGGCGTGTGTCAATGGTCAAAACGACATTGTTGCCGGCAACAGGTGGAATAGGAGGCTCCAAATTACGCAGCACCTGACCTGCGACATCTCTCTGTACCACACGCTGTCCATTTCGCCCAAGCAGAATATCATCGAGCGAAGTCTCGACACCCGCGTAACCGACCTTGTCGCGGTTGGCAACAAATTTGCGTGCCTCATAAACATCTTGAAGCGCCTCAGGGATCGGGCCCAGGAAGCCGACAATGTTTGCGGTCAGGGAACCGGTTGGGTAATCGCGGATCGGTTCGATCTCCAGCGAGACGCCGGGCCAATCCACAGATTTTTCACGGATCACGCGTGCAAGTTCTTCACTGATATTGCAGCTGATCTTGACCGGCGTGTAGGGTGCGAGCGATTCGCCCAACGCCACCATGTCCGCGATGCTGGGACCAGGCACACAAGCGGAAAATAATTTGGCACTCTCCAATGTTTCCTCCGTGACCGGACCTCCCGCCGGTACACCGGTCATTTGAGAGACTTCACGATAAATGCGCTGGATATCCGCCTCATCATCCGGCAAAGCGGCCGGGGTGATGACAACATTATAGGATGCCACGTTACGGGCAAGCACAAAACCATTGCGGTCATAAATGATCCCGCGCGCCGCCGGGTCGCTGATCTCCGTTGTGTAATTTTCGACCGCCTGGTCCTGCCAGGTCTCGTATTCCAGGACCTGGCGTGTGAGCAAACGGAACGTGATCACAGCAACGACCGTAATCAGTAAGGCGTATATCACCCATACGCGCCACAACGGGACTTCATACTTGCTCACCGTTTGTGAACTCATTCGACCTCCAGGGATGGATATACCCATCTTGCAAGATCGCGCATCACTGCATATACGGGAATTGCAAGAAGCATATTCAATAAAACGCTTGGCAGTGTCAACAGGCCAAGCACGTCGCTGATGGGCAGCGGCACACCTAAAAAACGTAAAACCACTAATGACAGGACACTCACAACAATCGTTCCCAGAAACGTGATGCTGAACATTGCAAGTAAGGGAGCCTGCCAAACGCGTCGTTGAAAGATTTGCGCCAGTACAACGACGGCAATATATCCCAAAACCGGCACAATCAAAGGGATCCCTGAAATGAAACCCACCAGCAAACCGGTTGCGACAGCCCACTGCCAGGCCGAATCAACTTCCTCCTGCAGAGCCCAGGCAGCCAGCATGACCAGGGGCAGATCAGCAATCCCTGAAAGCAAATATACCCGGCTGATGATCGCCGATTGCAGAATGACGCTGAACAGGATGACGGGCAAGGCAACTATGTTACGCATTCGTCAGGGATTCGGCGGGATAAGAGGGGAAATATCCACTGGCTTGAAATTGACGATCACCAGCACGATTTCCAGGCGATTGAAATCGACAACCGGCTGGACGGTAGCCTGCTGGAACAAGTCGAAATCGCGCGAACGGACATTGACCACCTGACCAACGATCAGGTCCGGGGGATAGCCGCCGCCCAACCCCGAAGTCAATACCAGGTCGCCAGGTTGTACATTTATATCCTGAGGGATCAATTCAAGTGTCAGATCGCCCGTGACCGAGCCAACCAGGGAAGCATCGGTCTCCGCGTTCTGGAGGCGGACATTCACACTCGAAGCAGGATCCGTGATCAGCTCGACACGCGCGGCATCCGCAATGACGGCATCGATGCGGCCGATCAATCCCTGATTCGTTACCACCGGCATGCCTCGCAGGATCCCATCGTTGGAGCCGCGATTGATGATCACATAATGGAGAAACGGGCTCGGGTCACGTCCGATGACCGCGGCAGCACGATAAGTATTCTCAGAATGGGCGCGTTCAAAATCCACAAGCGCAGCCAGGATTTGGGTCTCACCAACTTCCTGCTGCAGTTGAATGACCTGCGCCTGCAGGTCTGCAACTTCCCCCTCCAGTTCTGCATTACGCTGGCGCAGGGAGGCAATGTCACGCGGGGATGTGAAAAAATCCTGTATCGCCACAAAACGTGTTGAAAACCAGGTTTGCAGGTTGACCAGGGAACCGGTGAAGACGTTGGAGGCGCCGCTGAAATAACCTCCAAGTGCGAGCGCCATAATTCCCCCTATGACCAAAAAGATGATCGTGGTCTGAAGCGTACGTGAGAATAGATCTTTCATATTACAAGGTACCGCGTTCCTATCTATGCAATCAGTAAACTTCTACCAGGAAACAGTGTTCGTCCATGTTGGGATTTTCGCCAAAAAGCGCTAGTCTACAAATTACTGCCAGGGGCAGCCAAAAAACATTAAACGCTGTGACGCGTGCTGCCGCGTTCCAAACCGACAAGATACCGACTCAAAGTATCGAAGTTTTCGAAGACCATCCCCGCGCCGCGTGCCACACAGGTCAGCGGGTCTTCCGCCACCCAGGTGCGCAGCCGAAGTTCATCCGTCAGGCGCTCAGCCAATCCCTGCAGCAGAGCGCCGCCACCCGAAAGACAAATACCGATATCCATCAAGTCTGCGACGATCTCCGGAGGGATTTCATCCAATGCATCCCGAATTGTATCCACGATCACCTGCACAGAGCCTGCCAGCGCCTCACGCATTTCAATGGAGGAGATTTCGATACTTTCGGGCAATCCCGTCACAAGATTGCGCCCGCGTACTTCCATGGTTTTTTCAGGCTGAAGCGGATAGGCAGATCCGATCTGCCACTTGATTTGTTCGGCAATCCCTTCGCCAATGAGCAGGTTGTATTTATTGCGCAGATACTGGACAATATCCTGATCCATTTCATCACCGGCCACCCGCAAAGAACGCGAGGCAACCACGCCGCTCATGGACATGACCGCGACTTCGGTCGTTCCGCCGCCAATATCCACGACCATGCTTCCTTTCACGTCGGCAATCGGGAGACCCGATCCCAATGCCGCTGCGATCGGCTCCTCGATCATGTAAGCCGCGCGCGCCCCTGACGCCATTACCGCGTCGTACACCGCGCGCTTTTCGACCTCGGTGACACCGGTTGGGATCCCAACCACCACCCGGGGGCGCGGCAGCGGCACCACACTCTGCTCATGGACACGACCGATAAAGTACTCCAGCATCACCTGTGTAATGTCAAATTCAGAGATCACGCCATCCCGCAAGGGACGAATCACCGCAACATTGCTGGGGGTACGACCCATCATTTCCTTGGCTTCCAGACCAATGGCTAATGGCTGGCGCAGACGTTTGTCAATCGTTACCCAGGAGGGTTCGTTGATGACAATCCCCTTGCCGCGCACGTTTACCAGTGTATTCGCTGTCCCCAGGTCAATTGCAATATCCAGTGAAAACAGGCCCAAAAGCCAGTTTATCGGGTTAAATGCCAAAGCAGGCTCCTCAGTGAGGTTTCAAAGCAACGAAATCGCCTTGATATTATACCTAACAATTCGTATCCACGTGCCTTGCAAGGGGGTTAATATACCAGATATCATAGCTTAATTAGTCGATTTCAAGGAGACGCCGTGTCAAAAATCGCGCTGGTAACCGATAGCACGACCTACATGCCGCCTGAATTAGTAAAAAAATATAACATTTCCGTTGCACCGCAGATCCTTATTTGGGGCGACCAGACATACAAAGATGGTGTAGACATTCAACCCAGTGAGTTCTATGCCAAGTTGAAAACCGCCAGGGAAATGCCCACCACCTCGCAGGTTTCCGTAGCTTCCTTCCAGGAGATCTTCCAGAAGCTGGTAGAACAGGATTTCGAGGTCCTGGCGCTGCTCATTTCAACAAAATTATCCGGCACCATTCAATCTGCAGTACAGGCGCAGGAATTGATCGGTTCGGCCGGCGGGAAGATTCACATTGTGGACAGCCACTCGGTTGCCATGGCGCTCGGCTTCCAGGTCCTGGCGGTTGCCCGGGCGCTCGAACAAGGTGCAAGCCTCAGGGAAGCGATCGCGCTGGCAGAGAAATCGTCTGAATATACAGGTGTATTCTTTGCGGTAGATACGCTTGAATTCCTGCATCGCGGCGGACGCATTGGGGGTGCACAGCGTTTCATTGGCACGATGCTGAACATGAAACCAATCCTGGCAATTCAGGAGGGGCGCGTCGAAGGGATCGAACGCATTCGCACCAAGGTCAAGGCACATGAGCGCATTCTTGAATTAACAGTTGAAAAGATACGCGGCCGGTCACCTGTCCATATTGCCACCCTGCATGCAAATGCAGCAGAAGATGCAGAGGTAGTGCTAACCAAAGCGGAGCAGGCACTCCATCCTGTCGAAAGCGTCTTTAGCGAGGTCAGTCCGGTCGTCGGCACACACGCCGGACCCGGCACGGTCGGGCTCGCCTTTATGGCGGGAATCTAGTCCAGATCTCACCCCTACCCCTCTCCCAGGCTTCACACGGAGAGGGGTTTTTATACTGCGCGTGCGTGTATAATTTGAGCATGAAGCATTCAGAGCCTCTTGTCATTGGCATTGCAGGAGGGTCAGGTTCCGGCAAGACGACCGTTGCACAGGAAATCCTTCAACGTGTCGGTCCAGACCGAATTGCCTTTCTTCAACACGACTCGTACTATAAAGACTTGAGCGGCCTTCCACCGACGCAGCGCGCGGAAGTGAATTTTGACCATCCCAATTCGCTCGAAACCGACCTGCTGAGCGAGCATATCGCCTCTCTGCGCGACGGGAAGGCTGTGGAGGTGCCGATTTACGATTTCTCCACCCACAGCCGCACAGCCAGGACATTCACCGTCCAGCCGCGCCGCGTGATCCTGGTGGAGGGCATCCTCATTTTTACGGAAGCGGCTTTGCGAGAAATGTTCAATGTCAAGATCTTCGTCGATACCGATTCAGATATCCGCTTTATCCGCCGCCTCGAGCGCGACATCGCCGAGCGCGGCCGCACGACCGAATCGGTCATCAAGCAATATCAATTGACCGTCCGTCCGATGCACCTGGAGTTCGTCGAACCGTCGAAACGATATGCCGACATCATTATTCCCGAGGGGGGATTCAATACGGCGGCGCTCGATATGGTCGTGGCAAGAGTGGATGCATTGTTGAAAGGATAAAAACCGAACAGGTTTCTAAAACCTGTTCGGTTTACAAATAAAAGGAGAAATAGTAATGGCAAAACAATGGTCGCAACCACCCGCTATGCAGATCGACCCCGAAAAAAAATACAAGGCACACATGGAGACCGATAAAGGCACGCTGGTCATCGAATTATTTGCGGACAAAACCCCCAAGACCGTAAACAACTTTGTCTTTTTGGCGCGCGAAGGATTTTACGAGGGTGTCATTTTCCACCGCGTGATCGCAAACTTCATGGCACAAGGGGGCGACCCGACAGGGAGCGGCAGAGGCGGCCCCGGTTATAAATTTGAAGATGAATTTCATGCCAGCCTCAAGCATGATAAGCAAGGCATCCTTTCCATGGCAAATGCGGGACCGAACACAAATGGATCGCAGTTCTTTATCACGCATGTCCCCACTCCCCATTTGAATAACCGGCACACTGTCTTTGGCCAGGTGGTGGAAGGCCTGGACGTCCTGATGTCCATTCCGCCGCGCGACCCGGGCAACGTCAATGCGCCTGCTGTGAAGATCAACCGTGTCACCATCGAAGAAAGCGACTAAGGGAGCCCCTGTAAAGAAAAGAAAGAGCGCGCAGAAAACACCGAGAAGAGCCTCTGCGCGCTCTTCACGCGTTAGGACAAAGAAAACCGAACAGCCCATTCTCGCTCAAGTTACTCAACCTGAAACCTATAACAAACCCCGGAGTTCCAGGCTCCTGACGAATATTTTGCGGCTCCTGGCACTGTTTGCGGTTGTCGCAATCACTGTTTATATCTACAGCATCCGTGATCGTGTGGAAGAATTTGAAGCCTGGGGCTATCCGGGCGTTTTTTTTATCGCACTGCTTGCCAACGCAACGGTCCTGCTTCCGGCGCCTGGCGTGGCGCTCATTTATGCAATGGGAGGCATGCTCAACCCCCTTGGTGTCGGTTTGGCAGCCGGGACAGGCGGAACCATTGGAGAACTCTCCGGTTATCTCGCCGGTTTCAGCGGCCAGGCTGTTGTGGAACGCACGGACATGTACAATCGCATCAAGCCCTGGGTGGCTAAATACGGCGGCTGGGCGATCCTGGTGCTCTCGGCGATCCCCAATCCGTTCTTTGATGTGGCGGGCATCGCCGCGGGGATTGCCAAAATGCCGCTGCGAACATTTCTAATCTTTACCTGGGCCGGTCAATTCATCAAAATGACATTGTTTGCCCTGGCGGGTCATTATTCCATTGCATTGCTCGAGAACTTTATCAAGTAAGGAGAGTGAAATGTCTGAATACGCCAAAATCGATTCGTATCTCGAAAAGAACCTTGAGCAAAGCCTGGCTGAGCTTGGCAGGCTCGTCGCACAGCCCAGCGTCGGCGCGCAAAACCTGGGATTGCAGGAATGTGCTGCGCTGGTTGCTGAAATGCTCAGGGCACGCGGCTTCGACGTCCAGATTATGGAAACCGCCGGCGCACCGGTTGTCTTCGGCGAGCGCAAAGGCAGGTCGGACAAGACGCTGCTCATCTACAACCATTACGATGTCCAGCCTCCTGAACCGCTCGAGCTATGGGAAACGCCGCCGTTCGAGCCAAACCTGCGTGATGGCAAACTCTATGGCCGCGGCGTCAGCGATGACAAAGGTCACATTGTAGCGCGGCTGTTTGCAATTGATTCGATCCTTGCAGCCGATGGCGAGCTTCCATGCAGCGTCAAATTTATCATCGAGGGGGAAGAGGAAACTGCCAGTGTCAATCTCTTTGAATTTATCAGCAGGAACAAGGGCTTATTGAAAGCGGACGCCTGCATGTGGGAATTCGGCGGCGTGGACCACCGTGACGTGCCCATGTTATATCTCGGCTTGCGCGGGATTTGTTACGTGGAACTGAGCATTGAGACGGCCGCGACCGATGTCCATTCGGGGCTGGGCGGTTCCATCTTCCCGAACGCAGCCTGGCGGCTCGTCTGGGCGTTGTCCACTCTGAAAGGGGAGGATGAACGGATCCGCATCCCCGGCTTCTATGACGGGATCAAGCCTCCAGCGAGGCGCGACCGGGAGTTGATGGAAGCATTGCCCGACGTTGCAGAAGAATATAAATCGCGCTATGGCATCAAGGGCTTCATCAAAGGTCTGACAGGCGGCACGGACCTCAAGGTGGAAGAGGTCTTTACGCCAACCTGCACGATCTGCGGACTGACATCCGGCTATCAGGGACCCGGCTCGAAAACGGTGCTGCCTGCCCGCGCTTCGGCGAAAGTGGATTTCCGCCTGGTACCCGATCAGCATCCTGCTGATATTCTCCGAAAGCTGCGCATCCACCTCGACGCGCAAGGTTTCAACGATGTGCAGATCACCGACCTCGGCAGCGACCCGCCCGCGCGCACTGACCCCGATAAACCATTTATTCAACTTGTGGTGAAAACGTCCGAAGAAGTGTACGAGACGCCGATGCAGCTCGTTCCCATGACCGGCGGCTCGGGACCGAGTTATCCTTTCGTACATGACCTCAAGCTGCCCGTTGCGACCGCGGGCTTGGGCTATCCGGATACGCGTACGCATGCGCCCAATGAGAATATCCGCGTGGATCTGTATTTGAAGCATGCCCGTCACATGGCGCGGATACTTAAGGAGTTTGCGTAAGGTAAAGATGCGTCGCTGGATCGCTTTCAATCGGGATCTTGGCCTGCAACTGCTGGCGCTGTATTTACTGCTCATCATCCCGTTTCTCATTGCACTGCTGATCTTCGATAGACTCATCGGCGTGCGCATTCGCGAGGACGTACAAGCCAGCGACCTGTCGCTGGCGCGCTCCATTTCCCAGGAGGCTGAGCTCGCCCTCACCAAAGCATTGAAGACTGTCGAAGGGCTGGCGAAATACCCCGAGGTCGTTCGATCAGATTCCGCGGGTATGGAGGCAGTCTTCGAGGTCATCATCAACACCTCACCCGATATCAACCTCGTGTACCGGCTCGATGCGAATGGGATCATGGTGTATCACTATCCAACCGGTCCCACCTCGACAGTGGGTGATGACTTTTCATTTAGAAGATATTTTCAACGAGCCTTACTCACCGATCAGTCTTTGATTTCGGAGGGACGGATCTCTCCAACCACAAATCAGGCCGTCGCAACCGCGGTCATGCCCCTATGGTCAGCTGAGGGGAAGTTCCTGGGGCTGGTTGGAGCGAACATCAGGCTCGAAAGCCTGAGCGAGACACTGACCGCCGTGGTCTCGGAGCACCAAACGGAAGGCGGGCTTCAAGTCACCATCCTTGATTCGGCGGAGCAAATCATTGCCGATCCCGATCGTCAGCTTCTGCTCCAACCGGCAGGTCATATCATCCCAGGTGATTATCTCGTCAATTTCAATGTTGAAAACCACTCGCAAATCATCACTGCGCCCGATGGTGAAGAGAGGCTTTATACACATGCGCCGGTTTCGAACATCAATTGGGACGTGATCGTCAGCCGACCCACTTCGAGTGCATTCGCCACGCAGCTCATTCTGCGGCGCGTCGTCCTGGTGGCAGCGGCTGCATTTCTCCTGAGCGGGCTGTTCTTCTGGGTCACTCTCACCGTCCGCGTGATCCGGCCGATCGAACGCCTGGGTCCGATCAGCGCATCGATCGGGTTGAACCAACCGCTCAGCCAGGCGGAGCAGGAGCAGCTTTTATCCGAGTCCGGACGCGACGATCAAATTGGTCATCTGATCCGCAGCATCATCCGCTTGAAAGATTCCATCGCGGAGCGAATGAAAGAACAGGCAACTCTTTTGGAGACGAGCACAGCGGTAGTCTCGACACTCGACCCCGAAACCGTGCTCAACCGCATCCTCGAGCAAATGGGAAGACTGCTGAGCATCAAAATGTATGCGGTCATCGCACTGGATGAGAAAAATGGAAGTTTCCGCATCCGCGCCGGGCGGGGGTTATCCAGACAATTCATCGAGCAGCTTTCCATCCAGCCTACGGAACCTGATTCCGTCACCATGCGGGCCCTGCACGCGAAAGAACCGGTCCAGGTCACCGACACGGAGACCGATCCTTCGTACGCGATCCGGAAACGGCGGGCGCGCGCCGAAGGCTATCGCGCCATTCTGGCTGTGCCGCTCAATACACAATATGCACCCCCGACGGCCCTGCTGGTGTTCCATCCAACGCCGCACGTTTTTACACACAATGAAATCCAGCTGCTCACCAGTTTTGCGAATCACGCCGCGATGGCAATCGAGAATGCCATGCTCTATGAACGCAGCGACATGCGCCTGCGTGAACAGACGCACCGCCTGGAGGCGCTGGTGCAATCCCTGCATGACGGGTTGATCCTGAGCGATCTGAAGGGCGCGGTCATCTATGCCAACAAACGCGTCGGTGAGCTTTCAGAGTTATCGACAAAAACGTTGATGGGCATGCACGTGGATCAAATCCTGGCGCGCATCGCGGCAAAAACATCAGGAAAAACGCACCGAAAAAATGGTGCGCACAAAGTTCTGAACAAAAAAGGCGAACAAACGCTGGAGATCCCTCAGGATGGATCGGACAGAACGATCCATTTGAGGCTTCAGGTATTCAACGTCAATGATGAGGAGGGGATTCCCATCGGGCATGGTGTATTCTTCCACGATGTCACGGCCGACCGGGAGCTGGACAGGCTGAAATCGAGTCTGGTCTCGACGGTTTCGCATGAGCTACGGACCCCGCTGGCAGCCATCAAGGGATACGTGTCCACCATGCTGGCTGACGATGTCGAATGGGACTACGCTTCCCAACACGAATTTCTCACCATCATTTCGGAGGAATCAGACCGCCTGACGAACCTGGTCAATAACCTGCTGGACCTGTCGCGCATCGAGGCCGGCTCCTTGATGCTCGCGCGGGAAAACTGCGACATCAGGGAGATGGTCAACCGGGCAGCCAGGCAAGCCTATCTTTCCCCGGGGAACAGGTTCGAAGTCCGGATGGAAGCGAAGCTGCCAAAGCTTTATGCCGATCCTCCGCGCCTGGAATCCATCCTGCGCAATCTGATCGAGAACGCGGTCAAGTACGGAGGCGAAAACGCAAAGATCAGAGTGGAAGTGAGCAGGCAGGCTAAGGATTTTCTATTCCGCGTCAGGGATGATGGGCCGGGGATCTCGGAAACCGAGAGGCAGAATATCTTTGAAAGCTTTTACCGCGTCGATGACAGTCTTGCCCGCCTGACCAGCGGCACAGGATTGGGACTCGCAATTTGCCAGGGACTTGTGCGGGCGCACGGCGGCCGGATCTGGGCGGAACCGCAGGAGAATGGAGCCTGCATCGCTTTTACGATCCCGGCAAACAATGCGGCTGCCTCAAACAACCGTAAAAAGCCAAAGAGAGCGGTGCGGCAATGAACATCAATGTTTTAGTCGTTGATGATGAAAAACCTCTGCGCGATTTTGTCCGCCGCAATCTTGAGGTGCGCGGTTATAAAGTGTCGACGGCCTCGAACGGACTGGAGGCACTGGCAGTCTTCAAGAATGAAGATCTTCAGCTTGTGATCATGGATATCATGATGCCGCACATGGATGGGCTGGAAGCGACTCGCCGGATCCGTGAGAATTCTCATGTCCCAATAATCATCCTGACGGCCATGGGAGAGGAAGCGGATAAAGTGCGGGCGTTCGATCTGGGAGCGGACGATTATCTGACAAAACCGTTCGGAGTCGGAGAGCTGCTGGGACGAGTCAAAGCGGTGCTGCGCCGCGCGAATTGGTCGGAGCCAGCCTCCCCCGCAGAGCGAATCGTGCGCGGCGAGATCGAAGTTGACCTGGAACGGCACAAGGTCAAGGTCCGCGGGAAAGCGATCGATATCACTCCCACAGAATTCAATTTGCTGGTCTATTTAATGAAGAACGCCGGCAAAGCATTGCACCATCGCGCCATTCTGCAACACGTTTGGGGGACGGAATACGGCGATGAAGCCGAGTATCTGCGCGTCTATGTGGGGAAATTGCGTCAGAAGATCGAAGCCGATCCGCTCAAGCCGCACTACCTGCATACAGAGCATGGGTTCGGCTATCGCTTCGAAGCGTAAATTGTTTATATTTTTTTTATAATTCACAGCGGATTTTTAGTTGTTTTTTTACCGCCCGCCCTACAATAGGAAGAGACTGGAACGGTTCCGTTCCAAATTTCAATCGTTTTCGCCAATGGAGGAGGCATCCATGAAACGTTCGCTCTTCAGTGTCTTCACAGTTTTGATCGTGGTGGGCGTGATCCTATCCGCTTGTGCACCAGGCGCCACGCCCACTGAGGCTCCTGCTGGTCCCGCGCCCACGGAAGCGCCCGCAGAACCCGGGGCTCCAACGGAGGCGCCAGCTGCGGTTGAAAAAACCGTCACGATCGGCTTCACCTCGTCGCTCACCGGCTCACAGGAAGTCTCGTCCAAGCGCCAGGTGGCTGGTCTCAACTTGTGGATGCAGCAAGTGAATGATGGCGGGGGAATCAAATTGAGCGATGGTACGGTCGTCAAAGTTACTGCGCAAACCTATGATGATGAATCCAACAAGGAACGTGTGCAGGAGCTTTATACACGCCTCATTACCGAGGACAATGCCGACTTTCTGATCAGCCCCTATTCATCCGGTCTGACAGCGGCTGCATCGATCATCGCGGAACAAAACGGCAAAGTGATGCTCACGGCCGGCGCGGCGGAGGATGATGCCTACAAAACAGGCAATACAAGCTTGTTCCAATTGTACACACCGGGCAGCCAATATCTCCTCAGCACGGTCGATATGCTGAAGAAGCTCGATCCTGAAGCAAAGGTCGCGGTGGTCCATGAGAACGACAAGTTCTCCACTTCGGTCGTGGAAGGCCTCAAACCCTATCTCGAATCGGAGGGATTTGAAATTGTATTGGAGGAAGGCTACGCTTCAGAGACGACGGATTTTGGTCCCGTGATCAACAAGATCGTCGAATCCGGAGCAACTGTCCTGCTCGGCGGCGGACATTACCCCGATGGCAGCACCTTCGCCCGGCAGCTCTACGAACGCAAGGTTGGTTTAAAGTTCGTCTCGCTGCTGGTGGCACCCGCCGACTCGAAATTCCCTGAACTGGGCGACGCCGCACTTGGCATCTCAACCTCCAGCCAATGGGAACTGGCTGCCACCCACACACCGGAAGAAGCCGCAGCATTGGGAAAGACATGGTATGGACCCACAGGCGAAGAATTCGCAGCCGCTTATGAAGCGGCTACGGGTGACAAGCCCACCTATCATGTTGCCGGCGGCTATGCGGCGGGTCTCGTGCTGCAAAAAGCCATCGAGGATGCCGACTCAGTCGATCCGGCAGAGGTGAAAGCCGCCCTGGAAGCCATGGACATCTTCACCTTCTACGGCGGGATCAAATTCGATACCACACCGGAGGCGCACGGCCTGCAGACCGGCCATCAGATGGTCGTCGCACAGTGGCAAAAAGATGACACAGGCGCCCTGGTCCGTAAAGTGATCTGGCCGACAGATGTAGCCAACGCCGAGCCACTCTACCCAGTTCCAGCACCACAACAATTCACAGGTCTACCTGCAGGGGCGGGCGCGCAGCGTCCCGCCCCTGAACCCTATTCAGGAGCTGAGACATGCAGCAACTCAATCTCTTACTGGCATCACTACCCGACGGCATTCTTCTGGGTTTTGTCTATGGACTGGCAGCCATGGGGATGACATTGATCTGGGGAGTCATGAATGTCATCAATCTCTCCCACGGTCCCATCATTGCGCTGGGAATGTTCGGGACGTTTTTCATATTCACCCGAACCGGTTTGAACCCGTATGTTGGGTTGATCCCTGTCGCGATCCTGGGGTTGTTGCTGGGCGTCCTTATCTATGTTGTCGCGGTCCATCGCGTGATCAACGCTCCGCATCTGTCTTCCCTGCTGGCAACATTTTCCGTGAACATGATCATCATCGGACTGGGAACTGCCGCCCTCACAACTTCTCCCTACAATGTGGACTTCGCGGCCGGCAGTTTCAAATTGGGATCGGTAACCCTGCTGGGAACACGCCTGATTGCTGCTTTGGTTGCCATGCTTTTCACCGGCGGCTTATATCTGTTTTTATATAGAACGCGCCCGGGAAAATACATCCGTGCCGTCGCGAATAACCGCGCCGCGGCAGAGTTGATGGGCATTCCTTCCACCCGGATCCTGGCACTCAGCTTTGGTCTGGGTACCATGCTCGCGGCGGTGTCCGGTGCGCTGATCGCGACATTCTTTCCTTTCAGCATCCTCGCCGGCGCGAGCTACGAACTCAAGAGCTTCGTCATCGGCGTCCTGGGAGGTTTGGGAAACCCGATCGGCGCCCTCTTCGGCGGATTGGTCCTCGGCATATTGGAAGGCATCATCCCCGCATTTATGGAATCATCCTGGGTACCCGTCATTGAATTCGGTCTGTTTGTCGTCATCCTGCTTGTGCGTCCAAGCGGGCTCTTTGGAGCAAAACGATGAAAATCTGGCATAGACACAGTGGGATCATCCTCCCTGTTCTGGTGATTGCTGCTCTGACGCTCTGGCCAGTCATCACCGGAAAAGCATCCAACCGGGAGAGCGCGTTCACGATTTTGAAGGCGATCGCCCTGGCGTCGAGCCTGAATATATTGCTGGGATATACAGGCTATGTCAGTTTCGGTCATATCGTCTTCTATGGATTTGGCGGTTATGTCGGTCTCTTTCTCCTCACCGAAAACGAATGGTCCCTGTGGACTGCCATGCTGGCAGGCGGACTCGCCTCCGGCATGCTGGCATTTCTGCTCGGCACAGCCATTCTGCGGTTACGCGGCGCCTACTTCGCGCTGGCGACCATCGGCATCAACGAAGCCATGAAAGCCTTCATCAACAACTTCGACCTGTTCGGCGGACCGACAGGGATTACGCTCAATTTCAGCGTCTACAAACCCTATGGGGGCGCGGCACAGGCGCTGCAAACCTCCTTCTATGCTGGCGCAGGTCTCGCCTTGCTGGCCATCGTACTAAGTCATATTGTCCGGACGTCAAAGTTCGGGCTCGGGCTGCTGGCGATCCGCGAAAATGAAGACGCGGCGGAAGTGATGGGCGTGGTTACACCGCGCACAAAGACCTGGGCCTACGTGCTTTCCGCGATCGTTCCCGGCATGATCGGCGTCCTGTTCTTCTTCAAGAATGGGAATGTCGAACCCCATGATGCGTTCCCACTGCATGCCTCCATCGAGATTTTGGTGATGGTCATGTTGGGCGGCCAGGGAACCGTGCTGGGTCCGATCCTGGGTGCGTTCGCCTACCAGGGCATGCGCGGTTACCTGGTGACCAGTGAATTCTTCAAGGATATTCAACTGTCCGTATCCGGTGCGCTGCTCCTGCTGATCGTGCTCTTCATCCCGGCGGGCGCGATTGGCTGGCTAAGGCATCGCATCCCAACGTTGAGGAGGGTCCTGGCATGACCATCCTACTTTCTCTACAGGGTGTCTCAAAACGCTTTGGGGGATTACAGGCGCTGTTGAACATCACCTTCGACCTGCCGCAGGGTCAGATTCTGGGATTGATCGGTCCAAACGGCGCGGGGAAAACGACTCTCTTCAACGTGATCAACGGCGTTTATCCTCCCGAAAGTGGCCGTACCGTCTTTCGCGACAAGGACGTGACGGGCCTCAAGCCTTATCATCTTGCCCAAATGGGCATGGCGCGCACTCATCAAATCGTGCGGCCGCTGAACGAACTGTCGGTTCGGGAAAATGTGATGGTCGGCGCGTGCTTCGGACACGAGAACCAGGACCTGGGCAACGCCTCAAAGATCGCGGACGAGGTGCTGGAATTCGTCGGGCTGGCAGCCAGAGTCGATCAACTGGCAGGCAGCCTGAACGTCGCGCAAAAGAAGCGCCTGGAAATGGCGCGCGCCCTGGCAGCGCATCCCTATCTGCTGCTCCTGGATGAGGTGCTGGCGGGTCTCAATCACTCCGAAATAGACAGCATGATCCAGACTGTGTTGAAGATCCGCGAGCAGGGGATCACGATCATTATGATCGAACACGTGATGAAGGCTGTCATGAATATCTGTGACCGGATCATCGTTTTGGATTACGGGCAGCAGATCGCAGAGGGCAATCCCGAAGCGATCGCCAGTGACCCGAAAGTCGTCGAAGCGTATTTGGGCGATCCGCGCCTGGCTGAGCAGCTTTTGGAGGAGGAGGTGTAATCATGGCACTTCTCGAAGTAAAAGAGATCACCTCCGGCTACGGCGAAGTACAAATCCTGTGGGGCTCCAGCATGTACCTGGAAAAGGGCAAGCTGACCTGCCTGGTCGGCGGCAATGGTGTTGGAAAAACGACATTGCTCCGGACCATTATGGGGTTGCTGCAGCCCTGGAGCGGCACCATCAACTTCGATGGAAAGGACGTCAGCAAACTGCCCGCCTATACCAAAGCCGAAATGGGACTCGTGCTCGTCCCGGAAGGCCGGCAGCTCTTTACCGATATGACCATCTACGAAAACCTGGAGATGGGCGCCTCCAACCAGCGCGCCAGACCCAAGTTCGCGCACAATCTCGAGCGCGTCTACGAGATGTTTCCTCGCCTGAAGGAGCGCAGCGCCCAAAAGGCCGGCACGTTGAGCGGCGGCGAACAGCAGATGCTGGCGGTCGCACGCGGCATCATGGCAGACCCGACGATCCTTTTCATCGATGAATTATCACTGGGTCTCGCTCCCGTTCTCGTCTTAGCGCTGTTCGACAGCTTGAAACAGTTGCGAGAACAAGGAATGACCATCCTGCTGGTGGAACAAAACATCCAGCTGGCTTTGGCGATCAGTGATTACGGCTACGTGATCGTGGAAGGCAGGATCGAGTTGGAAGGAGAAGCCCGAAAACTGATCAAGGACAAACACATCCGTGAGGCGTATCTAGGCTTGTAACCAAAAGTGCGTATAATGTCTTTGTAAGGTTCTTTCGAAAAGATCGCTTGCATTGCATGGAGGTAAAAATGTTTGTCGGCGAAAGAATGTCCCGTCCTGTGATTTCCGTGTCACCCGATGAGCCCATCAATGAAGTCCTGGCGATGTTCAGGGAGGAGCACATCCGCCGCGCTCCGGTGATGAAAGACAACAAGCTGGTCGGCATTGTCGCAGAAAGAGACCTGCTGAATGCCTCCCCGTCTTCGGTCACCACGCTGAGTGTCTGGGAAATGAACTATCTGATCAGCAAAGTGACGGTGAAAAACGTCATGACGAAAAAGGTCATTACAGTTGACAGGGATACCCCGATCGAGGAGGCTGCCCGCATCATGGCAGACAAGAAGATTGGTGGACTGCCTGTGATGAGCGCAGACAAAGTGGTCGGCATGATCACGGAAACCGACCTCTTTAAAATTTTCCTCGAACTGATGGGCGCCCGCCAGAAAGCGATCCGCGTCACGGTCACGATCCCGGCGCAGCCCGGCGAATTGGCAAAGATCACCGGAGCCATTTCCAGCAACGGCGGCGATTTCATTGCGTTCGGCATGTTCTCAGGTCCCGACGCGAATTCAAGGGTCGTCACCTTCAAGGTGCAGGGGATCAAGAAGGAAAAGATCAAAGAAGTCCTTAGCGATATCGTGCTGAAGTTCTGGGATATCCGAGTGAGCTGATTATTTTATATCGGTCGAACCGCCTCCAGACTCGCACCAACCTGCCCCTGCAAGCCCGCATAAAAAGACAGACCATCACCGGGATGGCCTGTCTTCTGTTTTTCTATATCGACAAACAACTCAAAGATTATTTCAACGCTTCCTTTGCGGCACGGATCACTTCGTCATAATCCGGTTCCTGCCCGAGCGACGGCAGGTAATTGACATAGGTTAGCTTGCCGTCGCGCCCAACAATGAACACTGCCCGCCGCAGGTAACGGCGTTCCTTGATGAGCGCACCATATTTCAAGCCAAACTCTGCCTCCACCATGTCGGAAACGACCTTCACTTTATCCACACCGGCTGCAGCACACCAGCGCTTCTGCGCCATGGGGGTATCCGCGCTGATGGTATAGATCACAATATCATCGCTTAATTTCGCGGCTTCTTCATTGAAGCGCCGGGTTTCGCGGTCACATGTATCCGTATCCAGGGAAGGGACAGCCGAAAGAATGATTACTTTGCCTTTTGATTCCTGAAGCGGGTTTACCTGAGTCCAACCCGCTACCACTCCCGTGAATTCAGGAGCCCTGTCTCCCACTTTGACCTCATCACCGAGCAGCGTCGCGAATTTATCACCCAACTTCAAAACATCTGTACGAACAGTTACCATATGCTCTCTCCTTGTTATTAAACTAGTAAATAGATACCTGTACTGTACAAACTCTTACCTTCTTAGCGCCTGCCTGTCCTTTTGACCGTTTCATTGCCTTTCAGTCCATCGATCTCCTCGCGGGTGAGATAGCGCCACTGCCGCGGCTTGAGATTTCCCAGTCGCAGCGACCCGATCCGGACGCGTACGATCCGCACGACGGGCAAACCAAGCTGCCTGCAGGTTTCGCGGATCTGGCGTTTCCTCCCCTCGCCCATGACGACGCGCACCCAGGCACCTTTTCCCTGCGCGCTTTCGAAGCGGACATCCACCGGCGCGGTCTTATACTCATCCTCGAGGACGACGCCTCTTCTCCACGCCTCGAGCTGATCCGGGTCCGGACGCCGCGCCAGCAGGACGCGGTATTCTTTTTGGTGACCGAACTTTGGATGGGTGAGTTTATTCGTGAGGTCGCCGTCGTTCGTCATCAGAACCAGGCCTTCGCTCTCGAAGTCCAGCCGGCCGACGGGATGGACGTGCTGAGGGACCTCCACCAGGTCGCGCACCGTTTGGCGCTCGTCGCCGCGCTCCTTCTCCACCGCGGATAGTACCATGCGCGGCTTGTAGAGGGCGATGTACGTCAACGCCTCCGCCGCGGCGATCGGCTTCCCATCGACGGTGATCTTATCGGCACGAGGCTCAGCCTTCTGGCCGAGCGTGGCGATCTGTCCATTCACACGGACGCGGCCTGCGGTGATGAAGTCCTCGCAGGCACGCCGCGATCCATATCCCGCCTGGGCAAGTATTTTCTGTAATCTCTCAGGCATAGCGGTCAAATTATAACCGCTTGACGCAGGTTTCCGGGCTTATGGATGATGCTTATCGAATCGCCCTCTGGATGTTGGAATCTCTAGCGCTCTTCTTCGAAGATCTGGATCATCTCCACATCGACTTGTTTTTCGCCGCCATCCTGATATTTCATATCCATCACAGGCCCGATCTCCCACCAGCGGCGCGGTCGATACAGAGCGACGCCATTGTCGCTCCAGACGTGAACCTCAACCGGTCCGAAGGCAGGCATGGGTATCTGAGATTGCGTCACGCCGTCGACTTTCAGGCTGCCCAACCACTCCGTCTGATCGATCCAGTGCAAGCGGATCTCATAGGTATGCAGGCTCTGAACGTCGACTTGCAGCGGCTCTACCTGCACCATGATCATGCTGAGGGCAAGGTAGCAAAGCGGACCATTGTGTCCCATGACCAATGATTCCTCGCCCATGACGACAAAACCGAACATGTCAAACTGCTCCGAGAGCAAACCGTCTTCCCGGAGCGTGCCAACCGGCTGAAAGATCACACCGGCCGAGCCGTAAAATCCTTCGCTTACCCGCATTGTGAATTTCAAGACAACATCTCTGGATGCGGAAGGGCGAAAGCCGCTTCCGCCAATCAGTGAAACATTATTGTACTGGTCCGCGGCCGGCACGTGCCAATCTGAACTTTCGTCCTTGAACGAGGGATCGGGAAAATGCTGAAGCGTCAGGGATTGGTCCAATGCCATCGCAGCAGAGTGCCATGCCATTCCATTGGAAACTTCCCCCCCACCGTTGATGGTTGTAAATTCCCAAAAATCAGGGGACAACTCTCCATCGAAATGATCCTCGGCAGGCGGAGGATTTTGGAATTCACTGGGAGCCTTTGCGGCAAGATTGACAAGCCGCTGGGTTTCGCTTCTGACCACCCAGGCTGAATACAACTGGCGATAATTCAGTCCGAGCCATAAAAGCAGCAGTGCCAGGAATAGAAACGTGAGTTTTGTTTTGCGATCTGCTAATCTAATTAATAGGCTGATCTTCTTCATGGTGTCTTTTCCGTCTGCTCCGAACCTTGACCACTTGTTCACACAGCTCCGATACAAAAATAAGCCAAAAGATACCTGGACTATGCCGCTGATGATGCCGATTGTCTTTCCCGCAGTTTGATTGTAGCACCATAGCCGTAGTTTATCGTAGTTTGCTGGCGAGAGCATTAAACTCTCCTTACAAGTAAATGTCAATCAATCGCCTGGCGATTTGGAACAAAAGCACGATCCTGGCCGTTATGGTATACAATTAAGTCTGAACAAGAGTCCATAACCTTCCCGGATTTTCTAAAGAACCCAGCATGTCTACACTCCATTCCCAGCGGCATTTAATTCGCGGAATTGTTTTCTGGGGCGTTGCGCTGCTCATCGCTGGCGGACTCTACAGTTTCATCCGTACATTTACCATTTGCTGGCGGATCACCTCGCTGCCGGGTATTCCCCCAGCCAGTTGCGCTGGCGAGACAGTCAATCCGTTTGAGCCACCGGTCATTGTCGGTGACACCAGAACACCCAAACCAACATTGACGCCTGAGCCGCAGGTCTCGGAGGATGCCGAGTATCCAACCTGGGATGGCGCGAGCCGCATCAACATCCTGTTTGTGGGACTGCGCGGGGGCGACCCGATCAAGGAAGATTGCCCCTTTTGTACCGACACGCTGATCTTATTGACTGTGGATCCCACCACCAAAACGGCCGGGATGCTTTCCATCCCACGCGATATGTGGGTGAATATCCCGGGCTTCGGTTACAGCCGGATCAACACCGCCTGGACGCTTGGCAGGGGTTCCAAACTGCCCGGTGGCGGTCCGGCACTGACCATGAAAACGGTCTCCCATTTTATCGGCGTGCCGGTTGACTACTATGTACAGGTCGACTTCGATACATTTGTGGATATCATCGATTTGATCGGTGGGGTGGATATTTACAACGACGAAACGATGGTGCTGGATCCCATGTCGCACGGCACAGACTTCCCAAAGGTCAAAATTACCTGCTGCGGGATGCGGCACCTGAATGGAACCGTCGCACTGGCGTACGCCCGCTGCCGTCACCAGGAGCAGGGCTGCAAGGATGGCGATGTCGGCCGCGCCAGACGTCAGCAGAAGGTGATTTTTGGAATCCGTGAGAAGGTTCTAAGTCCGGAGAATTTCCCCGTCCTGATGGCGCGGGCGCCCAGGCTCTACGACACCTTTTCCGCAGGCATTCATACGAACATGTCTTTAGAGGATGCCATCAAATTAGCTATGCTGGTTAGGGATATTCCCAGGGAGAGCATCAAAAACGGGGTGATCGAGCACAACATGATGTCGTACGGCATGGTCATCCTGGGCGGGCAGAATGCCAGCATCATGAAACCTCTGCCGGATAAGATTCGCCTCCTGCGCGACGAGATCTTTACTTCCAGCGGACCGACGGGCCCGCTGGCGCAGGGCGATCCGGCAGCTCTGATGCAGGCAGATGGCGCCCGTATCCGCCTGCTGAATGGGACGAATACGAAACAGCTCGAGGAGCAGACGGCAACCTATTTGTCACAGCAGGGGCTGACGGTCACAGAGCTCGGCAATACCAGGGCGCCCAGCCGGACCACGATTATTCTCTATTCGCCCAAGCTTTACACGCTGCGGTTTCTCGTCGGTCTCTTTGGGATTTCCCGGAACAATGAGATCCGTATCAAGCCTGACCCGACCGAAACGGTCGATATCGAGATCTGGCTCGGCAGCGACTGGACCGACAAACTCCAGCGGGTCATTAATGCCGGTGAACCCTGATCACCAGGTCTTGAACGTCTGCGCTGCAGCTGCAACCGTCGCCGCGATCACATCCTCGTTGTGCACAATCGATAAGAACCCCGCTTCAAATTGCGACGGCGCGAGATAGACACCCTGTTCCAGCATCTTCTGGAAGAACTTCCCGAACTGGGCTTTATCCGCTGCCTTGACCGTATTCCAATCGACCGGCTTGACCTCGCTGAAGAAGGTGGTCCGCATCGTGCCAACCCGCGTCTGCTGGATCGGGACCCCAGCCTTTTTCGCCGCCGATTCGATTCCCGCCTCCAACTGGCGGCCGCGCGTTTCCATTTCGCGCCACACCTTCTCGTCCCGGATCAAATCCAGGGTCGCGATGCCCGCGCTCATCGCCAGCGGATTGCCAGCCAGTGTCCCGGCCTGATACATCGGTCCGGCGGGCGCGACCATTTGCATGATCTCCCGCTTCCCGCCATACGCGCCGACCGGAAGCCCGCCGCCGATGACTTTGCCCAATGTCGTCAGGTCAGGCTTGATGTTGTAGAGTGCCTGCGCACCGCCCTTGTAAACGCGGAAGCCCGTCATCACTTCGTCGAAGATCAAAATGGACCCTTCACGCTCTGTGATCGCGCGCAAGCCCTCGAGAAAGCCTGGACCCGGGGGGACAACGCCCATATTCCCTGCCACCGGCTCGACGATGATCGCAGCAATCTGCTCGGGATATTTTTTGAACAGGGCTTCGACTGAATCGAGATTGTTGAAATCCGCCACCAGGGTATCTTTCACCGTGTCCGCCGGCACGCCGGGCGAATCGGGCAAGCCAAGCGTCGCGACGCCCGAGCCGGCCTGGACCAGCAGCAGGTCCGCGTGACCGTGATAACAGCCATCGAACTTGACGATCTTGTCACGTTTGGTGTACGCGCGCGCCAGCCTCAATGCAGACATCGTGGCTTCCGTGCCCGAATTGACGAAGCGGATCATCTCGATATTCGGCATGAATTCCATGACATTCTTTGCCAGGTCAATTTCAAGCGGACTGGGCGCTCCATACGATGTCCCTTTGACCGCCGCCTGCTGAATGGCTTCCACGACCTTCGGATGAGCATGACCCGCAATGAGCGGTCCCCATGAAAGGACATAGTCAATGTAGCGGTTGCCATCGACGTCGTAGAGATAGGGTCCTTTGCCGCAGTCGACGAAGAGTGGCTGGCCGCCTACTGCGCGAAAAGCACGCACGGGCGAGTCCACGCCGCCAGGCAGCAGCTTTTGTGCTTCTTGAAAGAGAGAGATGGATTTGGTGATGTTCATAAGACCTCGAGAGAAGAGAGTAGAGAACAGAGAACAGAGAACAGAGAACAGAGATTAGAGAAAAGTATGGGTAGAAGTCTTACTGCTCTCTACTCTTCTATTCTCTAATAGCTTATCCACGGCAAGTTCACCGGAGTGGATGCAATCAGGGATGCCAATGCCGCGATAGCCATTGCCCGCCAGGGCAAGACCCGCATGTTTGTCCAGCGCAGTTTCAATGCGTTTGAGGGTTTCAGGATGACCAAGGTTATATTGCGGCATGGCTTTGTCCCACAGGAAGACGCGGCTCAAAAGCGGGTCAGCGGTAATTCCCAATGTCAGGTTCAATTCTTCTTTTGCCAGAGCAAGCAAGTCATCTTCATGCCAGGGAATATCCTGGCCCGCACGGCCCACGAAAACGCGCAGAAGAGCATAGCCTTCCGGCGCGCGATGTGGGAACTTCGTGGAGGTCCATGTGCAGGCAAGAGCGCGGCGGCCTTCACGGCGCGGGATCACGTAGCCATAGCCGTCCAGATCACGCGGGAGGTCATGCTGGCGATAGGCGAGGGAAACGGTCGCGGTCGAGGTGTAGGGAATGCTTTGTAAATCGGAGGCCAGCGACGGGTCGAGGGAGGCGAGCATCTGCGCCGCGGCAAAGGCGGGGGCAGCAATGACAATTCTGTTGGCAGTGAATAGTTTGCCAGTGTCAAGTTCCAGGTTCCATCTGTCAGGTGTCAGGTGTTTCAAAGAGATGGCGCGCGTGTTGAGACGAAGCGTCACGTCGTTTGCCGCAAGATATTCGACAAGTTTCTCGACAATTTCCGCGAGACCTGTTGTCGGGGTCAGGAAAGCAGAGCGCGAACCTTGCACAGATTTGCCATTCGATTGACGCCGCATTGTGAGCGCGCCCCGTGCAAGCGAACCGTATTTGAGTTCGAGGTCACGCAGATACGGAAACGTGGAGGCGAGACTGAGCGCGTCGCCGTCACCCGCGTAGATACCGGACATGAGCGGCTCGATCAGATTCTCATACGCTTCGCGCCCCAGTCGGCGGCTGACGAACGCTCCCAGGCTTTCATCGCCATTGACAGCTTTCGCGGGGAGCAGAAAATCGAGCCCCATGCGGGCTTTGCTGAACCACGAGACAAGGCGCGATTTGAGAATGGCTTCGATATTGGTGGGAATCATCATCGCCAGTCCATCCGGGAGAGGCAGCAGGCGATTACGATTCAAGACATACGTATTCTTCTTGTGCGGATTTGTCCCATGCAGCCGGTCACTGAGTCCAAGTTCTTTACAAAGTGCAACGCCCCAGGGCTTGGTGGCGAGAAAGGTATCGGGCCCGCCTTCGATAACAAACTGACCGTCGTCGAACGCGAGACGGTCTGTCGTGATCTTGCCGCCCCAGCGGTCAGATGATTCGAGCAGGGTGATCTCCGCCTCAGGGAATTTTTTACGAGCGTAATAGGCAGCGGAAAGCCCGGCGATGCCGCCGCCAACAATCGCGATCTTTGTCATAGCCAATTTTGTTCCTTCGCAGCGTCGCGCACAAGTCGAACCAGACCGGAGATCATCTCCGGTTCATCGTTCAGCATCTCGATGCGCTCCAGCCGAACGCCCAATGTCTGCGCAAGGCTTTGATAGACAACGTCGATGTCATAAAGAATCTCGACATGCTCACAGACAAAGCCAATTGGGCAGATCAACATATTCCGCTTGCCTTCGTCAGCAAGGCGATTGATCGGTTCCGACGCATCGGGACCCAGCCAGGGTTCGGTCGAGATGGCGGCAGATTGAAAGGCAAATTCATGCGGATGAGGACCCAGAAGTTTCATCACCCCGGCAACCGTCTCCCGCAATTGCTTTGGATATGGATCCTCCCATTCGAGAATGCGTTCCGGAAGGCTGTGCGCCGTAAAAATGATCGGGACATCGGCGCGCTCCGATTCAGGAAAACGTTCCAGCGCGCTCCGGACGCGCCCGGCAAGTGCATTCAAATACTCAGGAAGCAAATGCCAATCATCGATCCGGGCAACCTGGATGCCCAGGTTCGCCTCGTCGACCTTTTTGAAATAGACTTCGATGCTTATCCGCGAATAATGCGGCGCCATGACGATCCCAACCGCGCGGTCAATTCGCTGATTGCACATCTGAGTAAGAGCATCTTTAATGAACGGATGCCAGTGCTTCATGCCGACAAAAGCCTTGAAGTCCCCGCCTTGCGCGTTCAATGCTGATTCAAGCGCATCTGCCTGCGCCTGGGTCCGTTCGAGGATCGGCGAGCGTCCGCCAATTTCGCGGTAGCGTTCGCGCACCTCGTGAACGATCTCCGGCGAGGTGGGCCGATACCCACGCACATCCATGAGGTAGGGTTCAACTTCATCAAGATTGTCTGGACCGCCGTAAGCCATTACCAATAAACCGATCATAGATGTGGAGCCTTCCATTTCCGAATTATTCTTGCCAGAGGCGGCAGGATCTTTTTATCATTAAACGGATACCAGCCAATCTCAGCACGGACAGCCTGTTCTTTCAGCTCGGTCGAGCCCCAGAGGAGCGAGGCGCCAAACACACCCAGCAAAGCAGATATCCAAAGATGATGCACGAACAGTGAAATAACAATCAGCAAAATGCCGAGTCCCATCACGTAGGGCCACCAGAGATAACCAAAATAGCGCTCCCCGCGGATGACCCAGATAAACCCCAGTCCAATAATGAAAAGTGTGGAAATGCCAAGTGCAAAGCCAAAGAAGTTCATGATTGAGTATCCGAAATTCAGTAATCAGTCTCCAGTAATCAGTCTTACAGCTTCAGTCTGAGAAACGGACCTGCCGATCGGATCGCGCTTTAGCATGTCAAGCGTCGTGGCGGAGGCGTATTCACGCATAAACCGTGCATGCCGCGGGTTGTCCGGGTTGGCAGGCGCATGTCCCTTTTTGATGCGGTTCTGCTGGCGGGTAAACTCGAGCGCGTCCCATAAGAGGGTAATGCCGATAATGCCTAAGGCTGTCGAAAGTAAAAAGTTCAAAGTTGAGAGTGAGAGCCATTCAAACACAATTCCGACAAGGGCAAACAGAGTGCTCGGCAGCCAAATGGTCGGCGAGATGAATTCGATCTTCCGCACGGCGACATGCCCGAACCAGATGCTGAGGAACGTCGCCAGGGCGGAGACCAGACCGATAAAATTAAGGCTCACACTTCCTCCCCGCTTCGACTTCGCTCCGCTCCGCTCAGCGCGAATGGAGGCCGGGAATATTCATGCACCATATCCACCACCGCCTTGACGTTGTCCACCGGCGTGTGCTGCAAAATGCCATGACCGAGGTTGAAGATGTGGCCCGGACGACCTGCCGCGCGACGCAAGATGTCCTGGACACGCGTCTGAATTTTCGGCAGAGGCGCAAAGAGCAGCGCAGGGTCAAGATTCCCCTGAACGGCGACGTCGTCCCCAAGCAGAGCCCAGCCATCGTCCAGCGGGATGCGCCAATCGAGGCCGATCACGTCTCCACCGGCGCGCTTCATCAAAGGGAGAAGGGTCGTTGTGTTCGTCCCAAAGTGGATGACAGGGACATTCTCCGCTTTGGCAGCCTGCAGGACTTTCTGTGAATAGGGCAAAACAAAACTCTCGTAATCCTGCGGGCTGAGGGCGCCGGCCCATGAATCGAAGATCTGCACAGCCTGCGCGCCGGCACGGATCTGCGCCACAAGATATTCAGCTAAAATGCCGGATAGTTTTTCCATCAGCATATGCCAGACTTCAGGTGCGGAATACATCATCGTTTTCGTCTTGAGGAACTCACGCGACGAGCCGCCTTCGATGATGTAGGAGGCGACCGTGAACGGCGCGCCGCAAAAACCGATCAGTGGAACCCCTTTCAGTTCGCCGCGCAGGATGCGGATCGCCTCCAGCACGTAGCCCAGGTCGGTCTCCGCGTCGACGGGATTCAGCGCTCGGACATCTTCCAGGCTGCGGACCGGCTTGCCGATCACAGGTCCCTCTCCTTTGGCAAACTCCAGTCCAAGTCCGAGCGGGATGACCGGCAGAAGGATATCGGCAAACAGGATCGCGGCGTCCACGCCAAGGAGACGCACCGGTTGCAGCGTCACTTCCGCAGCAAGTTCAGGCTGATAGCAAATCTCCAGCAGGGAATATTTCTCGCGGATCGCGCGGTACTCGGGCATGTAACGCCCAGCCTGACGCATGAACCAGACGGGCGTCACATCGACCGGCTTGCGGCGGCAGGCACGCAAAAAGCGATCGTTTATTTCCATAAGCGCAGAGTCTCCTCAGCGGGGTGATAGATCGCAGTATGGAGAGGCGTATCACGCAGTGTGTGACGGCGAGCTTCGGTATCACGCAGTTCGTTCACCAGATCGGAAAACCGGACGAGATCATCGGTTTCGTAAACGACGACGAATTCCTGATTCTGCAAACCAAAGGAATACAACAACAACTGGCTGATGTCTTCGTACTGCTTGCCAATGCGGATATGCTCATTCATCATCCCCTGGCGCGCCTCGCGGCTCATCAGATACCAGTCCACCGTTTTGCTAAAGGGATAAATAATCAGATAAGGTCGGCGAGTCTCTGCAAGCGGATCGATCTCCTGCTTCGAACGCGCCTTCGAATATTGCGATGGCCGCGTGAAGCCCCAAAGCGAATCTTTCAAATCGATCCACTGTCGATAGGGATTGTTCGCTGCGGCGAATTTCTCAAAAAACCGGGCGGCATCCAGTTTGTCATCCGCAGGGAGAGCCGACCAGACGATCAAGTCTATGTCCGATTCGGTGGCTTGCAGGATGTCGACTCGCTGCGCGGCAGCACATAAGCCGTTCAGCCAGCCTTTGTGAAACTCTTCGCGTTCTTTCGATGATAACGACCAATAAGGTTCCCTGAAGGCAACCAACGAATAATGATTCAAAGTCCGGTGAGTCTCTTCCATTTTATGATCCATTAAATTGTTTCGGAATATAAGCACAGGCCGGGTCGGTTTCCAGATAGTCGCCCGTAACGCCGTAAGCACGTCCGCGCTGACCGCCGCAGACGTCACGGAACTCACAGATTCCGCAGCGACCCTTGATCTTTTCGGGATCGCGCAGATCCATGAACAATTTCGAGTGACGATAGACATCTACAACATCGGAAGTGCGCACATCGCCGGCCGTGAGCGGTAAAAATCCTGAAGGCTGGATCTCGCCAATGTGTGAGATGAACAGGAACCCGTTCCCATCGTTCACACCCTTGGTAGGACGATTCAGTCCATCGGCGTACTGAAACCCCGCACCCTGAAATGTGACGGGCTTCCCGTCCGCTTCGAGGCGCTTACGCTGGATGGCGACGCGGCGGTACATCGGCGCAGCAGTAGCCTTGATGTCGAACGGCGCGCTCTGGGAAAGGTCATAGAGCCAGTTGAAAACCTTCTCGTGCTGCTCGGGACTGATCATGTTTTCGATCTGGGCTCGTCCGGTGGGCACCAGGAAAAACACTGACCATTGCACAGCGTTCACTTCCTGGATGAATGGGATCATTTCATGCAGGATGTCCACGTTGTGTTTGGAGACCGTAGTATTGACCTGCACACTCAAGCCCACGTCTTGCGCGCGATGCAAAATATCCATGGTACGCTGCCAGGAACCGGGCACCTGCCGGAAGTTGTCATGGATTTCAGGGCGAGGCGCATCCAGGCTCAGCGCGATCCGGCGAATGCCCGCTTCACGGACTTTCTCGAGTCGTTCTTTCGTTGGCAGGGCCGTCGCGGTTGGTGTGAGGGAACAACGCAATCCCTGCCCGGTGGCATACGCGATCAACTCGAACAGATCCGGTCTCATCATCGGGTCGCCGCCCGTGAAGACCAGGATGGGGTGATTGCCGAATGCAGCCAGGCGTTCGATCAAGGCTTTGGCTTCCGCCGTGGAGAGCTCACGCGGGTCACGCTTGTGTTGGGCGTCGGCGCGGCAGTGCACGCACGCGTAGGCGCAGGCGCGCGTCACTTCCCAGGCAATGGTAAAGGGCGCCAGGTCGAAGTCCGCGTGAATCATGCGTTCGTTGCTGGCGTTGCGTTCGGCAGCAGCGCGTTCACTAAGGTTCGATGAAGTCATAAAATCTCCTAACATTCAACATGTCGTTGCGAGCGAAGCGAAGCAATCTCATCTTTGTAGCTTACTTGAGATTGCTTCGTCGCCTGGTCTCGACGGAACGTCTCGACCGACGGCTCCTCGCAACGACATAGCAATTACTTCAGCCACTTCGCTGCATCCAGGGCGTGATAGGTCAAGATCAGATCGGCGCCCGCCCGCTTGATCGCGGTAAGCGTTTCGAGCGTGACCTTCACTTCGTCGATCCAACCGTTTGCCGCCGCGGCTTTGATCATCGCGTATTCGCCGCTGACGTTGTATGCCGCCATCGGCAATTCGGGAAAGGCATCCTTCACCACGCGGATCACGTCCAGGTACGCCAGGGCCGGCTTGACCATCAACATGTCGGCGCCTTCGTCAATATCCAAGGCGGCTTCGCGCAACGCCTCGCGCACATTCGCCGGGTCCATCTGGTGTGACTTCCTGTCGCCAAACTTCGGCGCCCCCTGCGCGGCTTCGCGGAACGGACCGTAAAATGACGAGGCATATTTCACCGCATACGAAAGGATCGGCAGATTTTCATAACCCGCGTCATCCAATGCGCCGCGGATTGCGCCCACCATCCCATCCAGCATGCCCGAGGGTGCGACAATATCCGCGCCGCATTGTGCATGGGAGACCGCCACCTTTGCAAGCACATCCAGTGTGGGATCATTCAAGACATAGCCTTCAGGCAGGTTCATGTGAAAATGCTCACCTGTATTCAAGATCCCGCAATGACCGTGATCGGTGTACTCGCACAGGCACACGTCCGTTACCACGACCATCTCAGGAAGTTCCTTTTTGATGAGGCAGATCGCCTGCTGGACAACTCCATCTTCCGCGAAATTCTCAAGCCCGATCGGATCTTTCTCTTTGGGAATACCGAACAGGATGACCCCGTTCACGCCGGACCTCAGGGCTGCTTCCGCTTCCCGGACCGCTTCCTCCACCGACAGTTGGCAGATGCCCGGCATCGAGCGGATCTCGCTGCGCCCCGGTCCATGCCGCACGAACAATGGATAGATAAAATCGCGTGGGTTGAGTTCAGTTTCGCGCACCATGGCACGTAACGCAGGCGTCGCGCGTAAGCGCCTCGGACGATGCGCGATTTTCGATTTCCGATTTACGACACCTGCACTTGCGCCAGGTGCAAGTGTTGGCGATTTACGATTTGCGATTAACGATTCCCGATTTTCAAGCAGAGTCATGACACCTCCAAATTACGAATAACTTCAATTAATCCTTCCGTTGTATATTCCCTGGCAACTACCAAATCGACCAGCCCATCCTCGCGCGCCGCCTGTTCGGTGATGGGACCAATACAGGCGAACAAGGGATTTCCTGGCAGGCGCAACGGATCCAGTCCGCTTTGCCGCGCGATCGCCATGAAGTTCTGCACAGTCGACGGACTGGTTAAAGTGACAATATCCACACCCGATTGCAGCGCCGCGAGTCCCTCGGGCTCAGGCTGAGCAGGTAGTGTTTGATAGACAGCAACTTCATGTGGAATACCACCCGCTTCTTTAATCGCTTCAGGCAGTGCCTTGCGCGCAATTTCGGCGCGCGGCAGCAGGACCCACTTGCCGCGCACATCTCCCAGCCCGGGCAAAATCGCCTCGGCGACATACTCATCGGGGACAAAGTCGAGCGTGATGCCGCGCCTACGCAGTGCCTCCGCTGTCTTCGGGCCAATCGCGGCAACCTTGGGAGATTGCTTTGTCGCTCCGCTCCTCGCAACGATATCAGACACAACCTCTACTGCATTGACAGAGGTGAACACAATCCAGTCATAGCGTTCCAGTTTCGCCAGGGCGCGTTCCAGCGCGACATTATTTTCAATTGGTCGGATTTCAATCACCGGGAAAAAGATGGGTTCAAAGCCTGCCGCGCGCAGCTTCCCGGCAAAGTCGTCGGCTTGCGCGCGCGGGCGAGTGATCAGGATCCGTTTCATTTCATTACACCCGCCGCAAGGATTTCACCTGCGCCCTGCGAGATGGCTTTCTGTGCAAGTTCGTTTCCCAATGCCAGCGCGTCCATGCCTTCACCGGTCACTTTGATGGCTTTCCTCCCATCCTCTGAAATCACCAACCCCGTCAAACTGATCGCTGCGGCGTACGCCGCCACCGGCACCGCGCACCCCCCGCCGAGTCCGCTCAGGAAGGCGCGCTCGGCCGTGACCGCTCTGCGCGCCGATTCGTCCTCCAGCGCCGCGAGCAGGCTGAGGGTCGTCTGATCCGTGGATCGGCATTGAACCGCCAAAGCGCCCTGTCCGGGTGCAGGCAGCATGACATCCAGCGGCAGCCATTCCGTCACATGCTGATCCAGACCCAGACGGGTGAGACCTGCGCCCGCCAAAATGATCGCATCGTACTGACCCTCCAACGCTTTACGCAGCCGCGTATCCACATTCCCGCGTAACGATTCGATTTTCACATCCGGGCGAACTGCCAGAAGCTGTGCCGCGCGCCGTAAACTCGATGTGCCGACAACAGCATTTTTGGGAAGTGCAGCAAGCGTAAACCCTGCGCGGGAAATCAGCGCATCGCGTACTTCCGCGCGCACAGGGACGCAGCCAATCGTCAGACCCTCGGGGTTTTCGACAGGCAGGTCTTTCAGGGAGTGGACCGCGCAATGCACGGCACCGGAAAGCAGTTCATTTTCAAGTTCCTGTGTGAATAGACCCTTGCCCCCGATTTCAGGCAAAGGCTTATCGAGTATCCTGTCGCCCTGCGTGCTGATCACTTTTTCTTCGCAAAGGAGATCGGGATGAATTCCCTGCAAGGCGTTGATCACCCACCGGGTTTGCCAGCGAGCAAGGGCAGAGGGGCGAGTTGCAAAAACCAATTTCATCTTTACCTGTCTACTTGATACCTGTTTACTTTCTCAGTCTGCGGCGGTGGATGATAGATCGAAGAGTTTGCGCACCAAGGCCGCATACTCAGGCGCGCGCTGCGAGGCTGCTTCCGCACGGAGATGGCGGGTGGGATGATCGAGCAGCTTCTGGACGAGTGATTGCGTGAGCGCTTCGATCCGTTCGCGCTCGACATCTGTCAAGCCGGGCATACGCCGGAGAGTTTTTTCCAACTCCGCAGCACGGATCGTCTCTGCCCGCTGGCGAATATGCGCGATGATCGGCAGCATCTCCAGCGAGTTTAGATATTCTTCAAAACCGGAAAGCTCCTCCTCCAGGATCCGTTTCACATGCGGCACTTCGTCCATGCGCCGGGTCAGCGAATCTTCAAGCTGTGCGTTCAACCCATCAATATCAAAAAGTTCGACCTGCGGGATATCCAGGCAGTCCGGGTCAATATCGCGCGGCACAGCAATATCGATCAGCACCAGGAGGCGCGCGCGGCGGGAGCGCATCGCCTCCCTGACCATTTTTGCATCGACCACAATATGCGGCGCGCCGGTGGAGGAGATCAAAATATCCGCCTCGCACAGGGCTTGCTGGAGAAACTCGAAGGTCGCGGCTTCCGCGCCCCAGCGCTGCGCCAGTTCCTGGGCGCGTTCCAATGTGCGGTTGATGACCCGGATCTTTTCCACCCCGCGCTTGCGCAAGGCTTCGACGGTCAGCTCAGCCATTTCGCCTGCGCCCAGCACGAGCACGCTGGCAGTTTTGATGTGACCCAGCGTCTTCTCCGCCACCGATGCCGCCAGCGACGATACCGAGGCGGGATTGCGGCTGATGGCGGTTTCCGTGCGCGCACGCTTCCCGGCATGGATCGCAGCCTGGAAGAGTCGATTCAGCGTAGGTCCCGCGGCCTCCTGACCGCGCGCCAGCTCGAGGGCACGCGTGATCTGTCCCAAAATCTGCGGCTCGCCGATGACGAGTGAGTCCAGCCCGGCTGCCACATCGAACAAATGACGGGCCGCCTCCAGGTCCTCGAAACGATAGGAATAGGGATGGAAGTCGTGGACGGGCAGGCCGCGCGCATCCGACAAAAAAGCCTCCAGTTCGGCAAATGCCGATGGATTGGAGGCCGCATAAATCTCAGTTCGATTACAGGTGGAAACAATGACCAGCTCTGTCAGCGAGGAAGGCATGCGCCCGCACGCCAGGCGGGATAACGAAATACGGACCTGTTCCTCGCTGAACGCCAGACGTTCACGGAGATGAACAGGTGCCGTTGTGTGATTGAGCCCAAGGGAAAGTATATGCATTGGCGGCTGCCGCACTTTGTAACTTGTTTCACTATAACAAGGAACCTTGCGGCAGACCATTCAGGATTTTTCAGGTTTGGGTTAGGAAACGCTAATATGAAGCTAAGAATTTGCTCATTTACAAAACAAATGTCATTGGAACGAGGGACAGATGTCGCTGCTGACCGATCCACGGACCTTACAGCTTTATCCGGTATTTCTCAGCCCTGCGGCAATGCCGTTGATCGTGACGCCGATCACTTCACGAAGAGCCCGCGCTTGCTCACCCTCCGGGTCTGGCAAAGCCCGGATGCGGCGCAGCATTTCCACCTGGATATAGTTCAACGGATCAACATACGGGTTGCGCAGCTGGATAGCGATCTGCGTGACAGGCTCCTCATCCAACAGATTTGTGTGGCCGCTGATCGCCAGGACAATATCGCGCGTCCGGTCATACTCCGACCGGATCGCACGAAACATCTCGCTCCCCAGCTTCTTATCCCGAACAAGGTCCACGTAGAGCGAAGCGATCCCCATATCTGCCTTGAGCAGGGACATTTCAGTATTATCGAGCATGGTCTTGAAGAGCGGCCAGCCCAGATACATCTCCCGCAGGAGGGCGTCGTCCCTGACAGAGGCAAGCGCCGAACCCAGTCCAAACCAGCCCGGCAGATTGAAGCGGCTTTGCATCCAGGAAAATACCCAGGGGATGGCGCGGATTTTGGTCACCTCGCTGCTCCGGCCGCGGACCGCGGGGCGTGAACCGATGTGCAGACGTTTGATCTCATCCAGCGGGGTTGCCGTTTGCCAAAACTCGATGAAGCGCGGGTTGTCATAGATAAGCCCGCGATAGACCTTGTGCCCGATTTCCGCCATTCGATCCATGGCGGTACGCCAGACGGACGGAATCTCCGGGGTCGTTTTGGCAGGTGCGGAAGCCATCAGCACAGCATGGACGATCTGTTCCAGATGGCGATGGGCAAGCTCCAGGTTGGAATACCGTACGGCAATCACCTCGCCCTGCTCCGTCAGGCGAAAACGACCGTTGATGCTGCCGGGCGGCTGGGCGCGAATGCCGCGGTTCGCGGGTCCCCCGCCGCGCGCGATCGTTCCACCGCGACCGTGGAAGATGGTCAGTGCGATGTTATGCTTCCGGGCAACCTTCGCGATGTTTTCCTGGCCCTGATACAAAGCCCAATTCGACATCACATATCCGCCATCCTTGTTGCTGTCCGAATAGCCGATCATGATCATCTGAGCATTGTTGCACGTGGCAAGATGATCCCGATAGACGTGCAAAGCAAGCAGGCGTTCGAAAATGGACGGCGCCTCACGCAGATCTTCGATCGTTTCGAAGAGCGGGACGATCTGCAAACCTTCATCACAACCCGTCCAGCGCGCCAGCAACAGGACACTTAGGATATCCGCGGCTGACTGGCACATGGAAATGACAAAGGGTCCCAGCAGCTCTGCTCCATAAACGTCGCGCACACGCTTGATCAGTTGAAACAGCGCCCAGGTCTCCGCGGTCGCCGGTGTGATGCCGGGGTGTGCGGAAAGATCGGGCAAGGTAGATGTCAGCAGTTTCGTCAGCAGCGTGAGACGCTCCTCAGGAGCCGTTTCGGCAAAATCGAACGTGATGTTGAGAGCACGCAGGGTCTCCGTCAATGCTCCATTCAAACGGCTTGAATCCTCGCGCAGGTCCAGGCGCATCATCTGCAAGCCAAAGATCTTCAATCGCTGACAAGCCTTGTGAATTTCATCCTGTGCGAGAGAAGCAGGCAGGCTGGAGGCAATCAGGTCAAGTGGCTTGAGCAGCTCCTGCACAGTGATGCGCGCCCGGTGGGGCGTACGTTCGAGCAATTGCGCGACCATATCGTCGCGCGAGGCTTCCGCCAGTTCATTGGCAAGCAGGGAAAGCACAAGGCGATACGGTTCCGTTGGATAACGTTTTTCAAGGTAGGCGACATGCTCGGGGAGCGGGCGGCGCCTCTCGATCCAGGCGGAAAGCTCGGGGGAAGGCGGGAAGCGCTGCTCGCTCATACTCAGGCGGCGCGATAATTCCTGCAGCGCGCTGCGGAACTTTTCCACCGCGAGACCGCGATGAAGCCGCAAGGTCTCCGCGGTCACGAGATGAGTCACATTCGGGTTCCCATCGCGGTCGCCGCCCATCCACGAGCCCAGGCGCAGCCAGGTCGCAGGCGACTTGACATCCGGGTAGTAGGACGCGAGTGCATATTGGAGATCTTCATAAAGAAGCGGCAGGGCGTCCCAAAAAACATTATCCACAAAATACAATCCGGTGCGCACTTCGTCGGTGACAGCCGGCTGGGTAGTCCGATCGCGATCCGTGAGCCACAGGCTTGCAATCTCAGACTGAATGGCAGCGCGCGTCTGCTCCCGTTCGCGCGGCGTCAGGCGCTCGCCTGAGACTTGATTCAGCAGGCGCGCGATCCGCTGGAGCTTGGAGACGACTGTGCGGCGACGGGCTTCCGTGGGGTGCGCCGTCAGCACCAGTTCGATCGCAAGCTGATCGAGCAACGCTTGCAGCTGCGTGCCGGTCACACCCTCTTTTTTAAACGCGGCGATGGCATCTCCCACCGACTCGTTGAGCGGTTCGGGATACAGCATACTCTCGCGCTCGCGCAGCTGCTGGATGCGCTGGTATTCTTCCGCCAGATTGACCAGATCGAAATAGGTGGTGAACGCGGCCGAGACAGCCCGCGCCGCATGAATGTCCAGCGCCTCGACCTCCGCCTCGAGCTGTTTCACCGCTTCGAGCTTTCCACCCCGCCGATCCTTGGCGGCCGCCCGGATGCGCTCCTCGATGGCAAACAGCTCCGGCGACTCGAGTTCGCTGATCACTTCTCCAAGCATGTCCCCCAACAGATGAATTGCTTCCGATAGTTCCATACGACATATATAACGATAAATTGAGTTTTTTGTGGCGGCGTGGTGACTCACTTCTCATTTCCCAACTGCAGACGCAGGTTACTTCATTCCCGCAAGGACGCGTGTAATCACAGCATCCAATAAAGCCTCATCCACCTGACTGTTGACCTGCCTCAACACCGCGGCTTTGACCTTCTGCCTGAGCTCCAAATCAGCCGTGCTCGCGCGCGGGGACTCTTTGGGATAGGCAGCCTGCATGTTGACCGAAGGACTTGGGGTTGCGCGCGGCGAGGCTTGCTCACGGCGCTGGATTTTGATCCCAAGTTTCATGGCGCGCTCGACCGCCAGGTCTGTCAGCAGGACGTTGTCGTCAACCGCCAGGCTGTCGACGCCGCGCCTCTTCAAATCGTCAATATCACGCTCGGTATAAAAGATCTTTGCCATAAGCATATCCTAAACCACATGTCGTTGCGAGGGAACGAAGTGACCGAAGCAATCTCCACTTCTGCAAGGAGATTGCCTCGCCTGCGCTTCGTCTTCACTGCGTTCCGCTCAGCGCGAAGGGCTCGCAACAACATATCGTTTATTTTTCCGACCTGCCCTCGAGTCCTTCCAGTGCTTTGACCGCCGCGTTGCGCGCGGTCAGGATTTCAGCCTCCGAGCCAGAGAGCCACATGCGACCAAAGCGCCCAACGGATGACACATGCAATATTTTGATGTTGGCGCCTTTCTCCGCTTCATTGCAGGCGTAGTTGATATACGCGGCTGGCGCGCACTCCAGCACAAGCATCGTCTCGCCCGGCACGAGCATCGAACCGCGCCGGAAACGATTCAGCAACTGCGCCTGGTAGGGATCGATGTTCGTAATGATCTGCACGGAGGCGATCAGCGGCTTGATGCGCTCCGAGGTCTGCAACCCCAGTCGCTCCAGCACGATGCGCCCGGCTTCGAGCACCTCAGACTGCGCGCGCGAATGGACTTCGAACATACCAAATTCGCGTTCCACGATCTGCGCGCCCGGCTTGGCTTCCGTCGATTTGACCGCGATGTCCACCAGGCGGAAGACTTCATTGCCCGGCGCAACTTCGATGTACAGCGAAGCCATGCCCTCCGTTGGAAGGTCACCCTGCGTGATCGTGCCCACGAACGCCGCGTACTGCGGCTGCATGCGGTCGAGATAAGAATAGACACGTAATGAGAATTGATCAGCCATAATGCTCCAATGTGTAGTAGCGACTTTAGTCGCTTTTATAACGACTGAAGTCGTTACTACAGTTTAATTATTCATCGCAATCCCAAGCGGCGTCACAAACAACGGTTTGCCGGGAAGAACAGCTTCCACACCGGTGATTTCCTGGATCACCTGGTCCATGCCGGGATACGCGCACGTGCCGCCGACCAGATAGATTCGTTCCACTTTGTGTCCGGCAAGATGACGCCGGACAATCGTGCCGACCTTTTCCATCACCGGACGAATGAGGGGAAACAGTCGGGTCTGCTCCTTTGGGTCTGTCTTCATCGCTTCGGCTTCCTCGAACGTTAATCCTGTTGAACCCGCAATGACCAGGGAAAAGTGCGTTCCGCCGGTCGGCTCGTCAGCAGTGTACACCACTTTACCCTTCCTGAAGACCGCGATCCCGGTCGTCCCGCCGCCGACGTCAACAATCGCGCCATCCTTGATCTGCAGAACGTTGTTTGCGGCAGTCGGCTCGTCGATCAGGCCCGTGCAATCCAGCCCGGCGCCATGTAAGACGTTGGCGGTTGCGCGCACTTCCGCCTGCGGCACGCCCGGCGGATAGCCTGTCGAGGCGGATTTTAACTCGAAGCCAAGTCGTTCCTCGACTTGTGATTTCATCCTGCGCAGCAAATCCACGGCACCGATGAAATCCACGACCAAACCATCCCGCACGATCTCGGCAAATTGATACGTGCCCGCGATCGGTTGATAGTTCTCATCGAGAACAGCCAGCACAGTGTACGCTGTACCCAAATCCACGCCGACATGGACAGAGTCGCGCGAGGGGCGCGCTGAATTGGGGTCCGCGCCTCGGCCATTCGCTCCGGACATGATCCGGTCGGTTCGAGTCAGCAGGTCGGTAAGATTCGGATTCACAGGCTCACTTATCATTCCGGTCCACAGGAAACACCACATACACAAAGCGCGTCCAGTTCGGCGTGCCAAAGGTGATGCTCGATCCTTTGGGGATGTAGATCACATCGCCCGTTTTTCCGCGCACCTGCTCGCTGCCGCGCGTGATCACCAGTTCGCCTTCGAGTACGATGTCGATCTCGTCATAGGTCAGGGTCCATTGCATCTCGCCTTTGTCGAGCGACATGTACCCTGCGCCCATCGGGGAGCGATCCTGCGTCACGACGACATTTTTCAGCCAGACGTTCGTGCCCGGCGTGGTCATGCCCGCCAGGAAAGGCTCGATCTGGACATTTCCCATGCGTACGACTTTCAACGGCGGCAAGTTCGAGACAACAGGCGGCGACTCTTTTCTCAAGCCGACAGTTGGTCCCGTTTCGCGGATCACTTTCACGCCCAGGGCATAGGCGGTATCGGCAGCTTCATGCGTGAGGATATCGTCGTATCCCAGCACGAGAGTTTCGGTCTTCGCGCGCGCGAGCCGACGGATATCTTCAGCGGTGAACAGTTGACGCGGCATGAGGAGGTGGCAGGTAGACAGGTATCAGGTAGACACGTAAACAGGTAAACACATAGGATGTGCCTCCTTGTTTACTTGGCTACTTGTCTACGTTTCTACTTGCTGCCCCGTCCGCCGAAGGAACCCTTTGTGCTCTGCGGCAGGATCATCTCCACGTCCGTATGCGGGCGCGGGATGACATGCACGGAGGCGAGTTCACCGACGCGCTTGGCAGCCGCGGCGCCTGCATCGGTCGCGGCCTTGACTGCGCCGACGTCCCCGCGCACCATCACGGTCACGTAGCCGCCGCCGACATATTCACTGCCGATCAAGGTTACATTCGCAGCCTTGACCATCGCGTCTGCGGCTTCGATCGCGCCGATCAGGCCCTTGGTCTCAACCATTCCCAGGGCTATCATAGAAACATCTACGGGCATAGTCATACTCTCCTTTTGGTTTCTGGTTTCCGATTGGACATCGGATGTCTAACTTCTCGCGTCGAGCGGAGGGTTGAGGCGCACAGCGCTGAAACCTGTAGACGAGACGCCGGTCCAACAGCGCTTCGTCTTCGCCTACGGCTCCGCTCAGCGCGAGGTTATTTCTTCAACTCCAACAACACCTTCCTGACGATTTCCTCCACCTGCGCATCCATGCTGGATGAGGTGGTCGCAGGCGCGGAATGGGAACTGCCGGTGAACAACCGCCTCTGCGCAGGATCATCCGTCGAGCCGGGCGCGAAGGCGGCCTCCGGTGCCGTGCGGATCTCATAGGCAAGCTTCTTAATATTGTACAGGTGATGCACAGTGATGTTATCGCCTGTGATCGCGCCACCCACGCCGCCCGAGCCAAGGGTCATCGAAGGCATGACGCCGGTTGTGTATCCGGTCGTTCCGAGCGTGCCAAACGTATTGACGACGATGCGAAAGACAGGTTTCTCCAGGCCAAAGCGCATGATCACATTTTCATCCCGGGCATGGATGACCAGGGAATGACCGCGTCCACCGTAATTGATCAGCTCGATGCAGCGCTCGCAGCCTGCCTCCCAGCCATCCGCTTCGTACCAGCCAAGGACTGTTGTGAGCTTTTCGCCTGAGAGCGGCTCTTCCGTTCCCACGCCATTAAGTTTCACCACCAGAATACGCGCCCAATCCGGGACAGTGAATCCGTACATCTGCGCGAGCTGCTGAGGGCTTCGTCCCACTGCCTTGGGATTTGGCAGATGCCCCACGAACAAATTCTTTGCCAGGATCTGCTTGATGTTGTCATCGACAAAATACGCGCCTTCTGCCTTCATCAATTCTTCAAGCTTTGCCGCGATCGGTCGGTCCGCGACGACGGCCTGCTCCGTCGCGCAAATGACAGAATGGTCAAAAGCCTTCGAGGCGACGATATATTTTGCCGCGCGCCCCACATCCGCCGAACGATCCACGTACGCCGGGACGTTGCCGGGGCCGACACCATAAGCAGGTTTGCCGACCGAATGTGCAGCGCGCACCATGTCCGAGCCGCCCGTGGCAAGGATCAACGCCACATACTTGTGCCTCATCAGTTCCTGCGTCCCCTGCAGGGAAACCTTCGTCATACAGGAGATCAGCCCCTTTGGCATACCGGCGCGTTCCCCGGCTTCAGCCATGATACGGATGGTCTCGGCGCAGCACTTCGCCGCGAAGGGATGCGGTGCAATGATGATCGCATTCCTGGCTTTCACGGCGATCAACGTCTTATACATGGTCGTCGAAGTGGGATTCGTGCTGGGCGTCAGCGCGGCAACGACGCCCATCGGCCAGGCAATGTCATAGGTCTTCCTGACCGGGTCCTCACAAATGACGCCAACGGTTGGAATATCCCTGATGGCTTCCCACAACAATTGCGACGACAATAAATTCTTCAACGTCTTATGTTCGGGAACGCCATAGCCCGTTTCTTCTGTCGCCATTTTCCCAAGCGTGACCGCCGCGTCGGCGGCAGCCTGTGCCATTGCCGCGCAGATCCGGTCCACTTCGGCTTGCGTGGCGCCGAGGAATTTTCGCTGCGCCTCGCGCGCCTGCGTAGCCAGCGTGCGGGCTTCCTGAATGGATTGAAGATCGTTGTCGAATTCTGCCATAAGAAAACCTTTTTGGAGTCAGCCAGCTTGCTGGCGACGGGAAGCAAGCTCCCCGACTCCATAGTTTAGTAATTGAACGGATGACTTGCCACCTCTAGCACTTTATTTTGAAACGCCGCGGCGGCAGCCGCACAGGCCGGCTGGTCACCGGTCAGCATCGCGCCCATGTAATTCGTTTCGGAGGGCGGCATGGTCAGCGAAACAAAGGTCACAGCTGCCGCTTTCAGCGCAGCGTCCAACGCCACCAAACCCTCATTCGGCGGCGCGATCAGGTAGGCAATTGGCGACCCAGGCGGGATGTTGCAAACCTTCGAAAGATAAGAGCCTGTCCTGGAGATCACATGCGGGAAAAACGCAACGGAATCGTCCTCGTTGGCTGAATACCAGATTGCCTGAGTCTTCATATAGTTGAGCGCGGCATTCAAACCCGCTCTGACCTCGGCGGGATCTGGTCCCGCCAAAATTGCCATGATCTCCCCCGAGAGTTTTCCCGAGGTATGTTTCGCACCCGCGTAGAACGAACGCGCATAGACAACTTCCACGTCTGCCATTTTGGTCGCTTCATCTATAGACACGTATGTGGCATCGTCGTTATCCACGCTCAGCAAGCCAATGGAACGCTGTCCAGGAGTCAGCCTGAGCTGCTCCGCGAGATTGCGGTCTACTTGAGGGATCAATTGGACAGCCAGAGGAGTTGCATAGATGGGGTCGAGAATTGCCATAATTTCTCTCTTTTGGAGTCGAGGAGCCTGCTCCTCACCGCCAGCAAGCTGTCGGACGCCATAATAACCTTGCCAGCCTCAACTTTACACCCGAAACCTGTCGCCGACATCGTTCATCACACCGAGGCACGCGTACCTGATGAAGAACGGCGTCCCAAATGTGATGCCTGCGTTCCGCATATTCGCCTCATGAAATTGGCTGGGCAAATTGTATCAGATTCGTCAATCCTAACCCATCAAATCCGCGGCAAAAAAGTTATGGTAGACTCATCCCATGGCAGCGCGAATCGAACGTGATTCGTTGGGTGACGTCCATGTCCCTGCGGATGCTCTCTACGGTGCCCAAACCCAGCGTGCGACTCAAAATTTTCAGATCTCCGGTTTAAAGCCTCGCCAGGCATTCATCTGGTCGATGGCGACGGTCAAACGCGCCGCAGCCGAGGTCAACCGCGACCTTGGCTTGCTTGACTCTGAGCGCGCGGCGGCGATCATTGAGGCTGCCCAGGAAGTCATCGACGGGAAATGGAACGACCAGTTCGTGGTCGATCCCATTCAGGCGGGCGCGGGGACCAGTCACAACATGAACACCAACGAGGTCATCGCGAACCGCGCCACGCAGCTCATGGGCGGGGAGTTGGGCGAATATCGCGTTCATCCCAATGACCATGTCAACATGGCGCAATCCACGAACGACACGATTCCCACTGCCATCCGTCTTGGCTGTTTGTGGCGGCTGGATGAATTGCTGGATACGCTCAAGGCTCTCATCGAGGCGCTGGATGCTAAAGCCGCCGAGTTCGATGACATCGTCAAATCGGGCCGGACGCACTTGCAGGACGCGGTCCCTGTACGGCTGGGACAGGAGTTCGGTGCGTACGCCAAAGCGGTCGAACGCGACGCGGAGCGGATCCAGGAGGCGGCTGAGGGGCTGCGGCGCCTGGGCATCGGCGGGACAGCCGTCGGGTCGGGGTTGAACGCTCACCCGGAATATCACGCGCGCATGGTCAGGAAGTTGTCCGAGCTGACGGGCTTCACTTTATACGAGTCCGACAACTTATTTGAATCCATGCAATCCATGGCGGACGCGGCCCATTTCTCGGCATCCCTCCGAACCCTCGCCTTGACCCTGATCCGCATCGCCAATGACGTTCGCCTGCTGGCATCGGGTCCCTCCACCGGGTTAGATGAGATCCGCCTGCCGGCCGTCCAGCCGGGCTCGAGCATCATGCCGGGGAAAGTGAACCCGGTGCTGGCAGAGATGCTCGATATGGCAATGTTTTACGTTGTCGGTCTGGATACGACGGTTGCGATGGCAGCGCAAGCCGGGCAGCTTGAACTGAACGTGATGATGCCGATCATCGCGCACAGTCTCTTCGAAGCGATGCAGATCATCATCGGCGCAGTGCACGCGTTTACGGAAGATGCGGTGCGCGGCATCACCGCAAATCGTGAAAAGGCGGAGGGCTGGCTGGCGAAGAACGCCATCGTGGTCACGGCGCTCAATCCGGTCATCGGCTATGCCCAGGGCGCGCAGCTCGTGAAAGAGGCGCTCAAGCGGGATATGGCGATCCGCGATATCGCGATCGAGAAAGCCAAAGCGGGGCAGCTCAAGCATCGCGACAGCGATCAGCCCGTCAGCGCGGAGGAGATCGAGGGCGCGCTCGATGACATGCGCCGTTTGACAGAAAGTGGAATTGCTTAAGAAATATTATGTCATTCTGAGAGAGCGGTAGCGACAGACACCTGCACTCCCCGGCACTGAACCGCCGGGGCGGTGTCTGTGGTGAATTTGAAAAAGGGCGGAAATCGACTGAAAACAAACACCAAGGCTTCATCGTTATAAAAAGTGAATTTTGATGTCCCGCCGGTGCCATCGCTTTGCGAGGGACAGTGAGGAAATTTTAGGATGCCTTTGGAAAATGAATTTTATGGACCCAACCTTGGATACATCCTCGAGTTGTATGAGCAGTATCGTAATGACCCTGATTCTGTTGATTTGGCTACGCGCAGGGTCTTCGAGAAGTGGTCGCCTTTGGAACCAACGACCCCGCTCTCCCCTACCCGCGACCTGCTCCCACTAACAGGAGCCGCAAACCTCGCCCAGGCGATCCGCGTCTACGGCTACCTTTCCGCGCATCTGGATCCGCTGGAGGACCCACCAGAAGACAACCCACTGCTCACTCCGGAGTTCCATCAACTAAAGGAAGAAGACTTATTTAACTTACCGGCCGAGATTGTGAATTTGCCCGAGCGGCAGGCAAAGAACACCCATGAAGCAATCGAGATCCTACGCTCCATTTATTGTGGAACGATTGGATACGACTACGGCCACATCCGCATCCCGGAAGAACGCGATTGGCTGTATCAAGCCGCCGAGACCGGTCGCTTTCGCCCGCCGGGGCAAGGCGTGGATGGAAAGAAATTACTTGAACGCCTGACACAGGTGGAAGCGTTCGAAGTCTTTCTTAATCGCCTCTACCCCGGTAAAACACGTTTTTCCATCGAAGGCCTGGACATGCTCGTGCCCATGCTGGATGAGGTCATTGCGAATGCCGCGCTGGAGAAGATCTGTGTCACTTTGATCGGCATGGCACACCGCGGACGCTTGAACATGCTGGCGCATGTTCTCCAAAAACCATACAGCCACATCCTGGCAGAGTTCAGCGACCCGCAGGGCCGCGCCAGCACCTGGGATGAACTCGGCTGGACAGGCGATGTCAAATATCACATGGGCGCCTACCGTTCGCCGCGCCGCGACCAGAAAGTGGACATGCTCATTCACATGCCACCCAATCCCAGCCATCTGGAGATGGTCGATCCGGTGATTGCAGGCATGGCGCGCGCTGCCAATACGAAAGCCGATGTGCCCGGCGCGCCGCGCTACTTTGAGAACGCCTCCCTGCCAATCATGATCCATGGCGATGCCTCTTTTACCGGTCAAGGGATCGTGGCGGAAACGTTCAACTTCTCACGCGTGCCTGGCTACGGAGTCGGCGGCACAGTACACATCATCGCCAACAATCAATTAGGCTTTACTGCCAATGAGAGCGAATCACGCAGCAGTTTGCACGCCAGCGACCTGGCAGAGGGATTCGAGATCCCCGTCATCCACGTCAACGCGGATGACCCGGTCGCCTGCATCGAGGCAGCCCGGACCGCCTTCGCGTACCGGCAAACGTTCCACAAGGACTTTATGATCAACCTGATCGGGTACCGGCGTTACGGTCACAACGAAGGTGATGAACCGCGCTTTACCCAGCCGGCGATGTACCGCAGGATCGATGAACATCCCAGGATCAGGCAAATCTGGGCAGAGCGGTTGCAGAACGAGGACCAACAGGCGGAAGCGGAAGAATTATTGCAGACAGATTTAAAGGTGCTACAGGAAGCCAATGACCAGCTCGATCCGCAATCCGCTTTGGTCGAACCTGTTCCCAAGCCGCCCCCGCGCGGGGCAGCGCAAAAGGTCAAGACGGCCGTAACTCTCAAACGTCTCAAAGAGTTGAATAAAGCCCTGCTGGAATTCCCGAAGGAATTTCTCCTGAATTCCAAACTGGTGAAGGCCGTCGAACGGCGGAGCACGTTGCTGGATAAACCGGACAATGCCAGGATCGACTGGGCGACCGCGGAAGAACTGGCATTCGCCACGATCCTGGAAGATGGCATTCCGATCCGGCTGACAGGGCAGGACAGCATCCGCGGCACGTTCAGCCAGCGGCACGCTGTATTTTATGACGCGAGGACGAATGAGGGTCACACACCTCTACAGAAGTTTCCCCAGGCGGACGCCTCGTTTGAAGTCGTCAACAGCCCTTTGAGCGAGGCGGGCGCGATCGGCTTCGAAGTGGGTTATAACGTCATCGCGCCTGAGCGCCTGGTCATTTGGGAGGCACAGTATGGTGACTTCATCAACAACGCGCAATCGGTCATCGATGAGTTCCTGCTTTCCGGGCGCGCGAAATGGGGGCTGACGCCATCTCTTGTTTTGCTGCTCCCACATGGGAATGAAGGCCAGGGTCCCGACCATTCCAGCGGGCGCATCGAGCGTTTCCTCGCGCTGGCAGCCGAGACAAACGTCCGCGTTGCCTATCCATCCACGGCGGCGCAATATTTCCATTTGCTGCGTCGTCAGGCGCTGCTTTTGAAAACTGATCCGCTGCCAATGATCATCTTCACACCAAAGGGATTGCTGCGCCATCCTCTGACAGCCTCCGCCCCACAGGAATTCACCAGCGGCAGCTGGCAGCCTGTGATCGATGACCAGAGTCTGCCTGGAAAAAAGACAGATGTAAAAAATCTAACGTTGTGCAGCGGACGGATCTACGTGGATCTCGTCACCAGCGACCTGCGAAAAGAAAACCCGGACGATGCCATTGTGCGTGTCGAGCAGCTTTATCCATTCCCGCAGGAAGAGTTGGAGGAAATTCTGGGAGAATATCCCAATCTGGAACGAGTGATCTGGGTCCAGGAGGAACCGTTGAACATGGGCGCCTGGAATTATCTGCGCCCGCACCTTCGTCAACTGGTGGAAGGTCGTTTGACGCTGCACTACGTCGGCAGGCCCGAGAGCTCCAGTCCGGCGGAAGGCTCCACGACGCTGTACCGGATCAATCAGCAATCATTGATCGAACAAGCCTTCGATTTCGACAAGCAGGCACAGACATCCAGTGTGGTGAAAGAGCGAGGATAATAACTTTGTGTCATTCTGAGCCCTTCGGCTTCGCTCAGGATAAACTCCGCGAAGAATCCCGCCGCTGCGCGGCGAGACCCTTCGTTTCACTCAGGGTGACATAATGTGGTGAAGGAGAGAAATTATTATGGCAATAAAAATAGAAGTTCCGGAATTGGGCGAGTCGGTACTCGAAGCAACGGTCTCGCGCTGGCTCAAGAAGGAAGGTGATTTCGTCAACGTGGGCGAGGTCCTGGTCGAGTTGGAAACGGACAAGGTGAATCTCGAAGTCGGCGCGAAAGGTGCCGGGGTCCTGCAAAAGATCGAAGCCGCCGAGGGCGAGGATGTGAAGGTCGGGGATGTATTGGGAACCATCGATGAGAAGGCAGGGGAAGAAAAAGTAAAAAGTGCGAAGGTGGAAGAGCGGGTGTCCGACGAGGCAAAAGAGGCTGAACCTGCCCCGGAAACAGCTAAAGCGCAAAAGATGAAAGAAGAAAGAGACGAGCGCAGTGATGGACAGCAGATGGAGCGTCAGGCTGGGCCTCAAGTCAGCCCGGTGGCGGCGCGTCTGGCGCGCGACCGGAACGTGGACCTCAACAAAATCGAGGGGACGGGAAATGAAGGCCGCGTGACGAAAGCCGACGTGGAGTCGTATCTTCAAGCGCAGGAAAAAGCAGAGGAGGGCGAGAGGCAATTACCGGCGGAGGGAGAACGTCAACGAGCCGTAAGCGTCGCCCTCTCTGATCGTCGTGAGGAACGTACGCGCATGTCGCGCCGCCGCCGCACCATCGCCCAGCGCCTGCTGGAAGCCTCCCAGACCACCGCCATGCTGACGACGTTCAACGAGATCGATATGAGCGCCGTCATCGATATCCGCAAGCGGCACAACGAAGAATTCCAGAAGCGCCATGGCGTCAAACTGGGATTTATGTCGTTCTTTGTCAAAGCCTCGATCAGCGCGCTAAGAGCTTTCCCCCAGGTCAACGCGGAGATCGACGGTGAAGAACTTGTCTTCAAACATTATTATGATATCGGAATGGCTGTCGGCTCTTCGGAGGGACTGGTTGTGCCGGTCATACGCGACGCCGACCGCCTTTCGTTTGCGGAAATCGAACAGCGCATCAAGGATCTGGTGGCAAAAACCGAGGAAGGGAAACTATCGATTGAAGATCTGCGCGGCGGAACATTTACGATCACCAACGGCGGTGTATTCGGTTCGCTGTTGAGCACGCCGATTCTCAATCCCCCGCAGGCTGGCATTTTTGGGTTACATAAAGTCGAAGAGCGCCCTATCGCTCTGAACGGACAGGTCGTCATCCGGCCGATGATGTACGTGGCGCTGAGCTACGACCACCGCATCGTAGACGGGCGCGAGGCGGTCCAGTTCCTGGTTCACATCAAACAGGTGCTCGAAGACCCGGCCTGGATGTTAGTTGGGTAGTTTGACGGTTGAGCGGCCGAGTAGTCGAATAGTCCGATAGATGGTCGTGCAATCACCAACCAGGCAACCACGGAACTAACCGACGATCAAACTACGAGACTATCGGCGCGCGGTCACGCGTCCAGTTCGTCAGCCCGCCTGCGAGTATGACTTCGATCATGCGCGGGAACAAATTATGACTGACCGCTGCTGAAGAAACAGGCCCGGACAGGTATAATCTTCTTCCATGAGCGACGTACCGGAGAAACCTGAGCGCCCTATTCAGCTCCTGCTTGTGAATGAAAGCGGACTGATAGGAAACATGATCCGCGCGGCGCTGGAAGACGAGCCTGATCTGCGAGTCATTGCCAGCGTCACGACCGCAGAGGCGGCGCTGAAGGTCCTGCAGGAACAGACCATTGACGTGGCGCTCGTCAGCACGCGCCTGCCCGATCAGGGAGCGCTCAAACTCACCAGCGCCATGGCCCAACTGGCGCCTTCCACCAGAGTGCTGGCATTGGGTTTAACTGAAGAGAAGAAGCATGTGTTACGGTATGTGGAAGCTGGGGCAACCGGCTACGTCCTGAAGGATCATTCCCTGGAAAATCTCATTGAAGCAGTACGCGCCGCCCAGGACGGCAAAGTATTCGTCTCGCCGCAAATTGCCGCCGCCATGATGGAACGCCTTCCGAACCTGGCGCGCATGTTTTCCGATATAGAGAACAATGCCAGCGACACCACCAGCCTGACCGGGCGCGAACTGGAAGTGCTGGAGTTGATTGGAAAAGGCTTCACAAACCAGCAGATCGCCGAGAAATTGGTGATCGAGGTCGGCACGGTCAAAAACCATGTCCATAGCGTTCTCGAAAAACTGAATGTCCGAACCCGTACTGAAGCCGCGGCTTATCTGGCGTTTATCAAGAAATGAAAGCCTGGCGCCTCCCTGTGCCGCTTCCGCTCCGCCTCTTGCGGGGCTTTTGATTTGAGAATATATCCCCATTTGTATCCATTCCCTGTGACTTTATCTATGGAATTTTCCCTGCGCAGATGTTACCCTTATGATAAAGTTTGGAAGCAGGAAGAGAGTTGAGCAATTAATATGGCTACAAAATGTGTCATCCTGGCGAATGATTCACGCCTGCTGCGGGAGATGCTCCAGCGTGTGATCAACAAGGCAGACAACGTGAAAGTTGTGCAGGAAATCTCCAATCACGAAGAACTGCCTTCTGCAATCGAACGGTTAAGTCCGGAATGGGTAATCCTATCTTTACCTTTCCGCAACAGCATGCGTGACTGGATGGGGGCGTACATGGCAGAGCATCCATCCGTGCGGTTTATTCTCCTGTCACCCGACAACAACAGCGTTAAAATGAAATCGCAAGTCTCCTGCGAGGCGGATCTGACGAATTTATCGCTGAAGGATTTCATTCAGATCCTCCAAAAGGATTTTCAACACACCTAACCAACCACAGAGACGGAGGACGCCGGGATCATCATGAACCTAAAAGAGTTCTATCAAGACATAAATCATCTCAGCGGAAAGCGTTTCGATATCCTAAAAAACGCCTTGAGAACTTTTACAGAAAAACAAGCCGCGCAAGCCTCAGCCAGCCTGGCTTACTACACACTTTTTTCGATCTTTCCTCTCCTGCTTGTTTTTGTTGTGGCGGGAAGTTACTTCCTCGACAGCAGCGAGGTGTTCAATACTGTGACGCAATTTGTGCAGCAAACCCTCCCGATTTCGACAGAGATCATCGATGAAAACCTGCGTCAGGTACTGGAAGCACGTGGAACAGTCGGGATCTCCAGCATCCTGATCCTGCTCTGGTCCGCTTCCGGGATGTTCACCAACCTGGCATATAACATCAACCTGGCATGGCCGAACGCCTCCCGTCGCAGCTTTTTGCAGAGGCGCCTGGTCGGATTATGGATGATCCTTGGCTTGATCGGATTGATCATTTTGTCTCTTGCTCTGAGTTGGATGACAGCCAGGCTGCCGTTTACAAATATTGCTCACGCCTCCTCCTCCGCCCTGGTCCTGCTCAGGCTCATCTCGGGCTTTGGTTCCTGGCTGACGATTTTCCTGGTGTTTCTGACGTTCTATCATTGGATTCCAACCCCGCGGGTCAGATGGAGCGCAACATTCTGGGGAGCATTGATCGCTTCGCTTGCATGGAAGGCGGCCACCGCCGGATTCAGCTGGTATCTCGACAGCAGCTTTGGGCAGTACCAATTGGTTTACGGATCTTTAGGAGCCATCGTGGCTTTTTTGTTCCTGATCTATATCATTTCACTGATCACACTGTTTGGCGCACATCTAAGTGCAGCCATTGAAGGCTGGGAGAAGGATCAGCTCAGTGCAGCAGACGCCTAAATCCTGGCAGGAAAGGAGTATTACGGATGGATATTTTGAATCCAGTTGATTTGAAATCTTTGATCGCACAACAGGGGAAATGGTCTGTCTCTCTATACATGCCGACCCATCGAGTTGGACGGGAGCAACAGCAGGATCCCATCCGCCTCAAGAACTTGCTGGCTGAGGCGCAAGCGAAACTGCTGGCGAATGGCCTGCGCAGACCCGAGGTCGAGAAATTGATGCAACCGGCCGAGGAGCTCTTAGGGAGAATCAATTTCTGGCGGCATCAAAGCGATGGGCTGGCGGTCTTTCTATCCAATGACTTTTCGGCGATCTACCGTCTGCCGGCCCAATTTGAAGAACTTTTGGTCATTGCAAACAGCTTCCATATCAAACCCCTGTTACCGCTGCTTGGCAGAGGCGGGAAGTTTTACATCCTGGCGCTCAGTTTGAACAATGTCCGCTTGTTTCAGGGAACCCCCGATGCGATCAGCGAGATCGAATTAAACTTCCCCACCAGCATAGTGGAAACCTTGTCGACAGATGACCCTGAAAAGCACCTGGATTTACATTCAAGTTCCGGGGGCGGAAATAAAGCGCAAGGCGGGGCAGCGATCTTTCACGGGCACGACCCCGCCGATGAACAGAAAAACAATATTTTGCGTTTTTTCCAGGCGGTCAATCAGGGAGTGAACACTCTGATCGAAGATAAGACTATCCCGATAATTCTGGCAGGTGTTGACTATCTTCTGCCCATATATCGCGAAGCGAACAGCTATCAAAATGTATTGGAAGACGGTATCACGGGAAATCCTGACCGGGAAGATCTGAGCGAATTGCATGAGCAGGCCTGGAAAATCGTTAAGCCCGTTTTTGAGGAAGGCCGGAAGAGTGCCTTCGAAAAATACCAGCAATTAAAGGGACAGCAAAGCGCCCAGGTAACCAATGACTTAAGCACGGCCGTAAAAGCCGCCAGGTTTGGACAGGTGGAAACTTTGTTTGTTCCGCTGGGCGTCCAGGTCTGGGGACGATTTGATGAGACAAACCATAAGGTGAATCGGGCATCTCAACCCAGTCCGGAAAATGGGGACCTGCTCGATTTTGCAGCCGTGGAAACGATTTTGAATTCCGGGCAAGTTTTTGCTGTGCCACGCGAGCAGTTGCCGGGCGATGGTGATCTGGCAGCAATATTGCGCTACGCCGCGCAGACGCCCTGAGAGTGCAGCCAATTTTGTGTCCTGGCAACTGTCAGCGATATCTGGTCCCCCGGCGCTGCTCACGTTGTTCTTTACGGTTTTATTATTTACGGTTTAGAAAGGAAAAAGAATATTTGAACGAGCCAATTTATAATCTACAACATCAAATACAGGCGGCGTTCATGGACGACCGTGATATGAGAGATTATGGAATCGAAGTGCTGGACAACAACGGCGTTGTTACCCTGAAAGGGACCGTCCCGACTCCTGCTGCCAGAGACAGAGCTGAAGAACCCGCCCGCAGCATGGAGGCATGACAAGCGTGATCAATGAACTGGATGTTGTTTAACACCGATCGGGCCGAATGAGCAAACAACAAAGAGTCTATCCGGAATATGGCTTTTGGAGCGGAGCATTGTTTGGAACAATAACAGGCATGGCTTCGCTGCTTACCTTCCAGTATCTTTCTGGGATTCTGCGCCGTCCGCGTTTGACCTCCAAAGCGATCCTTTCAGAAAGGGAAGAATTCGAAAACGAGGAAGCCCAGGCAATATTCATTTCCACGGAGAGCCTGCGCTCCGGGATTCAAACTCGCCGCCTGACACATAAACTGAACAAGGAAATCGTCCATGCGGGCTATCGCAATTTCTCCGAAAGCTGGGCGCGTGATTTTAGTTTCGCTGCCTATGGACTGCTTGCTTTAAAGCAATACAACCCTATCAAAGAAACCCTGGAAGCCTTCCTATGGCATCAAACGAGTGAAGGCCAGCTGCCGGTCAAGCTGCATTCCCTGAACGTTATTACCCGCTTCATGCATTCCTTTTTTGGGCGTGAACAACCCACCGAAATGCTGCTCAGACCCAAGTACCTGAGCGCGCATGGCGCTCCATCCCTGGACGGACAGGCACTCCTGGTCATCGCTGCGCTGGAGTACACACAGGCAACAGGAAATTTAGCCTTCCTTGAAAAACACTGGGAAGAATTGAAGGCAGCCATTTCCTGGCTGGACAATTATCGCAAGGGTGTTGACCAGGACCCCCTGCTGCACCAGGGCGCCTTTGCCGATTGGGCCGATTCCGTCGCACGACATGGCCGCGTTTTGTACACAAACGTGATCTACTGGAAGGCGTTGTCAGAGATGGCGCTCGCGTCGGCCTGCCTGGACCTGCAGCAGGAGGCTGTCTATTATTTCGTGAAGGCGGAGAACGTCTCACGTGCCATTAACAGATATTTTTGGCGCAACGATCTTGGCTATTTCATCACCAGCGAGAAACTGACTCAGTTGAGCAGCGACGGGAATCTGCTGGCAATTGCCTGGGGGCTGGCAAAACGCGAACAAGCGGAAAGCATCCTCAGGGTCATGAAAGAAACGCGGATGGCGGACCCTGTCCCCACGCGGGTTACCCATCCTGCCTATCCCAGGTGGTTGATCGCGCCGGAAAACATTCTCGGGGGGATGGCAAGCTATCATACCAGCGCCTCCTGGTTCTGGATCGGCGCCTGGCATATAATTGCTTTGGCGAAAACCGGCTATCGCGATGAGGCGCAGAGACTGGTTTCCAGCATCCTGCAAGTGATCGTGCGCGACAGGCAGGTAAATGAAGTGTATGCTCCAAACGGGCAACCCCTTGCAAGTATGTGGTATACACCGGAAGCGCCTCTGACCTGGAATGCAGGCATGGTTATCCATGCCTATCATGTCCTTGAGAACAGCAGGCAGGAAGAGCGTAAAACTCTTCCTCTATTCGACAAGATTATGGAGTAAAGTTGCATATCGCTTTTTTTACCAATTTTTATCATCCCGTGGTTAACGGAGTCGTCCGGTCGGTAGCCTCGTTCCGCGAAGTTCTGATGAAGCAGGGCCACAATGTGTTCGTATTTGCGCAGGCAGATGGCACATACAAGGACACAGAACCGTTCATTTTCCGCTATCCGAGCCTGCCGTTACCGCTGCCGGGAGATATCGCGGCGGCGTTACCGGTCTCTCCCTTTGTGGATCAATTGCTGCCCGCTCTCAAACTGGACGTGATCCATACGCACCACCCGATCCTGCTCGGACAGACTGCGGCGCGCAAAGCAGCGGAGCTCGATCTGCCGCTGGTCTTCACGTTCCACACGCAGTATTGGGAATACACTCATTATGTTCCTTTTCCCCAGGAGGCGATCCAGGAATTCCTGAAAAATGCAGTCCACAAGTGGCTGCGGGACTTCATGCAGAAATGCCAGCATATCATCATCCCTTCGGAAAGCATCAGAGAAATCCTGGTGAGAGATTATGGCTTGGAGGAGGGCTACACCGTGATCCCAACCGGGACGGATCTCGAACCGTACCGGTGCGCCGACTGGCGATCCCTGCGCAAGGAGAAAGGCTGGCAGGATGAGACGGTCCTGATCTCAGTGGGACGCCTGGCTCCCGAAAAGAATTGGGACACGCTGATCCGCGCTTTTGCAAAAGTCTATTCCAAAAATCCCGATCTGCGACTGGTATTGATCGGCGATGGACCCGCCAAAGAGACTCTTGAAACACTGGCTTCTGAAGTAGGCATCGCTGAACGCGTCACGTTTACAGGCGCGTTACCCTTCGAAAAAGTCCCGTGCTATCTGAAAGCTGCCGACGTGTTTGCGTTCGCCTCTGTCACGGAGACACAGGGCCTCGTCACCATCGAAGCCATGGCGGCCGGCTTGCCCATCGTAGCCGTGGACGCCAGCGGGACGCGCGACATTGTCGAGCACGATAAGCAGGGCTTCCTGGTCAAGAATGATGTGAATGCCCTGGCAAAAGGAATCAAAAAACTTCTATCCGATCCACAGCAGATGAAACGCTTCAGCAGCAATGCCCTGAAGAAGGCCAAGACATTTGATGTCAATCAGCTGGGGAAGCAGCTGACCGGTGTGTACGAACAAGCTATTCAGGATAAAAAAGAAAATCGCTACATCACCCTCAAGGCAGAAGAGACCGCTGAGCAGCAAGCCGTTTCCCCCACACAAGCATAAGGAATATGAAAGTGGAGTCCAAAGCCAGGGAACTTTGGACTCCGCCACTTATAAAAGAACAAGAGATCATCCCTGCGGCGGTATAAGCTTTAGGACTACATATCGGAAATCAAAAGGCGAGTCTTTTGCGAACTCGCCTTTTGATTTCAACTGGTTTGGCTGACCTTCAAAAGGGCCGAACTGTCGACTTTTTCTCCCACGTAGTCGCACCAGGCTTCGTATTTCGCCACGCGACCATGCACCAGTTCATGATAAACACGCTGGACTTCCCGCGTGATCGGACCCATCTTCCCGGTGCCGATCCTGCGGAAGTCAAGTTCGCTCAAGCCAATACATTCCGCCGCCGTACCGCATACAAAGGCTTCCTCGGCAATGTACAGTTGATCGCGCGAGATCGGCTGCTCCAAAACTTCATAACCCAGGTCCCTGGCAACCGTGATGACCGTATCACGCGTGATGCCTTCCAGCACCGTCGCAGTAGGCGGTGTGTAGATCTTGCCATGCCGCACCACAAAGAGATTCTCGCCCGTGCATTCGGCAACATAGCCCTGTGGATCAAGCATGATGGCTTCGTCGAAGCCGGCGCGCACAGCCAGGGTTTTTGCCATGACCGAATTGGGATAATTACCGGTGATCTTGGCTTTCGTCATGATGGTATTCGGATGAGGCCGAGTGAACGAAGCAACCATCATGCGGATGCCTTTTTCCAGGGCTTCTTCACCGAGATAGGCGCCCCATTCCCAGACGGCAATCCCCACCAGCGGCTTGGATGCATCCAGGTTCAGCCCCAGCGGACCGTTGCCCATATAAATGAGCGGACGAATGTAGCATTCCGAGAATCCGTTTGCGCGAATGGTTTCGTGCACGGCAGCGCGCAGCTGCTCGAGGCTGTACGGAAACTCGAGCACACCCAGGATCCGGATCGAATCCAGCAGGCGCTGTAAGTGTTCGGTCAGGCGAAAGACCGCGGGACCCTTGGGCGTGTTGTAACAACGGATGCCCTCAAAGGCTCCCAGTCCATAGTGTAAGGCTGGCGTCAGGAAGTGAACCGTCGCTTTCTCGAACGGCACCAGGTCCCCATTCATCCAGATAAATTTGGATTCCATTCCCATAACTCACTCTCCTATAGTTGCTCGATGATTTCATCCGCCATCTGACGGGTTGTTAACTTGCCGCCGAGGTCTGCCGTCCGGGCGCCAGTGGTAATGGTCTGATCCACGGCTTTTTCGATGAAGGCAGCTTCCTCTTCCAACTTCAATGAATACCGCAGCATCAGCGCCGCTGACAGGATGGTTCCAATCGGATTGGCGATTCCCTTACCGGCGATATCGGGCGCAGAGCCATGGATCGGTTCATACAACCCGACGCCTGCTTCCGATAAACTGGCCGAGGGCAGCATCCCCATCGACCCTGCCAGCACGGACGCCTCGTCGGTGAGGATATCGCCAAACATGTTTTCAGTGACGACCACATCCATCGAAGCGGGCGCCGTGACCAGTTTCATGGCGGTGCTGTCCACGAGCGCATGTTCCAGCTGAATATCCGGATTTGCCCGGCCAACCTGCGCCGCGATCTGTCTCCACAATCGAGATGATTCCAGCACGTTCGCCTTGTCGACTGAAGTCACTCTCTTTTTTCTCCCCTTGGCCAGGTTGAACGCCAGCTCGACGATGCGCCGGATCTCGTAATCGAAATATTCAAGCGTATCGACTGCCCGTTCGCAGCCATCTTTCGTGTCACGAATCTTCTGTCCAAAATACAGACCACCGGTCAACTCACGGACGACAAGGATATCCACACCCTGGAGCCTTTCCGGCTTGAGCGGCGAAGCATCCACCAGGGCGGGATGCACTTTGACGGGTCGCAGATTGGCAAAGAGGCCAAGTCCCTTGCGCAGCGCCAGCAGCCCGCGCTCGGGGCGATCCTTCGCCGAAGGGTCATCCCACTTCGGACCGCCGACCGCGCCGAGCAGGATCGCATCCGCTGCCTGGCAATCGGCGAGGGTTTCATCGGTGAGCGACGAACCGTATTTATCGATCGAACAGCCGCCCACCAGGCGTTCCTTGTACTCGAACGTATGGTTGTATTTGCGAGCGATCACGTCCAGCACGCGCACGGCTTCAGAGGCCACTTCGGGCCCGATGCCGTCGCCAGGTAAAAGGGTGATTTTGAATTCCATGTTGTTCCCGTTCATGTAGACAGGTAAACACGTACACAGGTCCATATGTTTACTTGTCTACGTGTTTACTTGTCTACGTGTTTACTTGTTTACTCTACTCAATGTGCCATCATCAAGCCATACTCCACTGAGTCCGCCAGCGCCCGCCAGCTCGCTTCGATGATATTCGTGCTCGCACCGACAGTGCTCCAGCGGCTCGTGGCGTTGCGGGTGTCGATCAGGACGCGCGTGATCGCTTCTGTGCCGTGATCCGAATCCAGGATGCGGACCTTGTAATCGGATAGATGAAAATTTCCAAGCTGTGGATAATATCCAAGCAGAGCTTTGCGCAGGGCATTGTCCAGCGCGTTGACGGGACCGTTCCCCTCGGCGGCGGTATGGAGCAATTCGCCCTGCACCCGGACCTTGACCATCGCCTCGGCGAAGATGCCGCGGCCCTGACGATGCTCGACGTTGACGAAAAAGTCCACCAGTTCGAAGGGCGGTTTGTAGCCGTATTCCTGTCGCTTTAACATCATGGTCACCGAGGCTTCGGCGGCTTCGAAGGAAAAGCCGCGCGACTCGAGTTCCTTGATGTCGTTGAGAACCGGCAGGACCTCTTCGCCTTCCACTTCCACGCCATGTTCTTCCGCTTTGCTCAACAAGTTGCCGCGCCCCGACAGGTCGGAAACCACCACGCGCATGCTGTTGCCGACTAACTCGGGCTCGACATGCTGATACGACTGCGGACTCCGTCTCATCGCCGCGACGTGGACCCCGGCTTTGTGCGCAAATGCGGATTTGCCGACAAAAGGCAGATGTTCGTCAGGTGTGATGTTGGCAACTTCCACCACGAAGTGCGAGAGTTCGTAAAGATATTTTAGTTTGTCGGCCGGCAAACATTGATAACCCATCTTGAGCTGAAGGTTAGCCATAATGGTCATGAGGTTTGCATTGCCACAGCGCTCGCCAATCCCGTTGACGGTTCCCTGCACCTGGATCGCCCCTGCGCGCACGGCCGTTAATGAGTTGACAACCGCACACTCCGAGTCGTTGTGGGTGTGGATCCCGAATGGGTGCGCGAGAACAGGCTTGAGATCCCGGATGATGCGCTCCAGGTCCCACGGGAGAGTCCCGCCATTGGTGTCGCACAGAACGACAATCTCCGCGCCGCCCCGGACCGCCGCCTGCAAGGTTTCCAACGCATATGACGGATCGGCTTTGTAGCCATCGAAGAAATGCTCGGCGTCGTAGATGACACGCTTGCCGTTGGCTTTGAGATAGGCAACGGACTGCTCGATGATGCGAAGGTTATCCGCGAGCGTAGTCCGCAAAACTTCCTTGACGTGCAGTGTCCAGCTTTTTCCAAAGATCGTGCAGACGGATGTTTGTGAATCAAGCAATGCCTTGATACTGGCATCGTCTTCGGGCCCGCCTTTAACCCGGCAAGTCGCGCCAAAGGAGGTGATCAGCGCATTCTTCCACTGCAGATCGCGAGCGCGCTCGAAAAATTCAGCATCCTTCGGGTTCGACCCAGGCCAGCCGCCCTCGATGAAGGTGATCCCCAGGTCATCGAGCCGTTGCGCAATGCGGACTTTGTCATTACTCGAAAGGGTAAAACCTTCGGCTTGAGTCCCGTCGCGTAAGGTCGTATCGTAGATTTGGATTGATTGCATATTTATTCTCGTCTGACGATGGACCATAAACCATGGACCATGCACCATTGCCCATCGTCTATGGTCTATGGTCTCTGCTCGAATTCGGCGATCTGTTTTTCAAAGCCCAGGATGTAACCCAGCTCATCCACCCCATTCAGTAAACAAGCCTTGCTGAAGGGGTCTATCGGAAAAGTGACTGAACCGCCTGGGAAGGAAAGCGTTTGTGAAGCAAGATCGACAGTGAATTCGGCGTTTGGCACTTCTTCGACAAAGTCAAATAACATCGCATGCGTTGTTTCATCGACAAAGATGGGAATGAGTCCATTCTTGAGAGAATTGTTGCGAAAAATATCTGCAAAGGAAGTGCTGATGACCGCGCGGAATCCGTACGACGTGAGCGCCCACGGAGCATGTTCCCGGCTCGACCCGCACCCGAAGTTGTCGCCGGCTAAAAGGATTTGCGCGCCCTTCGAGTTGGGTTGGTTGAGCACAAAATCCGGTTTTGGAGACCCGTCATCGGTGTAACGCCAGTGGAAGAACAACGCTTCAGCCAGCCCGTTCTTGTCGGTGACTTTCAGGAATCTGGCAGGGATGATCTGATCGGTGTCGACATCATTCGCCGGGAGAGGAACGACGCGGGAGGTTAGTGTTGTGAATTGAGCCATAGTTATCCTTTTGGTATCAGGTAGACAGGTAAATCTATTTACCCGATACATGTCTACCTGTTTACGTTTTTCACCTGGGTTTTCTTCCGGCAAAGACAGCCAGTTCATAGACCCGGAAGTAGCAGTCGACTTCTTCGTAACCGATCGCGCGCAGCCAGCTGCATTGAACCTCGACGGAGAGAAGTTTGTTCGCATCCTTATCCGGGCGGTTCAGATAAAGATTTGCCATCTCTTCTCTCGTCCGGGCACCGCCGCTGCGCTGCTCGATGGCGTAATACCCGTCGATCAGGTGATGGTTGAACAGGTCTGTCGCCAATTGCGCGGCCGGCGCGATATGCTCGATATTGACGAACCAGCCGCCGGGCTTCAACAGCGCGAAGATCTCTGCGCAGATCTCGCGCTTGCGCGCGTCGACCTGATGGTGGATAGAATAACCCGAGACAATCGCATCAAACGGACTATATGCCTGCATCCGCTTTATCCAGGCAGGATCGCCGTAATCGAGGTTCTCGAAGACAAGTTGACCTGCATATTCCTTGAGTTGCTCGCGCGCCTGCTCGAGCATCGACTCAGAGAAATCCGCCAGCACGCCGCGACTGGAGGGATATTCACCCAGGATCGCCGCCGCGAGGATCCCGTCACCGCAGCCCAGGTCCAGAAAGCTTTCGATGGGCTCCGGGCGCGACTTGAGGATCGAGGTCATCACGCCGATCTGCTCCTGCGCCAAAGGGATCGCAGCGCGATGGGCGAGAAAACGATTCACGACGGCAGGCAATTTCCAGACTTGATCAGTAACCATATTTGATTTACGATTGCCAAGTCACACCAGCATTGTGCGCGGATCAGTAACAGTTCCTGTAATTGCAGAAGCCGCGGCAGTGATAGGGCTTGCCAGGAATGTACGACCTCCTTTTCCCTGACGGCCTTCGAAGTTGCGGTTGCTTGTGGAAACAGCATACTGGCCTGGTCTCAATTCATCACCATTCATCGAAATACATAACGAGCAGCCGGCTTCGCGCCACTCGGCACCGGCTTCCCTGAAGATCTTATCCAAGCCTTCGTACTCGGCTTGTTTCTTCACCTCCTGTGAACCAGGCACGACCATCACGCGGGTGGTCTCGGCAACCTTACGGCCCTTCAACAGCGCGGCAGCGAGGCGCAGGTCGGAGATGCGCGAGTTGGTGCAGGAACCGATGAAGACCACATCCACTTTCTGCCCGAGCAGGGATTGTCCCGGCTGAAGGCCCATGTACACCAGTGCTTTCTCGAACGCGGCACGCTGAGAAGCATCATTGAAAGCATCAAAAGTCGGGATGCGATCGGTGATCTTCATACCCATCCCGGGATTCGTGCCGTAGGTAATCATCGGCTCGAGCTGGGAGGCATCCAGCGTAACGGATTTGTCGTAGGTCGCCTCGTCATCCGTGGGAAGAGACTTCCATTTTGCGACGGCTTTATCCCATTCCTCACCCTTCGGCGCGAACTCGCGTCCATGCAGATATTCGAAGGTGGTGTCATCGGGAGCGATCATGCCGGCGCGCGCGCCGCCTTCGATGGACATGTTGCAGACCGTCATGCGCTGTTCCATGTTAAGACCGCGGATGGCTGCGCCGGTGTACTCAAAGACGTGACCCGTACCCCCACCGACCCCGATCTTCGCAATGAGCGCGAGAATGATGTCTTTCGCAGAAACGCCCACCGGCAGTTTTCCGTCCACGCGCACTTCGCACGTTTTCGGTTTCTTCTGGAGCAGGCACTGCGTCGCCAGGACATGTTCCACTTCCGACGTGCCGATGCCAAAGGCAAGCGCGCCGAAGGCTCCATGCGTGGCAGTGTGACTGTCACCACAGACGATGGTCATGCCCGGTTGGGTGCGTCCGAGCTCGGGACCGATGACGTGGACGATGCCGCGGTGCGGGCTGTCCATGCCGTGCAGTGTGATCCCGAATTCAGCTGCATTGACTTCCATCTGCTTGATCTGCGCGGCAGCCATCGGGTCCGTGATCGGAACATCGATGGGAGTCGTCGGGATGGAATGATCCATCGTCGCGAGGGTCCTGTCGGGGCGGCGGACTTTGAGCCCGCGCTGGCGCAGACCGGTGAAGGCTTGCGGCGAGGTCACCTCGTGGACGAGGTGCAAGTCAATGTAGAGAATGGCAGGGGAATCGGGTTGTTCAGCAACAACATGCGAATCCCAGATTTTATCGAAGAGAGTTTTCGGCATAAGGTTCTTGGTTATGTCGTTGCGCGCCCTATCGCGTTGAGCGGAGGGCGAGCGAAGCGAGTCCCGCAGACGAAACGCGGGAAAAGCGAACAGCACTTCGTCTCCGCTATGCTCCGCTCAGCGCGAGGTTTCCCGCAACGACATGATTAACTCTCAACGGTGTCATCTTCCTGTTCATCAGAAGCAGAGGCTGCCGAAGAAAACTCACTCATATCCCAGCCAGACGGGATGGTTTGCGGCTCGGGGAATGAATCGCGGGCAGAGGTTTGGACAGCATCCTGATTTTGATCCTGTGTGTTCATGATGATTCTCCTTTTTTTTCTTTCTTCTTTCCTCTTCTCTTCATCTGCAAGCAACAAAAGAAGAAAGAGGAAAGACTTTGTGTTTATCCCAGCATCACGCCATGAGTATGGTTTGCGTGAGCGGGTTCGAGACCTTCGGTTTGGGCAATGATCAACTTATTCAATGCATTGAGATACGCCTTGGTGCTGGCGACAACAATATCGGTGTCGGCGCCGTGCCCGCCAAAGACACGCTGATAAACAAGCTCGCTTTGGGCGTCCATGGTATGCAGACCATTCTCGCCCTGAATGCGGACCGTGACTTCGCCGAGGGCGTCGATGCCTTCGGTGATGGCGTGGATGTTGAACTCCAGCAGGGTGTTCGGCATTTTGACAATGGCGTCGATCGCCTTGTAGGCGGCATCCACGGGACCCGATCCCATCGCAGCCTGGACATGAACCTTACCATCGGGTCCCTTGAGGCGGACCGTGGCAGTCGGCATCCCGATCGTGCCGCAGGTAACCTGCAAGCCGTCGAGATAATACACATCGCGCGGGCGATAGAACTCATCCGCAATGACCGCTTCGAGATCGAGGTCTGTGATCACTTTTTTACGATCAGCCAATTCCTTGAAGCGTGCAAACGCCTTATCGAGTTCGTTTTCATCCAGGGAATGCCCCATCTCCGCAAGGCGGCTGCGCAGCGCATGGCGGCCCGAATGTTTGCCCAACACCAGCTTGGACTGGTTGACTCCGACATCCTCGGGGCGCATGATCTCGTACGTGGTCTGGTGCTTCAACATGCCATCCTGATGGATGCCCGCTTCATGCGCAAATGCATTCGCGCCGACAATCGCCTTGTTCGGCTGCACAACGATGCCCGTGTAATTGCTGACGAGTTTGCTGACCCGCGCGATCTGTGGTGTCTGGATTCCTGTTTCGAGACCAAAAATCGGTTTGCGGGTCTTCAATGTCATCACCACTTCTTCCAGTGAGGTGTTGCCGGCGCGTTCGCCAATGCCGTTGATCGTGACTTCCGCCTGCCGCGCGCCCGCGCGGATTCCTGCAAGCGTGTTGGCGGTTGCCATGCCCAGATCGTCGTGACAATGGACGGAGATCGTGATGCCCTCGTGCATGCCGGGTGTGTTCCTGATAATGCCCTCGATCAGGGCAAAGAATTCATCCGGGGTTGTGTAACCGACAGTATCGGGAATATTCAACGTCGTTGCGCCCGCCTTGATGGCTTCGCCCAGGACGACGTACAAAAACTCAGGCTCGGACCGCCCCGCATCTTCCGGCGAGAATTCAACATCCGCACACAGGGAACGCGCATAGCCCACCATTTCAGAGACACGCTGGATCACATCCTCCGGGTCCATCTTGAGTTTGTATTTCATGTGGATCGGCGATGTAGCGATGAACGTGTGGATGCGCGGCCTGGCAGCTTCCTGCACCGCCTGCCAGGCTTTATCGATGTCGGACTTGTTGGCGCGCGCCAGCCCGGTGATCACCGGCACCTCCGCCTCCGGATCATCGGGAGTGGGTCGGCCCACTTCGAGCGCGATCCGCCTGACAGCTTCCAGGTCGTCGGGCGAGGCGGCCGGGAAGCCCGCTTCGATGACATCCACGCCCATGCGCGCCAGCGAGCGTGCCACTTCGAGTTTTTCGGCGGAGGTCATCGTCGCGCCCGGTGATTGTTCGCCGTCTCTGAGGGTCGTGTCGAATATCTTCACATAATTGCTTTTAATCATAGATATCTTCCTTTCAAAGGAGAGAGTAGTGACTAGATGAGTAGAGACTCGCCACTGATCTCTGTTCACTACTCTCTGTTCTCTACTGTCTGGCGTCTACTGCTTCCAATTCTCCGGTCGCAGTGACCTGACTGCTGCCCCCGCCCGCCACATCTCGGACTCGCGCATCTCGCGCAGTTCGGCGTCGAGCTTGACACGGTAGTCGGGCGCACTGTTCGCCTTGAGCACGATGCTCGTCTGTTCACCGGATGCGACGCTCTCGTACAACGCATCGAAAACCGGAGCGACGGCTTTGCGGAACTCGTGCCGCCAATCGAGCGCGCCGCGCTGGGCAGTCGTGCTGCAATTCGCATACATCCAGTCCATGCCGTTCTTGTCGACCAGGCGGATCAAACTCTGCGTGAGTTCCTCCACCGTTTCGTTGAACGCTTCGCTCGGGGAGTGACCATATTTGCGAAGCACGTTATATTGCGCCTCCATGACCCCCGCGAGCGCCCCCATCAGGACACCGCGTTCGCCAGTGAGGTCGCTGAACACTTCCTTCTCGAATGTGGTTGGGAACAAATAGCCCGCGCCGATCGCAATGCCCAGCGCGAGCGTGCGTTCCATGGCGCGACCCGTCGCATCCTGATGAACCGCAAAGCTGGCGTTGATGCCGCTGCCGGCGAGGAAATTCGCGCGCACGCTCGTGCCCGAACCCTTGGGCGCGACCAGGATCACATCGACAAAGTCCGGCGGTACGACACCGGATTGATCGCTGTAGGCGATTGAAAAACCATGCGAAAAATAAAGTGCATCTCCCTTTTTCAAATGCGGTTTGATCTTGGGCCAGGTCATCATCTGCGCGGCATCCGAGACCAGGTATTGAATGATCGTCCCGCGCTCCGCGGCTTCTTCGAGCGAGAAGAGGGTCTCGCCCTCGACCCAGCCATCCTTGTGCGCCTTTTCCCAGCAATCCTCATCTTCACAGCGCTGCCCAACAATGACGTCGATGCCGTTTTCGCGCATGTTGAGCGACTGCGCCGGACCCTGGACACCATAACCAAGCACCGCAACGACTTCATCCTTCAACACTTCACGCGCCTTCTCAAGCGGAAACTCTTCGCGTGTAACGACTTCTTCTTCCACGCCGCCAAAATTAATCTTTGCCATAATTGCGTATCTCCTCGTTGTGTAATGTATTCATGTAGACAGGTACCACGTACACAGGTTACTTGTTTACCTGTGTACCTGCCTACCTGTGTATCTTCCTTACGGCGTCATTGCCAGCATCTCAGTCATCGCATCCACACGGTGACCGTTCACGCCCGGGACGCGGCGTACGCCGTCGTTCACACCGCGCGTCATCGAGACCTGTCCCGTGCGGACCATTTCCACGATGCCCAGCGGGCGCAGCAGTTCCGTCATGCCTTCGATCTTGTCTTCCGTTCCGGTGATCTCGACAATGACCGAGTCGACTGCCACGTCCACGATGCGGGCGCGGAAGATTTCGGCGAGGCCGTTCACTTCGGCGCGGCGTTCGGGCTCGACCCTGACCTTGATCAGCGCCAGGTCGCGGGTCACGGAAGGCTGGTGGGTCACATCCTGGACATCGATCACATTGATCAGTTTGTACAGATTCGCCTCGATCTTGTGCGCATCCACCTCGCCGTTCGGGCAATGCACCACGATGGTCATGCGTGAGACCTCGGGGTTTTCCGTCCGCCCCACCGCGAGCGACTCGATGTTGAAGTTGCGGCGACGGAACAGCGAAGCGACTCGGTTCAACACGCCGGGTTTGTTTTCCACTAATGCGATGAAAGTATGTTGCATGATTTCTCCTTTTCTCTCGTCTTTCCTCTTTCTTCTTTCCTTTCTGCCTGATCGAGAAAGAAGAAAGAAGGAAAGAGGATAGATTTTAGGTTCATCCCGCCTGCTTCACTGGTCTGCGGATCATCTCGTCCAGCGCCGCGCCCGGTGGAACCAGCGGGTATACGGCCTCCTCCTGCTCCACAAGGAACTCCAACACCACCGGACCTTTTGTCTTGCGCGCCCATTCGATGGCGTCATTGACTTCTTCCCGCTTGGTCACACGCCGAGCGGGAACACCATGCGCATCGGCGAGTTTGACGAAATCCGGCGTGATCATGTTGACCGCGGAGTAACGTTTCTCACAGAAGAATTCCTGCCACTGGCGCACCATGCCGAGGAAGTTGTTGTTCATGATCGCGACTTTCACATTCGCGCCTTCCTGCACGGCGGTCGTCAACTCGGCAGCGGTCATCTGGAACCCGCCATCGCCCGCGACCGCCCAGATCTCCTCGTCCTTGTGCGCGAACCACGCGCCGATCGCGGAGGGGAGTCCAAAACCCATCGTTCCGTGGCCGCCGGACGTGATCCAGCGATTGGGTTTATCGAGAGCATAGTACTGTGCCACCCACATCTGGTGCTGACCCACATCGGTTGTCACGATCGCATCGCCGCCGGTCGCCTTCCAGATATCGGCGACCAGATGCGCCGCCTGCAGCTTGCCATTGTCATCCCAGTTCATGATGCTGCGCGAATCGACCTCATTCTTCCAATCATTGATCTGGTCCAGCCACTCAGTGTGATCGTATTCATCCACCAGAGGGACCAGGTCGGTTAACACGGTGTTCAGATCGCCCACCAGCGGCGCGTCGGCATAGACATTCTTGTGCAATTCGGAAGGATCGATCTCGATATGGATCTTTTTTGCATTGGGGGCATATGTCTTCAACGTGCCTGTTACACGGTCATCGAAGCGCATCCCAAACGCGAGGATCAAATCCGAGTTCTGGATCGCCATGTTGGCATAGGCTTCGCCGTGCATGCCCATCATGCCCAGCGCCAGAGGATCTGAAGCCGGGAACGCACCCAGCCCCAGCAATGTGCATGCCACCGGGGTCTGCGTTTTCACCGCGAACTGCATCAACGCTTCCTCGGCTTTCGACATCAGCACGCCATGCCCGCACAGAATGACCGGCTTCTGCGCCTTCTCGATCAGCTTCACGGCATCATCCAGCAAATTGCGCGGCGAGTGCGTCATGGGTTGATAGCCAGGCAATTTCACTTCCTCGGGATACACAAACTCGGCCTGTTCGATCTGCGCGTTCTTGCAAATATCGATCAACACCGGACCGGGGCGGCCGCTGCGCGCGATGAAGAATGCTTCCCGCACAACTTCTGCAATTTCATCAGCACGCATCACCAGGTAATTGTGTTTCGTGATCGGCAGCGTGATTCCCGTCACATCGGTCTCCTGGAATGCGTCGCCGCCGACCAGGTGCGCATGGACCTGTCCGGTAATGAACACAACCGGGACGGAGTCCATCATCGCCGTGGCAATGCCCGTGACAAGATTCGTCGCGCCGGGTCCTGAGGTTGCCATCGCAACGCCGACCTTGCCCGAAACCCGCGCGTACCCATCCGCCATATGTGCTGCGCCCTGCTCGTGGCGCACGAGCACATGATGGATGGGATAATTCAACATCGCGTCGTAGACCGGCATGATCGCACCGCCCGGATAGCCGAAGACCACCTCCACGCCTTCGCGCACCAGACATTCCCATAAAATTTCTGCGCCTTTTTTCATAAATGCTCCTTGTTGGACGATGGACCACTGACAATGGACCATGGTCGATGGTCGATTGCCTATGGTCGATGGTCCACAGATAACACCGCGCCCGTATCGGCACTGGTGACAAAATACGAATAACGTTTCAACCACTTGGAGGTTGTTTTAGATTTGAACGGAGGCAGCGCAGCCAGGCGACTCTCGATCTCCTCGTCGCTCAAGCGGACCTCGAGGCTGCGCCTCGTTAAATCGATCGCGACCACATCCCCGGCCTGGAGCGCGGCGATCGGTCCGCGCGCCGCGGCTTCGGGAGACACGTGTCCGATGCAGGCGCCGCGCGTCCCGCCGCTGAAGCGACCGTCGGTGATCAGCGCGACCTTCTCGCCGAGTCCCTGCCCCATGATCGCGGACGTGGGCGAGAGCATCTCCTGCATCCCGGGTCCACCTTTGGGACCTTCATAGCGCACGACGACGCAATCACCCGCTTTGACTTTGCCCGCCAGGATCCCCGCCATGGCATCTTCTTGCGATTCGAAGATCACCGCCGGACCTTCGAACTTCATCATGGCTTCACTGACGCCGCCCACTTTCACCACGGCACCATTCGGCGCAAGATTGCCAAACAGCATGGATAGACCGCCTCGCCTGGAATAGGCGTTGTCATTACGGTGGATCACTTCTTCATCCTTGATATCCATACCTTGAATGGATTCCCCCAGCGTCGTTCCGCTCACTGTCAACCGGTCGAAATGCAGCATGCCTGTCGCCCACTGGATCTCGTTCAAGATCGCCGGGATCCCGCCTGCGCGATGGACATCTTCCATGTGCCACTTGCCCGCCGGGCTCACCTTGCAGATATGCGGAACCTTATCTGCTACCGCGTTGATACGCTCCAGCGGATAGTCCACGCCGGCTTCATTCGCCAGCGCCAGTGTGTGCAGCACGGTATTCGTCGAGCCGCCCATTGCCATATCCAGAGCAAACGCGTCATCAATTGCTTCGGCGGTGACCACGTCACGTGGTTTGATGTCGCGCTCGAGCAGGGTCATGACCTGAGAGGCGGCTTTCTGCGCCAGCGCTTCCCGCTCAGGAGTCTTCGCTAAAGCGGAGCCATTGAACGGCAGCGCCAGACCGATGGCTTCCATCAGGCAGTTCATCGAGTTGGCGGTGAACATCCCGGAACAGGATCCGCAGGACGGGCAGGCAAATCTTTCCAAAGTCCTCAGACGTTTTTGGTCGATCTTTCCTGCTGAATATGCCCCCACCCCTTCGAACACTGAAATCAAATCAATCGTTTCGCCTTCGGGAGTCTTTCCTGCCGCCATCGGTCCCCCGGAGACAAAAATGGTCGGGATGTTCACTCTCATCGCGGCGAGCAGCATGCCCGGCACGATTTTGTCGCAGTTCGGGATGCAGACCATGGCGTCGAACTGGTGCGCCTCGATCATCGTCTCCACGCAGTCGGCGATCAGTTCGCGCGAAGGCAGCGAATACTTCATCCCCATGTGACCCATCGCGATCCCGTCATCCACGCCGATGGTATTGAACTCGAAGGGCACCCCGCCCACGGCACGAACCGCGTCCTTGACAAGTTTGCCAAACTCCTGCAAATGCACATGCCCGGGGACAACATCGACATAAGAATTGACAATGGCAATGAACGGTTTATCGAAATCTTCTTCCTTCACCCCTGTAGCACGCAGCAACGCACGATGAGGAGCTTTTTCATATCCCTTTTTGACAGTGTCTGATCGCATGGCTCTTTTCCTTCGATGAATGGGTATAAAAAGAACCACCCGTGGTTAGGGTGGCTCTCTTTTGCTTTTACCTGGGTGTGGTTATTTCACTCTCACCTTTGCCATCCTAACCGAAAGTAGATCCTTAATAATAAGGACCTCAATCAGGACGACAATAAGGGAGAGGGCAAATCTTGGATTCATTCTGGCTTTAGGTATTTCGCCCGATTATAGGCTTAATTTGAAATAAGTCAAGGTCAATTGTCAGACAGAAATCAGTCACATCAGGCAGCAGCCCCGAGGACCAGCATTCAATCAAGCCATGTTTTTTGCAAGCAAGTAAAACAAAAAACACAAGCGATGGACCCTAAGCGAACATGGATTTTCCCTCTTGACTCATTCCCCTCACTGGCATAGAATACCGCCCAATATGTTTGCACACGGCTTTGGTATGACCATGACTACAACTACCTCCCGGTCTTTCCGTGAGGAGTTTGTGCCTGGATAGAAGTAGCCGAATCAAAGGTTATCTAAAAACACACAACGCCTCACGGAACGTGGGGCGTTTTTGTTCGCTTCGACTTCGTGCTCTGCACTCCGCTCAGCGCGAAAAACGAAGCAGAGGAGAATCACTATGCCAAATACAAAGCAAACACTTGTGATGAAATTCGGAGGGACATCGGTCGGGTCGGCGGATGCGCTGATCAAAGCGGGTCAGATCATCAAGGAGGCGCGCGCTCAATATCCGCGCCTGACGGTCATCACCTCCGCGATGTCCGGTGTGACTGACCTGCTGCTGAAATCTGCAACGCTTGCTGCGCAGGGAAACGTCGATTCACTGCCAGATACAGAATCTACGCTGAGGGAAAAACATTTCTCCGCGGCCAACGCGCTCATCCGGGATGAAAAGCACTGCGAGAGTACAAAACTGGAGATCAGTGGCTTGATCCAGACACTTGTTGATTTGTGCAGGGCGATTGCAGTGCTCGGCGAAGCCAGCCCGCGCGCCATGGATGCGGTAGCATCCCTTGGCGAACGGATGAGCGTCCGTCTTCTGGCTGCGGTGGTGGAAAGCACGGGGATCAGGGCAAAAGCAATCGAGTCGAGTGAATTCGTCGTGACCAATTCACATTTTCAAAGTGCCAACCCTGATTTCCAGGCGACAGCCGAAAAGGCTCGCCAATGTTTGAATCCGCTTTTCGAGGCAGGCATCGTCGCTATCACAACAGGCTTCATTGGCGCGACGCCCGACGGCGTGATCACCACCTTGGGACGCGGCGGCAGTGACTATTCCGCGGGCATTATTGGCTCAGTATTACCCGCTGACGAGGTCTGGATCTGGACCGATGTCGACGGCGTTATGACCGCCGACCCGCGCCTAGTGGCTTCTGCCAGGACGCTGCCCGAGATCAGTTACAGCGAAATCGCCGAACTGGCATACTACGGCGCGAAAGTCCTGCACCCGAAGACGATCCGCCCGCTTGTGGAGGCGGGTATCGGACTGCGGATCTGCAACACGTTCAATCCATCTCATCCCGGCACGCACCTGGTCTCCAATGGACATTCGAACGGAAAAGGGAACAAAGCTGACAAAGTGGTCAAGGCTGTGACGGCCATCCGCAAACAAAAGCTGGTGACGATCGAGGGGCGCGGGATGCTCGGCGTCCCAGGTGTCGCAGCACGGGCGTTTGGAGCGGTGGCATCCACGGGGACGAGTGTGCCGCTGATCACGCAGGCTTCCTCAGAGCAGTCCATTTGTTTTGCGATACCGTCCGAAGCTGCCGATCATGTCCTGGCATCCCTGCAAAAGAATTTTGCTGTCGAGCTTTCCGAACGCGATATCGACCGCGTCTGGGCAACGGATGAAGTTGCCATCATCACGGCGGTGGGCTACGGCACGCGCAACACACCCGGTATCGCAGGTCAGATCTTCGGCAAGCTGGGTGAGCGCGAGATCAATGTCCTGGCGATCGCCCACGGTTCGTCCGACGTTTCGATCAGTATGGTGGTCGAGACGGAGGATACGGAAAATGCAGTCAAGGCACTGCATGAGTTGATCGTAGAAAGTACACAGGTAAATATCTAGGCAGGTCAAGACGCATTTACATATGTACTTGATACCTGCTTACCTGTTTTATCATCCTGAAAGGAATTCATTATGTCTCTCTCTCAGATTCCCGTGGCCGTTCTCGGCGCGACCGGCTCGGTCGGTCAGCGCTTCATTTCACTGCTAGATCAGCATCCCTGGTTCAAGGTCGCCGCGCTGGCTGCCTCTGACCGTTCGGTCGGGCAAAAGTATTCGGAGGCGGCTCGCTGGGTCTTGAATGATCCCATGCCCGACTACGCGCGCGACATGGTTGTAGTCCCGGCCAAGCCGGATTGCATCGATGCGAAAATCGTTTTTTCGGCACTGCACAATGAAGTTGCAAAAGACCTCGAGCCACAGTTCGCACAAGCAGGTTTCGCCGTCTGTTCGAACGCCTCATCGTATCGACGCGGCGAGGATGTGCCGCTGCTATTGCCTGAAATCAATGCAGATCATATTCAACTCGTGAAGATCCAGCGCAAGCAGCGCGGCTGGAGCGGATGCATCCTCACGAATCCGAACTGCACCAGCACGGGCCTGACCGTCGCGCTCAAGGCGTTCGACGACGCGTTCGGTGTCAAGAAAGTCTTTGCCGTTTCCCTGCAAGCACTCTCAGGCGCGGGCTACCCTGGCGTCGCGTCACTGGATATTACCGACAACGTGATCCCAAACATCAAAGGCGAGGAAGAGAAAGTGGAATGGGAGCCGCGCAAAATGCTCGGCAAATTGAATCACAGCAAAATTAATTTGGCGGACATCCAGTTCAGCGTGCATACGAATCGCGTCGCAGTGACCGATGGACACACGGTTTGTGCCAGCCTGGAACTTGCGAGTCCCGCCGACCCGGAAGCGGCTGAGGCAGCCCTGCGCGCGTACCGCGCTCCCGCCTCGGCGCGCGACCTGCCGTCGAGCCCGCGGCCCGTCATCGAGGTCCGCAGCGAAGCGGATCGCCCTCAGCCGAGACTCGACCGCTTAACCGGGAAAGGCATGACGACCGTGGTCGGCCGTGTGCGGCGCGATCCAATCCTTGATCTTAAATTTGTCGTGCTGTCACACAACACCATTCGCGGCGCGGCGGGCGGATCGATCTACAATGCAGAGTTGTTAGTCAACGAGAATCTGCTATAGCCCTTGACACAATTTCAATCTGTGATATAAACCGCCGCTAATAACTTAATACTCGCTCTTATCCAGAGAGGCTGAGGGACCGGCCCTGTGACGCCTCGGCAACCGGTTTTAGTCCGATAGTCGGCTAGTCAAATTGTCAGGTAGTTGAAGACCACTTGACCAATAGACCAAGCGACTATTTGACCACAACACGGTGCCAACTCCGACAGAAGGATAGCAATATCCATGTATCTGGAAGATGAGAGGATGGTATACACTTGCCTCTTCTTGTTCTTTCAGGAGAGGTAATTTTTTTCTCTCCTGAAGGGCGGGTAAACCATAACCAAAGGAGAAAAGATTATGTCAGCCATTCAGGAACGTCAGTTAGGTTTTGCCACCCGCCAGTTACATGCAGGGTATACGCCCGATCCCACCACGGGCAGCCGCGCCGTGCCGTTGTATCAGACAACGAGCTATCAGTTCAAGAGCACGGAGCATGCCGCCAATTTGTTTGCGCTCAAGGAATTGGGGAACATTTATACCCGCATCATGAACCCCACCACCGACGTGCTCGAACAGCGCATCGCCGCGCTGGAGGGCGGCGTTGCAGCACTCGCGTCCAGTTCGGGCCATGCCGCGCAGGCGCAAGCCATCTTTACTCTGTGCAATGCAGGCGATCACATCGTTTCATCCAGCCGCCTGTATGGGGGCACGTACAATCAATTCAAATACACATTCCCAAAGCTTGGCATCGCTGTCACGTTTGTTGACCCGACCGATCCGAAGAATTTCGAAGAAGCGATCCAGCCGAACACCAGGATTCTTTATGGCGAAACACTGGGCAATCCCGATCTGGCTGTCTTCCCGTTCGAGGAAGTCGCCGAAATTGCGGAGAAGCACAAACTCGTCCTCTTTATCGACAACACATTTGCCACACCCTATCTCTGCCGGCCGTTCGAATGGGGTGCACATGTCATCACTCACAGCACCACCAAATTCATCGGCGGGCACGGCACCACCATCGGCGGCGTGATCGTGGATGGCGGCAACTACGACTGGAGCAACGGCAAGTTCGAGAACTTCAACACGCCCGATCCCTCCTATCATGGCCTCGTGTATTCCACGCTGGCAGCCGCCGGTTTG
>JAFGCG010000053.1 GCA_016932715.1 Anaerolineales bacterium
CGAGATCTCCTCGATTGGGCAAACCTACCGGGAGAATCAGGGTGATGTGGTCTATGAAGTGACGGTCATGTTGACCGACACCGATCCCGCCATGCGCTGGGGCATGACCGCCGAAGTGAAATTTGAATAACGATTCTTCTCCTCTGGTCCCCTTCCATCGCCGCCGAGCACTTATCTGATCCGAAAAGATAAGCGGCGATGGAAGGAAAGAGGGGATGTCAAGGGATGCTATGTTCACCCTTTCATTTTTTAAAAACAACGAACCGAAAAATAACGGCAATGGCGACTCGCACATGATCGATTTGCGCGGTGTGGATAAATATTATCAGAGCGCTGCAGGCGATTATCACGCACTCAAGAGCATCGATCTATGCATCCAGGCCGGTGAGTTTGTCAGCATCATTGGCAAATCCGGCAGCGGCAAATCCACGCTGCTGAACATGATCGCCGGAATCGACCGCCCGACAACAGGCGAGGTCTGGGTCAACGACACAGCCGTGCACAATATGGATGAGAACCAGATGGCGATCTGGCGCGGGACGAACCTGGGTATCATCTTTCAATTCTTTCAGCTGCTGCCTGCCCTCAACCTTCTGCAAAATGTAATCCTGCCCATGGATCTGGCAGGGAAGTATTCGCCGCGCGAAAGACGCCAGCGCGCCGAGCATCTCTTGGAATTAGTAGGACTCAGCGAGCATCAGCATAAACTGCCAAGTATGATCTCCGGCGGTCAGCAGCAGCGTGCAGCGGTCGCGCGCGCCCTCGCCAATGATCCACCGATCCTCATCGCGGATGAACCCACGGGCAACCTGGACTCGAAGACAGCTGAATCGGTCTTTTCGCTTTTCAATGACCTGGTTGCACAGGGCAAGACGGTCATCATTGTGACGCACGATAGTGGCCTCGCCAAACGCACCCACCGCACTGCACTCATCGCAGACGGCGAGATCGTCAACGAGTACCTGGCAAAAGCCTTGCCCACCCTCACCCCGGCTCAACTTCTGTCCGCCACTCACAAAGTCAAGGCGCGTGAGTACGAGGCCGGAGCAATGATCCTTACGGAAGGCAGGGATAACGACCAGTTTTATATCGTGTCCAAAGGTACAGTGGAAGTCGTATTACCGCGCCCCAATCAATCCGATGTGGTCATTCTGCAATTAGGTCCCGGCAAGTACTTTGGCGAGATCGCCTTCTTCCACAATAGCAAGACCAACGCTTCGGTGCGCGCCTCCGAGAGCGGACCTGTGGAAGTGCTGGCGATCCGCTACGATCAGCTCAACGAATTGCTGAACGAGTCCGAGGTCACGCGCGAGGCGCTGAGTCAAGCCGCCGACCGCCATCAGCAGGAAAACATCGAATTTCGGGAAGAAAAGGTCTGAGATGGGCGTGATCTGGTACAAGGTCTGGTTCGACCTGTGGCACAACAAGACGCGGACCCTGCTGGCGGTGCTGAGCATTGCAGCAGGTGTGTTCGCCGTGGGCGCGATCTTCGGCATGAGCGAACTGCTCGTGACGAACATGAACGAGTCTCACCGTGCCGTCCTGCCCACCCATATTGATGTGGGTCTGGCAAGCTACGTCGACAAAGATGTTATTCTCAGCATCAGGGAAGTGCCGGGCGTCGAAGATGTCGAACCCTACAACTCGGTCACTGCACTTTACAAACTGCGTCCCGAGGACGAATGGCGGCAGGCTGTCGTTCAGATGCGTCCCGATTTCGAACTCCAGAAGTATGAATTGCTGCAATTGCGGGGCGGACACTGGCCCGGCGCAAAGAATGATCTCGCCATCGAACGCATGGCGGCTCAATTCCTGGGAGTGGAGATCGGCGATTCGATTATCTTCAAGATCGACGATAAAGAACGGACGCTGCCCGTCACAGGGCTGATCCGGCATCCGTTCGTGCCGCCGCCGCAATTCATGGACCTGGCATTCTTCTTTATGAGCGGTGAAGGCATGGAACGCCTGAACGTGCCAGAGGGCAAATTCGGTGCATTCTACGTGCGGGTCACACCGTACAGCTACGATCAGGCGAGAGAAGTCGCCTCTCTCATTAAAGACAAGCTCGCCGATCAAGGCGTGGGTGTCGGATCGTTTGTCTACGAGGATCCGGAAGAACATTGGGGCAGCGGCATGATGGACGGTTTTGCGCTGGTCCAGAAGCTGCTGGCACTGATCTGCGTCGTGGTCGGAGCGATCCTGATCTACAACACGCTCTCCAATCTCATCACACAGCAGACGAATCAGATCGGTATCCTCAAAGCGATCGGCGGCAGAACCAGTACGATCATCGGGATTTATCTCGTCAATGCCTTAGTGTACGGCATGTTGGCATTGGTTATCGCTTTACCGTTAGGCGCAGTGGTCGCTTCCAGCGTCACTAAGGTTTTCTTGAATCTCTTTAACATCGATTACAACCAGTTCGAACTCTCTGCGCAAGCTGTTACCTTCCAGGTGATCTCGGCCCTGGCTGCGCCGCTGCTGGCGGGTCTGCCGCCGGTCTTACACGGCGCCCGGATCAGCGTCCGGCAGGCGATCGCCAGCTATGGACTGGGAGGCGATTTTCGTTCGGGCCGGCTCGACCGCCTGGTCGACGCCTTCGGACAGCGCTGGCTTTCCTCGCAGTATGCAACGGCCCTGGGCAACATGTTCCGGCACAGAGGACGCCTGCTGCTGACACAGCTGGTGCTGATCTCAGCCGGCGGATCGTTCCTGATGGTCATGAGCCTGAACTCTTCCGTCACATTCACACTGGACAACCTCTTTGGGCGCCGGCAGTTCGACACGACGATCCAGTTCGGGTCGAACCAGAGAGCCGGGCGGGTCCAGGCACTCGCGGCAACCATACCCGGCGTGGAGGCGTCTGAATTGCGTCTGGTTCAGTCGGCAAGCCTGTTTGTGGAAGGTCAACTGATCAAGGAAGCCGGCATTGGGACCAGCCTGCAAGGCATCCCCACCGGCAGTGATTTTTCCTCGCCGCTGATCGTGGCGGGACGCTGGTTCACGCCCGGGGAAAACGGCCGCGCGGTTGTGATGACACGCCAGACAGCGGAGGATAACGATATCCAGGTCGGCGACAAGGTGACGCTTGACCTGGGCGAAATGGGAAAGGACGAGTGGCTGGTCATCGGCTTGTACGACCCGGTGTTCGTCGGCGGCTTTAATCAGGATACGATTTTTGCGCCTCTGGAATCTTTGTATCAGACCACAAAAAAGTACGGCCAGGGGTCCGTGTTGTATGTGCGCACGACCTCCCATGAGCCCGAGTTCACCGCCGCTGTTACCAAACAACTCAAGGAGATGTATGATCGCCATGGCTTGAAAGTCGCCATCAGTGAGACCCAGGCCGAGGCGCGCAAAACTGCTAACTGGCAGTTCGCCATCGTCATCTGGATGATGCTCGCCCTGGCGATCATCGTGGCGCTGGTGGGAGGGCTGGCATTGATGGGCGCCCTCTCGATCGGCGTCATCGAACGGACGAAAGAGATCGGTGTACTGCGGGCAGTGGGAGCGCGCTCGCGGTCGATCCTTGGCATCTTTGTCATGGAAGGTTTGCTGCAAGGGTTGTTGAGCTGGCTGGTCGCCATGCCTGTTTCCTTCCTGGCAAGCCCGGCGTTAGCCAATGCATTGGGAAAAACCATGTTCGGCGCTACGCTGGATTATCAATATAATTGGTCTGCTGTGACGACCTGGCTGGCAACTGTTTTAATCATTTCCATCGTGGCATCCATTCTGCCTGCACGCAATGCAACTCGCATCAGTGTACGTGACAGCCTGGCATATGCATAACGAAACCCGGAGGATACATGTTTACACTTCCATTCTTTAAAAGTAATGAGCCAAAAAACAACGGAAACGGCTCCCATCCCATTATCGACCTGCGGGATGTCCATAAGTTCTATAAGACCGCCATTGGAGATTTCCGCGCCCTGAACAGCATCGACCTGGAAATCAATGCCGGCGAATTTGTCGGTGTCATCGGCAAATCAGGCAGCGGTAAATCCACGCTACTGAACATGATCACGGGCATCGATCGCCCCACCTCAGGCGAGGTGTTCGTCAACGGAACAGCCGTACATGAGTTGAATGAGAATCAGATGGCGCGCTGGCGCGGCAAGAATCTCGGCATCGTGTTCCAGTTCTTCCAGCTCCTGCCGACCATCTCGGTCATCGAAAACATCATGCTGCCGATGGATTTTTGCCGCACCTATCCGATGCGCGAACGCGAGCCGCGCGCCCTGGCATTGCTCGAGATGGTGGAACTGGCTGATCAGGCTTACAAACTGCCCACTGCCCTCTCCGGTGGGCAGCAGCAGCGCGTCGCGATCGCACGCGCCCTGGCGAACGATCCGCCGATCGTGATCGCGGACGAACCCACAGGCAACCTCGATTCCAAGACCGCGGAGGCTGTCTTTGGTTTGTTCCACGAACTGGTCGCCCAGGGCAAGACCATCATCATCGTGACGCACGACAGCGGTCTGGCAAAGCAGACCCACCGCACGGCTTTGATCACCGACGGCGAGATCGTCAACGAATATGTTGCAAAAGCGATGCCAACCCTGACACAGGACCAGCTCCTGGAAGCCACCCGCCAGGCAAAATGCCAGACCTACGAGGCAGGCACAATGATCATCTCCGAGGGCACGAACGCGGATTCCTTTTACATCGTTTCCAGGGGAACCGTGGAAGTGATTCTCCCGCGCGAAAATCAATCCGACGTTGTTGCGCTGCAGCTCGGACCGGGAAAAGTCTTTGGCGAAATGGGGTTATTCCATGAACGCAGACACTGGGCATCCGTGCGCGCCTCCGAACATGGACCGGTGGAGGTATTGGTCCTCCGGTACGATCAACTCGATGAACTGCTGGCGCAGTCTGAGGCGACGCGTGAGGCGCTGCACCGGATGGCGAACCGGAACAAAGAGTCCAATCTCGCCCAAAGGAATGGTATAGCATGAGCAGCCGTTGGAAGAAAGTCTGGGCTGATTTCTGGGGCAACAAATCGCGTACTGTTCTCACCATTCTGACCATCGGGGTGGGTGTCTTTGCAGTGGGTCTTACCGGCAACATGGGCGCCTACATGATCGAGAGCATGGACACCGATTACCTGTCTGCACGCCCCTCTGAGGCGGAAGTGTACGCGGGTCCACTGGATGACAAAATGGTGAAGATCGCGCGCGAGGTCCCGGGTGTGGATGCGGTCGAAGGGCGCAGCTCCACCTACGCGGATGTCGTTCAGCCCGGTGCCGCCCGGCAGATCTCGATCCGGTTTACTTCACTCGATGATTCGAAACCGAACACGGTCAACCAGCTTAAACCTGCACTGGGTGAAACCAGCCTGCCGCCTCTTGGCGAAAAAGAGATCCTCGTCGATGCTTCGGCGAAAACGCTTGGATACGAACCTGGCGATGTCATCACCGTCGAACTGTCGGATGGCAAACGCCGCGAGCTGGTGCTCGCCGGATACATGCACGACGTGACCGGCTTTCCCTTCAGCTTTACGTACACCATGAACGCCTACGTGACGCCTAAAACATTGAAATGGCTGGGTGGGTACGATGGCTACGATTCACTCATGATCAGCGTCGCGGAAAACCAAACCGACCAGGATCACGTGACGGCAGTGGCGCAGGCCGTTGCAGACCGGGTGGAACGCGCCGGTGCGACGGTTTACTATGTGCATGTCTATCAACCAGGTCATCACTTCGCCTATAGTATTACGCAGGGCATCATCTCCGTCCTGACCATCCTCGGGTACATGACCGTTTTGCTGAGTGGGTTCCTGATCGTCAACACGGTCACTGCCCTGATGACACAGCAAACGCGTCACATCGGGATCATGAAAGCCGTCGGCGGCGCGAACTCACAAATCCTGGCCATGTATATGGTCCTGATCCTGGGTTTTGGATTGGCTGCCTTGTTGATCGGCTTTCCACTCGCAAACACTGCTTCGGAGTGGCTCGGCGGAGGGATGGCAGAATACTTGAACTTCTATACCCTGCCGTACAGGGCATATCCAAGCGCCGTGATCCAACAGGTGTTCGTAGCCCTGATCGTGCCAGTACTGGCGGCGCTTCTGCCTATCTACAATAGCGTCCGCGTGAGCGTGCGCGAGGCGATCAGTGATTATGGCATCGGCGGCAATGCAAAACCGAAGCAAAAATCAGTGAACAAGGGTGTGGTGCTCATCCCGCGCCCGATCCGCCTCTCGCTGCGAAATGCTTTCCGCAAACGGACGCGTCTGGCACTGACCCTGTTCACACTGGTGCTGGGCGGCGCGATCTTCATCGGTATCTATAATCTGTGGGCTTCGTTCGACAAGACGATGGAGGATATTCAGGGCTATTTCATGGCGGATATCAATATCTCCTTTGGGCGTTACTACCGCTTCGACGAAGTTGCGCCCATCGCGCAGAGTGTCCCGGGAGTTTCCAGCGTCGAAGGCTGGACGGAATACGCCGGCACTTTGATCATGGATGAAGACAAGCCTGGCACGCAAATCGCGTTTATTGCTCCACCTTCAACGTCCACGTTGATCCAGCCCATCATCACGGCAGGTCGCTGGTTGGAAACGGGTGACGAGAACGCCGTGGTCATTGGCAATCACCTCTTGAACGTTTTCCCCGATCTCAAAGTCGGTGACTGGTTGACCGTCGAAATCGATGGCAAAGAGACAAAATGGCACATTATTGGCGTATACAACTTAACCGGCAATGTAAGCCCGCCCTTGCTCTATACCAATTATGAATACCTGAGCCGCATCATTGGAGAGCCTGGACAGGTGTATTCCTTGCGTGTCCTCACGGACCAGCATGACGCAATTTCACAAAAGAGGCTCAGCCAGCAGATCGAGGCGCTTTACAAGAAGAATGGCATTCAGTTTTCCTCCACACAACTCGGCGCCGAATGGATCCAGGACCAAAAATCAACGACTGACATTCTCGTGCGCTTCCTGCTTGTCATGGCGATCATGATCGCTATCGTCGGCGGGCTGGGCTTGATGGGTACGATGAGCATCAATGTCCTCGAACGCACGCGTGAGATCGGCGTGATGCGCGCCGTCGGCGCCTCCAATGCTGACATCCAGGGGATCGTAATCGTGGAAGGCATGGTGATCGGCTTGATCAGCTGGGCGATCAGCATCCTGTTCTCCATTCCCATCACAGGTGCTCTCTGCTATGTCGTGGGAGTAGCCATCATGACTTCCCCCCTGCCCGTTGTCTACGGTACAACTGGCATTATTGCCTGGCTGATCTTCACTCTGGTCCTTGCCACGATCGCCAGCGCACTGCCCGCACGCCGGGCATCCAGTCTCACTGTACGCGACACACTGGCATACGAGTAATTAAAGTATACAGGTAACAAGTAGACAGGTAGATAAGTAAGAGTACGACTTGCCTACCTGCTTACTTGTTTCCCTATATACCTACTTACCTATGTACACGCTGGCGATTATCATGTTTGTAAGCCAGTTACTATCATGTTTGTAAGCGGGGCATGCCGGCAGCCAAAGTCCCCTGGTTTATAATCGACTGGACCAGTAAATCATCACATCCGGGCTCTTCCATGTCTTATCACTTCCAGCTCAACATGATGCCGCTCGCGCTGGGCGCTTTGATCGCAGGCGCGCTGGCGTTGTACACCTGGCAAAACCGGCGGGCGGTCGCTGCGGCGCCTTTCTCCATCATGATGCTGATCCTGTATGAGTGGCAAATCTCCTACATCTTCGAACTGGCGGGGACAGACCTCTCCACCAAGCTCTTTTGGGACAAAGCAATGTTTTTCGGCGTGGTCGCCACGCCAGTTGCATGGCTGGTCTTCGCTCTCGAATATACCGGGCGCAAGACCTGGATCAATGCGCGCCGCTTTGTCATGCTCTCCATTATCCCGGTATTCACATTGGTCATTATCCTTACGAATGATTTGCACCAGCTTTTCTGGACGCGGATGACGCTTTCCGCCGAAGGTGAGTTCCTGGTCCTGGTTCCCCGTTATGGTCCGTGGTACTGGATCCATACCGTTTATTCGTACACGTTGATCATCATCGGTTTTTTCCTGATCATACGTACTCTGCTGCGCTGGCCCACACAGTATCGCGGACAAATGGTCTGGGTGCTGTTCGCGACCGTGACGCCATTCATTGCCAACATCCTCTTTGTGTTTCGCATCGTCCCTGTCCTCATCGACCTGACGCCGATCGCCTTTACGGTCACAGGCATTGGGCTGGCATTCGCAGTTTTTCACTACCGCTTGCTGGATATCGCCCCGATCGCACGGGACATTGTCGTGGACGGCATGAAGGATGGCATGATCGTTTTGGATGCTAATCGCAGGATCGTGGACATCAACCGCGCCGCGCAGCAGATGATCGGGCTGTCGGGTGAACAGGCGCCTATTGGCAAAACACTGCCGCACGTGCTTGCAAAATGGCCCGACCTGATCGAACGCTACCGTGACGTCCTGGAAGCGGAGGATGAGATCAGGGTTGGCGAAGGAGAAACGCAGCGCTGGTATGAATTGGGCCTGTCCGCCCTGTTGGACGGGAACAAATCATTGATCGGGCGGGTGATCACGGTCCACGACATTACCGATCGCAAACAGGCTGAGAGTCAATTGCAGGAAAGCGAGGCGCGCTTCCGGCAGATCGTGGAAAACGCCAGCGACATCATCTACCGGGTGGACACCAGCGGCTGCCTCACATACGCCAACCCGGCAGCCATGCGCGTTTTGGGATACGAAAGTGAAAAGGATGTGATTGGCAGGCACTACCTCGACCTGGTCGCGCCCGAGGTGCGGCACAAGGTCAAGCGCATCTATGAACACCAGTTTTTGAGCAAAACACCAACCACCTATCATGAATTGCCCGCCATCGCAGCCGACGGCCGCGAAATCTGGTTGGGGCAAAATGTACAACTCATTTATGAGGGGGATCAGATCACAGGCTTTCAGTCCCTGGCACGCGACATTACCGCCATCAAACAGGCTTATGATGCCCTGCGCCTCGCCCACGACCAGGCGCTGGAAGCCAACCTTGCAAAGACCCGCCTGCTCTCAAAGGTGAGTCATGAATTGCGGACTCCGCTGGGAGGCATCCTCGGCTATGCTGAGCTTCTCCAGCGCAATAGCTTCGGGCCGTTGAACGAGAAGCAAAAGAGGGCTACCTCTGAGATCGTCGAAAGTGCGGATTATCTGGCAACCATGGTCAGTGAGCTTCTCGATGAAGCGCAGCTGCGCTCGAGCACAGCCACACTGCTCGAGAATGTCTTCTCTCCTTTCAAGCTCATCAAGCAAGCCACCTCCGGCATGGACATCCTTGCGCAGAAGAAGGGCCTGGAGTTTTCCTCATACACGGACCCGGATTTGCCGCAGGGGATTTTCGGAGACGAACGCCGCATCCGCCAGATCGTGATCAATCTGATCGGCAATGCGATCAAGTTCACGAAAGAAGGCAGTGTACATCTCAATGTCATGCGCCACAACGAGAATCACTGGGGAATTCAGGTCACCGATACAGGCATTGGCATCCCAAAGGAAGCGCAAGCCTCGATCTTCGAACCGTTTCAGCAGGTGCGTTCCGAGGTGACCCGTGACAACCGCGGCATCGGCTTGGGGCTATCGATCACGAAGCAGTTGGTGGAACTGATGAACGGCAGGATCCTGCTCGAAAGCGAGCCCGGGCAAGGTTCGACGTTCACCGTTCTCCTTCCGATAAAAGCGATAGGATAGCGCCATGCCAAAACCCCTGGCATTCATCATTGAAGATGACCCGCAGCTCAACGAGATCATGTCCATCACTCTGCAGGCGGATTTCGAACTCGAAACCTGCGTCGATGGGGACACAGCCATGGAGCGATTGAAGAACGTCGTTCCGCGGATCATTATCCTTGATTTGAATCTTCCGGGGACATCGGGTCGGGACATTTTGACGTGTATTCGCTCAGATGAACGCCTTGCGAAAACACGTGTGATTCTGACGACAGCCGACAATCGCCAGGCAGAAACCCTGCACAACGATGCGGATATCGTCCTGCTCAAACCCGTCAGCCCAAAGCAATTGCGGGAACTGGCTTTACGCGTGATTTCGATGCCATAGGATGCTGCGCCTCCCGCGCCGCCGGTCACTGCTTCCGCTATCGAAGCGTTTCCCCGCTCCAATCCCTCGTCTACAAATGCTCTTTTAAACCGCAAAGCACACGAAGGTCGCGAAGAAAGAACTCTAAAAGAGTGTTTTGAAATTCCGCGGAGGCGATGTTGAGTTCCCTTTCGGATAAATTTGAGCCGCGAATTCGCACGAATTGTTCCTTTTACGGACCCAACCTTTGTGCTCTTCGTGTCCTTTGTGGTGAATTAAGAAACACTCTCTAACAATCTTTGCATTCTTCGCGCGCTTCGCGGTGAAGCCGTTTCAGTCATCGGAAATCGCCACGATGGTCTCCTTTGACTCGATCACTTCGGCAGCCAGCTTCCCTGCTGACAGTTCACGCAAGCCATCTTGAAATGCCTCGAAGGAATCGACCGGGAACTGCAAGGTCATCGTAATCTCCGCGGCGAAATCCTCCTCCAGAACCTTCCCGCCCTGACGCCTCACCAGCAGCCGGACGCGCTCCAGCAAATTGTATGGGATCGCCGCCATCGCCACATGCACCAGGACTCGTCGTCCGCGCCCCGCAGCCTGGACGACCCTCTGCGTGGACTCGGTATACGCCCTGACCAGTCCGCCCGTGCCCAGCAGCGTGCCGCCAAAATAACGCGTCACCACCACCGCCACGTCTCCGAGTCCGCTCCCGCGCAAAACTGCCAGCGCGGGCTTGCCCGCCGTCCCTGAGGGTTCGCCGTCATCGGAGAAGTATTCTGTCACCGTATTTCCTCCCCCGAGAATATACGCCGGGACATTGTGGCTCGCATCTGCAAACTCCTTTTTGATGCGCCCAATGAATGCCCGCGCCTCCTCAACACTGAAGACCGGCGCGAGCGTGGCGATGAACCGCGAGTTGACAACCACATGCTCGCGGCGGATTTCATGGAGAGGCATGGCATAAGGTTTGGACATGAAAAGTATTTTACTACCGGCTCACCGCAACTAAATCGCGCGCAGGGTGTATCAAAGGTCAGGTGAACTATGTCCTTCATAACCGAATTCCAATCCCATCTGCCCGCGGACCTGCGCAAAAAATTCCTCAGCCTGAATACACCTTTTGCCATCCAGGAATACTTGGACAGCCTGACGTACATTGGCGAGGAGCGTGATCGTTCTCCGCTCAACGTCATGCTGGATGGACAGTCTCACTGCCTCGACGGCGGCTTTCTGGCTGCCCTGGCTCTCTGGCGGATCGGCTTCAAACCGCTGCTCATCGACATCGTGCCTGATCCCGGCAAGGACGACGATCACGTGCTTGCCCTGTATCGAATAGACGGCCGCTGGGGCGCGCTGGCAAAATCCAATTACGTCAACCTGGGATTCCGTGAGCCGGTCTACAGGGATTTGCGCGAACTGGTGATGACCTATTTCGAGCACTACGTGAGCATTCACCAGGAAAAGGCTTTACGCGGCTACACACGTCCAATGGACGCCTCGCGCTATACCCGCCTCCACTGGGCTTGGGATGAAGCCGGGGCGAACCAGCTTTATCACAAGCATTTCTATGGACGCAAAGCCATCCCGCTCATCACCGGGCGCATGGCAAAGCGCCTGAGCCTCGTCACGGACCGCGTCTATGCTGCAGAGACCCTGTACACCAATTTGAGCGAGTCGTTTGGCAATCGCAAATCCTAAATCACTAAATCACTAAATCCACTTAAGAATGACCACGAACACGATCAAGGCGATAATGTCCACAGCCCACAGAGCGCCGACGACTTGCAGTTTTTGTTTGAGTTCCTTCATGTCATAGACCCAGAACGTGAACACGAAGAACCACAGGTAGCCGAACAGGAAAATAAGGATGGGCGCGCCGCGATTCCACCAGGAGTAATCCCAGGTCAGGGCATTGACCGAATTCAGCAGGTATTCGACGAACACGGAAAAGACCGCCCCAAAGAGCGCCACCGCCCAGCGATTCGGAATCCCAAGATATTTGAAATCCTTGTCCGGATGAAGCATCTTGGTCCAAATGATCCCTGCCACCGCGAACATGAACATGGTCTCGATGTTCAAGCCGACCAAGATGAGATATGCCGTCGGACCGGGTTCCGCCCAAATCGGAGCGTAGCCTGTGGAACGAAGGACAAGGCTGTTGATGATCTCGTTCAGCCAGTCCGCGCCCCAAAAGGCAAGGCCGGCAAGGATCAGGTTCCAGTTGCGCTTCTCGGCTTCGACGGTATAGACGTAGAAGACAAAAGCCAGCAGCGGGATCACGTACCACTGGAAGTTACTCCCCTCCCGCAAACGTGACAAAGCCTGCAATGCAAAATCAGACATGACGCCCTCCGCTTTTGAATTTGAGACTATTGTACTCTGCCCCTCCCCAGCCCTCCCCAAATCCGACGATGAAAATTCGACATGCGCATCCAGCTTTTAGGTTGTCGGATTTGGGGAGGGTGTCCCGAAGGGACGGGTGGGGCTGGCAGCAGGGTATAATTTCCTCACCGTCACACCAAGGAGCCGCACATGGGGCGCATCGAGAAGACCGTTTTCATCAGCTACCGCCGGACGAACGTACCGTGGGCTTTGGCAATCTACCAAGACCTGACTATGCACGGCTACGATGTGTTTTTTGATTATCAGAGTATCGATAGCGGGAATTTTGAAAAAGTCATCCTTGAAAATATAAAAGCCCGTGCGCATTTCATTGTAATTCTCACACCTTCGGCTCTGGAACGCTGTAAAGAACCTGGCGACTGGCTGCGACGTGAGATCGAAACCGCCATGGACGAAAAGCGCAACATCGTGCCCCTGATGCTGGAAAGTTTTGATTTTGGCAGTCCATTGGTGAAGGAAGCTTTAACCGGAAAGCTTGCCGCCCTCAGCACCTACAACGGTCTGCGCGTGTATTCGGAATACTTCTTCGAAGCCATGGATAAATTGCGCGAGCGGTATATGAATGTTGAAACAAGGGAAACTGCTGCGCTGTTCTTGAATGCAGAAGCAACAAAAATCACCAAAACTCAGAAAACGGCTGCCCGCGAAGCTCCACAAGTAGAAAAAGAACAACTCACTGCACAGGAATGGTTCGAGCGAGGCTATGTATTTCAGGGAGCAAAGAATTTGGATGAAGCATTTCGCTGTTATTCTGAGGCAATCCGTCTCGATCCCAATTTAGATGTCGCCTACAACAACCTGGGCAACACTTTAATAGGCCTGAAACGCTACGCCGAAGCCGAAGCCGCCTATCGCAAAGCCATCGAACTTAGCGAAGCATCCCCGTCAGGGAACAATCCATCCTATGCCACTGCTTACTACAACTTAGGTTTACTTCTACATGAACATCTGAAGCGCTACGAGGAAGCCGAAGCCGCCTATCGCAAAGCCATCGAACTTGACCCCTTATACGCCACTGCCTACTCCAATCTCACTATGTTATTGCGATTGACCAATAGAGTCGAAGAGGCAATGCCCTTGTTGGAGAAATTGATCGAGATCAATCCCGACGATTTCAATCCCTATCTTGCCCTGGCATCGATCAATAAACAATTAGGAAAAGGTGCTTCCCCCGAATATCTCGCAAAAGCCCGGCAACTCATGCCAGAAGATGACTGGTACAACCGCGCCTGCCTGGAAAGCGTTTGTGACAATTTTGATACGGCTTTTGACTGTCTTCAAAAAGCGGCGCAGCGCGAGCGCTTCAACCCCGCCTGGGCATGGGACGATCCAGACCTTCAGTGGATCAGGGATGATCCGAAGTTTGCAAAAATCGTCGGTCCAAAGCCAGCATAAACCAAAGAACTCCGAGGTTGCGAAATCTCGGAGTTCCTGCATTAACCGTGAACAAAATTATGCCGTCAGATTTGCGGTGGGTAAATAGCGGGGCTGTCTGCGGAACTGGGTGGCTTGCTCGAACGCGTACGCGAATTTGATCAACTCGGGCTCCTGCCAGGCCTGTGCAAAGAACGAGATGCCAACGGGCAAGCCAAAGATGTACCCCGCAGGCACGGTGATATGCGGGTATCCCGCGACGGCTGCGGGCGATGTGCTTTCCATATCCCAATTGTTCGCATCCCCATCGACCAGATCGATCACCCAGGCAGGCCCGCCTGTGGGCACGATAAGTGCATCCAGTTTATGTTTGCGCATCGCGGCATCGATCCCCTCCTTGCGTGCCAGGCGCAGATTCTTCGCCAGGGCATCACGATATTTCTTATCGCGCAGCGACGTCGTTTTCTGGGCCGTGAGCATGGCTTCCTGCCCAAAGTAAGGCATCACACGATGACTGTTCTCTTCATTGAATTTGATCACATCTTCCAGCGAGTGAACGCGTTCGTTTCCACCCAGGGTTTTGAGATACTTGTTCAAATCCGCTTTGAATTCATAGTGCAGCACTTCCCGTTCTGTTTTGTTGAACTTGTCGAAGTTGGGCACATTCGCGGGATCGATGATCACCGCGCCCAAATGCTTCATGGCCTCGATGCAAATTTCGAAGATCTTGATGATCTTGGGATTTGTGCCGGCCATGTTCCTGGCAACACCGATCCGCGCGCCTTTGAGACCGTCGCGGTCGAGGAATTTTGCATAGTTGGAAAAGCTCCGCTTCCTGCTCAGCCTTGTAGCTGGATCCCGTTCATCGACCCCGGTCATCGCCCCGAGCAGGATCGCCGCATCGGCGACGGTGCGCGCCATCGGACCGGCGGTATCCTGGCTGTGCGCGACGGGAATGATCCCGCTGCGGCTCAACAAGCCAAGGGTCGGCTTGATCCCCACGATGCCGTTCGTCTGCGCGGGGCAGATGATCGAGCCGTCGGTCTCGGTGCCCACAGCCGCCGCGCACAGGTTGGCCGCGACTGCCGCGCCCGATCCCGAGGAGGAACCGCAAGCCGAGCGATCCAGCGCGTAGGGATTGCGCGTCAAGCCGCCGCGCGACGACCAGCCGCTCACTGAACGTTTGCCGCGGAAGTTTGCCCATTCGCTTAAGTTGGTCTTTCCCAGGATCAAGGCACCCGCCTTGCGCAATTGCCGCACAAGGAAGGCATCCTTTGCCGCGAGGTGGCCTTCCAACGCAAGCGAACCGGAGGTGGTCTGCATCCGGTCATGTGTATCGATGTTGTCCTTGATCAGAATGGGAACGCCATGCAAGGCGCCGCGCACCTTCCCGGCTTTGCGTTCTTCGTCGAGCGCCTCAGCAATTTCGAGCGCATCGGGGTTCAACTCGATCACTGAATTGAGATAAGGACCATCCTTGTCTATCTCAGAAATGCGTGCGAGATACAACTCGGCGAGCCGACGGGCAGTCAACTCGCCAGATTCCATTTTGTCCTGAAGTTCAGCGATCGTCCATTCCGGAATGATCATCCCACTTGCTCCTTTGAAATCAGTGCCGAGGCAAGCGGGGTCATCGCCCGCCGCCTGTGATGTAGCGTTCCAATTGAGACAGCATCATTTGCTGCACTTCGATGACCTCTTTGAGTACATCGCGCATGGAGAGCAACCCCACCAGCTCCCCGCCATCGTAAACGGGTAAATGACGGATATTCTTCTCGATCATCAACGACATACACGCCTCGAGCGGCTGGCTGGAATCAACTGTGATCACATCGCTTGTCATAATCTCGTTGATTTTGGTATCTTTTGCGTTCCTGCCCATCAATTCCACCTTGCGAATGCAGTCCCGCTCGGAAACAATGCCTTCAATCGTGTCTTTCGTCATTACCAATAATGCCCCGATATTGTGCTCTGCCATCATCTTCAGAGCGTCCAAAACGGTTGCCTGCGGTGCAATCGTGAAGACCTCGCGCCCCTTTTTACGGATCATATCCCGGACGGTTGCCATGGCAGCTCTCCTTCGATAAAAAGTGGATAAAGTATAGACTCAAATCCGTTCCCTGACAAGCGCAGCACGCCGCGGAGCGGCAGTGTGGACAAGCTGGCTACGCGTTTTCTCCCAGCCTGCACAGCCGGCAGTTGCCCCCGTTCTCCGGGCAGAATCTCCTCAAAACCTTCCTCACAAGGATATAACAAGCCTGAAAATGGCTACACGCTAATCAAAACAACTTTTGTCGCACATTCCAGGACTGGCTGATGTCGCGGAGCTGCTCCGGGCTGAGGCCCTCGCTCGGTTCCCCGGCAGTCAGGTTCAGGTACTCGTAGTGAGCCGCCGTCTCGGCATATTCGATCAGGTCCAGGGCATGATAGAGCGAATCCTCTGCGCGTGCCATCACACCATGCCGTGACCAGATGACTATGCGATGTTCCCGCAGCGCCAGCATCGTCTCGACGGTGAGCTGCGCCGAACCCGGCAGGAGGAACGGCAAAATACCGATTCCCTCTGGAAAATTAAGTATGGTCTCCGGCTGCCAGCGCAAGAGATGGCGGTTGAGATATTGCTCATCCTGATAATCCGGGAGGTGACTGAGAAAAGTTAGATACGGCGGCTGTCCATGCACGATGGCATGGAATTTTATATCCTTTGAGCGCATTTGATCGTGATGGACAGCCAGATGGGAATTGAACTCGCTGGTCACCCGCTTGAACGGAGGATCGGGCGCGCTGAACATTTTGCCGGTCCGCCCGCCCGCCTCGACGAGGATGCAGGCAAGATTCGCCAGCGGCGCATCCGCAACCTCGCGCAGCCGCCGGCCCGAGCCGGTCACGATGAGCGTCGCACCTGCCAGATCCGGAGCCGGCAGCGGTAGTTCCACGGTTTGCACGTGGGGGAAACGCCTCACCACCTCCACAGGTTCGCGCAAACAAATCGAAAGGTTTCCGGCTGCCCCTTCCGCCGCCCCGATATCGGATAATCGTTTGCCCGCCTGTCCCAACTGCTGCAGCAATGCATCAAGTTCAAATGAAATGGAAGCCATTAATTTACAAGCCTTTTCAGGAAATGATTTCGCCATCATTTTATCAATCATCACTCCCACATGCAAAGATATCAGAGAGTGGCTAAAAGAATGGGCCAAGCATTTTCTCACCACGGAGAACACGGAGTTCACACACCTGCCCCGGGCTGGGAACCTCGTGATTTGGCGCAGTCTACTTGTCATCTTTTTGCATTATGGTAAGGAATACTCCGCTGCTATACAATAATGCTATAATTGTCATTAATGGGTAAAAATGATGCGTTTTAATCGGGAAAGAAGACTTTCAATGGTTCCAATTTCCAGTCGAGCAGGAGACGGTTAGCATCCAATTTACCGACGATTTGATTGATAGTGGGTTGTGTCAGAATTTTAAGAGTTTGCATACAGGATTTGCCAGGTTAATTCGTTACAGTAATTTGTCCCTCGCTGCATAGCTGCACACGTACATTTCATCATTGAGCTACCTGATCTCTGGAGGAGACATGAACAGTTTATTGAATGAGATTGGCAAATATTGGCTCGAAGCGCGGGGAAGGAGCCGGCCTACACCACGGTATCCCTTCGCTGATAATGAAATTGTCACACCGGGCTTTCCGCTGCGCGTTCGATCATGGTGGAACGCGATCTATATTAATTTGCACCCAACCCACTACGCTGTAGCGATTGCACCTGATGGAAAGATCATAAATCTCAAGGGCGGCTATAATTATCCGCTTCCCGCCGGTCAATATACCCTGCATTACATCGACAAGCAGAATCGGGCAGCTGTTATTCCCCGTATTTCGGAAACAACTCTCGATGGATCACAGGTCTCCCTGGAACTTGTCATTACCTATCGAGTTGTCGACCCGATCAAGGCGCTGGAAGTGCAGCAGCCGGTCAACACGCTTTTCATCTTCATCCAGTCGGATTTGAAGGAGTTTATTCGCTCCCACAAGTATGATGAAATCGTTGGAAGCAACGATGGACGCACAGTCGAAAATGGTTTGGTGGCGCGGTATATCAAGGAGCAACATGCTGGGCGTCATCAGATCTCCAAGCTCTTTTTCATTGCGGACATTGTCGTGGAGGAAAAGGTTGGAGATCCAAAACTGACGGAAATCAGGGAGAATTTCCAGGCAGAACAAAGACAAAACATTGCCAAAAGTGAGCTGCTCAAACAAAATCAGGACCTGGAGCGGAAAATTGCAGCCCAGGAGGCAGAAATCAAGCGAATTAAGGCTCAATCGGATGCAGCCCAGCAGGATATCCTGCAACGCATGCAATTGCAGAGAATAGACCTCGAAAAGGCCAGGATGGAGCTTCAGTTCCGGCAGGATAAGATGATGCGCGCCATGGATGCCATTGCCCAGGCGTTTTCGACCCCGACCTATCCAAGAGATCCGCGGGAAGTTGAGATCATCAGGGAACTGCTGGGGGCTCTGGGAGGCGATTCCACCACCGATGCCCCACCGCCGGAAGGGACGACTGGCTCGGAGAGCCGTCCGGCTCCCGGCTCGACCAAAACTCCAAACCCGGAGAAGATCGATGCCCTGACCGATACACTCTTAAATTGGCTGGATCGCAGGCGATCCTGACTTCGAGAAACATAGGATGACCACCCCCTGGATCGAACTTGACAAGTATCAGGATCAGGATGACTTCGCCGGGCCAGGTTTTTCTGAGCATGTCTGGCAGGCACTCTTCGCGTGTCAGGTTGGGATTCGCTCTCATCAGGATTGGGTCAAGCTGAAATGGGGATTCAACGCCTTGGCGCTTTTCGATGAGGCCCTTGAACGTCAAAAACTGTTCCTGGAATCCCAATATGCGATCAGGAAGGAATTGGGGAGCGAGAACCCGGATCACCGGACACTGGCATTCCGCTATATTAACCGGCCGGGGGAAGGATTGCTGCCGGCCGTCATCGGCAAGATCCAGGCGCGCACAGAGGCAGAAGCCAGGGAGACGGCCCTGGCATTCTACGGTGCATTGAAATCCATCTTTCCTTACGACTATGTTCTAGCGCCAGCGTTCTCCAGAGATGAATTCATCCACATATCCGGGATGGATATTCTGGATGACAGCAACAACCAGTTCGATCTGGCTCAGGTCAAGCGCTTTGAAGTTCCCATTCGCTTTGACCGTCATTCATCCGTCCTGCAGGGTCTCTGGCAATCGGGTGCCCGCAGCCACGAACAAATATGGCGTTCGCTGGCTGCATCTGTCCACCCTTTGCTCATGAACATATCCCTCCGCTGCACGGTTCTCTACGAGAAGGAACGCGAACGGTTAGCAGAGTGCGCGGAAGAGATATCGCAGATTGCGTCCGATAAATTTCTCTACCAGAGAACATTGCCGGCATTAAAGCAGTGGCACGAGGCTTACATCGAACGCCGGCTGGCTCCCTGGAAAAAATTCTTTTATTTGCAGGTCCATCTGGCTTCGCCTCGAAAGATCGACGAAAATCTCTTCCAGACCGTGGGGACGTCCCTGACATGGAGCGCAAACAGCGCTGCTCTGCCCGGATATTACGTGATCTCCCCAAAGCTTAACGAAGTGCCAGCATGGCGGAGAAAGCTGAGAAACCTGGACTTCATCTTTTCAGGCAGCTACCTTCCGGTTCCACGCCTGGCTGAGGTAGCCGATATGGATGAAGTCTTTGCCGTCATGCGCCTGCCCTACTCACCTCCTGAAGATGGATTCCCAGATGTGACCTTTGCCAGCAACAGAACGACGTAGGAGTTTTATGGGACCTGAATCCAACGATCTCGTGATCATCCGCGTTGTCAAACACCTGCCGATGGGGCTCGGCGTTGAGACAGAAAACGGTCAGCCGGGGATTGTCCGTGTACGCGAGATATCCTGGGATCCTGAACGATCCAGAAACTGGAGAGAGAATTACCCAATAGATTGGAGCGGGGAAGCCTATCCCTTATCCACAAGGGACCAGCTCAAAGAGTTCAGCCTGAAACTAGCAGAAAATGATCCATGGGAGGAGATTCCGAAAATAATCGAGAGGGGCAGGCTTTACGAAGGTGTGGTGACTGGCATCACGGAGTATGGCGCGTTCATCGAAATTGCATCCGGGGTGACCGGGCTTCTGCATCGATCGCAGCTGCCGGCCTGGGTTAAGGCATCGCCCATCGACTTGTTTTGGCCCGGGGATAGAGTGTTCGTCACGGTTCAGGAGGTTAAATATAGCGAAAGGAAGATCGCGCTTGGATTTGCTGAATCCACCCGACAGAGCGGGCCGAGAGACCTGCCTCAGGATATCCACCGGTTGAGCCAGTGGAAGGGTGACAATCCCGATGTGGACGTTTTCATGAAAGAGAACGCCCAAAAGGAACATTATTTGGTCGTGGAGGATGATCCGGAACAGTCGCTCATGATCTCCAACTGGCTGCGTCGTTTTGGTCAACAAGTAGACGTGGCCACGGGAGCAGAGGAGGCACTGGCGTTCCTCGAGAGAGCCACACCCGATGTGGCTTTCATCGATGTTGGCTTACCCAACATGAACGGCGTAGAACTCTCCAGGATTATCCTGGAAAAGTGGCCCAAAATCCGCGTGACTATCACGACTGATTGGGCCAGAGCCGAAAGTGTTATGAATGAGCTTGAGGAGTTACAACATCGCCACGCGGAATTGCTGACGAAACCTCTATTGCCCGAAGATTTGATCGGCGTGATCCGAAAAACAAGATTGGAATACCCCGTGGAGGAGGTCGGACGTCAGGATGCGGGAGTTTCAAACCCTGCCTCCGGTCGCAAGAGCGTAATCCGGCCCAGTCTCCATAACAAAAACATGCTTGATCAGTTCCGTCGCTATTTGGGCTTCGAACTGGCTATCTTGTTCGCCACCGATAAGATCCACCGCCAGGTGTCCATTGTAGAATGCTCTGGCGATGAAACCTCCCTGCACACCGCATCCATGTCTCAGTTGATTTACAGTCCGGTACGGGATGTAGCTGAAGACCACTGCATGATCACAATCGAGGATATCCGAACTCACAGCCGTGATCGGTTCCGTTATTTACTGGAGCTTTATCCAAACCTGAGGTCGTGTATCGGCGTACCGGTTTCCTCACGCACGCCCAGTGACTTTGCTCTTTTCGCACTGGATAAACACTCCCATCAGATCAGCCAGGAACAAAAAATATTTGCAGAAGCCGTTGCACTGGCGATCGGGACCGCGCTTGAACAGAAGAATTTCAACGAAAGGTCGATCCTGATCCAGCGCTCGGCGCTGATCGGCCATCTGACGCGCGGCATGGTGCACGAGATCAACAACCTGGTGGGACCCCTCCATTCCAGGCTGGATAACCTCCAGGGCAGCCTGAAACGGATGGAGAAAAGACAGGCTCGGGCCACGGCAACAGACGCCGATAACACGTTAATCACAAACGAATTGGTTGAAATCCAGAAGAATGTCCGCAAAATCATCAATACGACGCGCATGTTCGGGCGGATTGCCGCAAAAGACAAGAATGAAGTCCTGCGGATCGATGAGATCGTGAATGAGACCATTCACTTTATGCGAGATCTTAGTGAGGGATCGCGCGTGAAGATCACTTTTACTCCCCCCGAGCATCTGCTTGTGATCAAAAACCAGGCGGCGGCACTGGAGCAAGTCCTTCTGAATGTGCTTCTGAACGCAGTCCAGCAAATCGCTGAACTGCGCCCTGATTCAGGCGGTTGGGTTCACGTGCAGATCGATCATCCATTTCAGAAAGGCGAATCGGCTTTTTTTACGATCCGCATCGAGGATAATGGTCCGGGAATTCATATGGGGTTATGGGAGAGAATATTCGAAGCAGGCTACACCACGCGGGCAGACGGAAGTGGGATTGGTCTCTATATATCATGGAATCTGATGGAGGAACTGGGAGGTCGGATCTATGTCAAAGAGAGCCATGTCTTGAGTGGGACTACGTTCGCGCTGGAAATACCCTATCATCTTTAGAAAGAGGCTGTGATGTGCCGCGTACTCGTAGTCGATGACGAATTGTTTGGCGGAGAAACCGTCAAACTGGTCATCGAAACCAATTCGAAAAACACCGTCGACGTCGTGACGACTACCAGCCAGGCAGTGGACCTGGTGACGCGCTCCATTGTAGACGGAAAATGCTACGAGGCCTTTCTAATAGACCAGCAATTGGGGGATGGAGAGAATGGGATTGAATTGATGAAGACCCTGAATCGTATCAGCCCGGACACAGAAGCCATCATCATCACCGGATACGGGGACAGTGCGAACGGATTGAACGCCTACCGGGCTGGCGCCTTCCGTTATCTTACCAAGCCCTTCGACAATCAGGAATTGCTCTATTTGATCGATTCGTTGCGGGAATGGCACAAGACACGGCAGGAGCATGGCTGGCAGAAGATCTTCAGTGAAATGATGGAGGCGGCACTTCAGCGATTCAACTTTAAGGACACCGCCGAGGTTGTCGTGAACTATTCGCTCAAGCTGGGCTTCGAGCGCGCCCACCTCTTCTGGGTTCCCACAGGGAAAGAGATCAACAAAGAGAATCTATTCATTGGCATCGCCTGCGCCGGACATAATCGCATTCAAAACTTCAAAGGCCGCCTGTATCCCTTGCTCGAATGGTTCGATCCGCATGACATTACCAGGAACTTCAACGCAATATTTATCCGCGACTTTAGCGAAGAATCGGCGAACACAGCCAATTCAGACGGATACCAGTTGCCTCTCCTGGAGGCGACCCTACTCCCGATCGGGCGCGCAGACACATTGGCAGGGTTTCTGCTGCTCGATTATGGCGAGCACAAGAGGACCGTCAGCGAGCATGAACGCTCGCTCCTGAACCTGTTCGCCCGCCAGGTTTCCGTCGTCCTGAACCAGGCCAGTCTGCATGGCCGCGAGCAGCGGCTGCTCCAGGAATCGGCCACCATTCAAAACATCGGCCGTCAGATCACGACGAAGGCGGCCTCCGCGAACCTGATCGACCTGCTGGAAGAGATCCGCAGGCAGATCGGGAAATTGATGGATGTCTCGAACTGTTCCGTGTTCCTGAAAAATGAAGAGAACAACGAGCTTGATCTTCATCTTCTGTATGAGAATGGCAGAAGGCGCAAAGGGCTCATTCGACCCATCGGTGATGGCTTCGAGAAGTACCTGCTGAATTCCGAGAGGGCGGTTGTGCTTTCCTATATGGACCTGGATATATTTATCGAGGACCACCAAACCGATTCCGGCGACGCCATCCCCTCCACTGTGCTGGGTGTGCCGTTGCGCGTCGAGAACAAGACGATCGGAGGGATCGTCGTCTCCCAGTCCAGTATTCAGGGAAGCGAAGACTTCGAGCGCAATAGACGCATCCTGCTCTCCGTCGCGGACCAGGTGGCGGGAGCCATTCAGATCAGCCGGCTTTCGGAGGCTGAGAAGGAAGACGCTCGTCGTATGCAAGTGCTGCAGAAAGCCAGCACCGAGATGCTGAGGATTGCGCAGGAAAATGAAGACCATTTTTGGCTGATGCTCCTGACTATTGCCACCTCCAATTTCGGACTTGGATTCAATCGGGCCTTATTGTTCCTGGAGGAGGAAAACTTCCGCAGGTTGTGCGGCCGCATGGGAGTAGGCACGGAAAGTACAAAAGAAGCCAGCAGGGACTGGGAAAGGGATGAAAAACGGAGATATGATTTCCAGGACTTCCTGACTGACCTGGGAACGAGGAGAAGGCGCCATACTTCTTTCGAGAAATTGGTACGGCAGGTCCAGTTCGACCTGGCGGAAGAAGAAGACGCGATCGGTCAGGTCGTTCGAGAAAAGCAGAGAACCACTCTTCAGCCAGCGGAAATTGCGGCGCGGCTGCCGGTCGAAATTACCCGCACCTTTTCCCTGGCGACATGTGCCATTCTGCCTCTGCGAGCCGGCGACAAGGTTCTGGGGATGGTGATCGTCGATAACAAGCACAATCGCCGGCCCTTGAATGAGCGCTCGCTCGATCGGCTCCAAAGTCTTTTGGATAACGCGGGCCTGGTGTGGGAAACGCGCCGGGAGCAAAAAAAGAGTGAAAGTCTGCTGAGTGCCAATTACAGGATCCTGAGCGGCGCCAGGGATCAATCGCTGCGAGAAACGTTGAACCAGATCTGCAGGACCGCCCGCTTCTTCAGCGGAGCAGACTGGGCGATCATCCTTCCGATCCTGGAGGACGGTCATCGCCGGTTTGACGTGAACAATATTGGCTTTGATGGAGAATTGCAGAACAACCCCATCGATGGGATTGTCGATTCGACACACCTGGGAGGGATTTCGCAGCACGTTCTGAGAAGAAGCAAACTGGTGGTCAATGACATCGATGCGGAGAGCAGGGTCAACCAGCAGCTTAACATCTCGCAGCATCACTTTATACAAAGCGAAGGTGTGAAAGCGCTGATCGGGGCGGCTGTGCGCAGCCGAGATGATGAGAAGCCACTTGGGCTTTTGTATCTCGATTATCGCCAGCCGCATATTTTCTCCAAATTGGAAACACAGCAGGCGCTCTCCTTTGCCAGCCTGGCCGGCGTCGCGATCTCGAATGCCCGCCGTATGGATGAGCTTCACCAGCGACGGCAATTAAAGACAGCCAAGGAAATTGCGGAGACGATCGGTCTGGGACTTGATCTCGAAAAGACCATGGAAGCCACGATTCAAATATTGCACACCGTATTTAAAAAGACCCGGCCGTGTGTCTTACTCTACCAAAATGACATCAAAGCACTGAAGTTTGCGCCTGCAACCCTCAAGTACTACAAGATCGAGAATACGAAATATCGCAGGCAGGACACTTTCCCACTTAACGGGCGCTCGATCGCCTGCCGAGTGGCGAGAAAGGCCTTGCGCACCAAAAAGGTTGAGCATGAGAACATTGGGGATGTGACCAATGATGCCGACTACCTGCCGCTCGGCCAGAACACTCAATCCGAGCTATGTGTGAGTCTGATGAATACAAGGAACGAATTGCTGGGTATTTTCGCGCTGGAGCGAGACAAGTTGAATGGGTTTGATAATGCAGATGAAGATTTGGTCAAAACAGTGGCACAGCAATTGAGCGTCGCGATCGAGCGTGCCCAACAAAGTGAAGAACTCGCCTTTCGAACGATTGTGGCAGCTCAGACCGCCTGGGCAGCAGACATTGCTCACGAGATCAATAATGAGGTTGGACAAATCCGGAACTGGACATACATGCTAAGAGACCGGCTGGAGGATGGCTCAGAACTGCAGGAGTTTGCAAAAAGAATTGAGGAAAGTGCAGCTGTTCTCTCAAGTACTGGTCCCTGGAGCGATCAACCCCCTCAGATTGTAAAGCTCGACCTGTTCCTGGAACGAAACCTGAAAAAACTTACCAGTCAGCGAAGCCTGACAGTGGAATTCCAACTTGAGGCGCCGGATGTCTACATACGGGTTAATCCCACGGAATTTCAACACGTCCTGCGTCATCTGGTTCGGAATGCAGCCCGTGCCATGAGCAACTCAAAAACAAAGAAGCTGATGGTGACCACACGCTGCATAGAGAGCGGCAGGGTAGAGGTTCTGTTTCAAGACTCCGGCCCAGGGATTAGTAAGGAAGTACAGCTATCCGTTTTCCAGCGCCCGATCACCACCAAGGGCCGAGGCGGCTATGGCTTGCTCCTTGTCCGACAGATGATCGAGGATATGCACGGCCAGATCAGACTTGTGCCCCAGAAACGAGGCCGGGGCGCAGTCTTTTCCATCCAATTCCCGATTGCCAGTGTTATGGACGGGACGGTGGAATAGGCCTTCGATGGAAAATATACAAGCAAATTTCATGAATCAGAAACCGCGCATCCTGCTTGTCGAGAACGACCCACGCGCACGTGAAGCATACAGTGCTCTCCTCAAATATTGGAATTACGATCCGATCCTGGCTGTGGGGGAAGGATGGTCGTTGATCGAAGACGCGCGGGCCAAAGCCAGGCAGGCGCGCTGCCTGCTTGCCCTGATCGATTTGCACCTGCTCGATGATTACGATGAAGATGACACCAGCGGCCTGAAATTAGCCACACAGGTCGGTACGATCCGGGCCATCATCCTGAGCGGAAACCCGAATCAAACCGTCCTGCTCGAGATGCTGGACAAACATAAGGATATCCATTTTATCAATAAGGGCGCTTCCGCCGAGGAGAAACGCCGCATCCTGGATACTGAAATGGCAAAGATCAGTGCCGTCAAGCGCGGGCTGCATATTAGCCCGCCCGAGCTTATGAACGAAATCGCCCAAACCACCTTTGGGGCATTGACCGGCGAATATTCCGACCAGGTTGCCGATACTCTTGCGCAGCTGTTCCCGAATGCAACCGGGTTATGGATCGAGAAACTGGATGCGGGTTCATCCGTCTCGCATGCCTCTGTTGTGCCGAGACCCAATTCCGTGGTGCTGAGGGTAGCCGAAGATGATTTGGAGCCCGTGGTGGTGAAATTAGCCCGAGCCGGAAAAATCGGGATAGAAGTCCGGTGCTACGAGAAATTCATCTTCAGAAGGCTCCCCGGAAGCTTCATCGCGCGGCTCGAGCGTTTTGCCATCCAATGGGACATAGGCGGGGCACTTTACTCCTACATTGGCGATTTCGATGTCAAGACATTCTCACGCTACTATCAGGAGCGCCCAATCGAGGATATCCGGGAATGCCTGAACTCCTTCTTCACAGTTTCCTGGCGCAGGCATTACGAAAGAGGGCGCGACCAAAGCAACATTTCCCTCTTCGATCTTTATGGACTGGTATGGGGGAACTGGTACGAAAAACGAGTCAAGAACTTTCGATCCAGGGCTTCCCTGTACGATCCGGGCGTTCATCAAAAGTTAGGACTCCCGGAGCCCATCGAGTGGTTCAAAAAGAACATTGCAGAGAACAGAGCAAAGGATCTCAGCTTCGTGGAAAATACCCGGATAGCTGTCACACACGGGGATTTGCATGGCGACAACCTGCTGATCGACAGCCAGAGGAATGCCTGGGTCATCGATTTTGAACGTACGGGAGAAGGTCATGCCCTGCAGGACTTCATCGAGCTGGAGTCCGATATCATTAACCGCCTGGAGGCTCAGGCTCATTCGGGAGACACCTCCTCTTACTATCGGATGTGTCTGACCGTCGCCAGCCAGACAGAGATCAGGGAACTTGAGCGATCTGAAATGGAGAGTGCCGATCCGGGCATCCGAAAGGCGCTTCAAACCATATCTATTCTACGGTCGCTTGCCCGCCAATGCACCGAGATCACAGATGCACGCCAGTATTTACTGGGTCTGCTCTTCAACACGATCTTCCGTGCTACAATCAATAACAATGAAAAGCACCACGAACGCCAAAGCCGTGCGCTTATACTGGCCGGAATCTTCTGTCACCGGCTGGATCACTGGAATGATCCCTGGCCCCCGGAAGAGTGGCAACATATTCTGAACACCAGGAGGAATTATGCTTGAGATTGGTCCCCAACACCCCATGGATTACAGACAGGAGATTCTCAAACCATTTTTCCGATATGTCGAAGGCACTGAGTCGTTTTATGTAGTGGGTGCAGCCAGCATGGGAAAGACGCGTTTACTCGACTTTCTCACACGCGCCGACGTGCAGAAATACTACCTGGGTGAACGTACTGACCACCATTGGCTGATCCGTGTGGACTTGAATCGTCTGGCAGTCAAAAAAGAGGAATGGGGATTTTACGAACTGCTGCTCAATTCCATTCTGCTGGATCTGAGCAACCATGAGAATATCGATAATCTAAACACTGAAATCGCAAAACTTGATTCTGAGATTCTCCAAAACCGTGATTCACGACTCGCCTCAAGATTTTTCGAGCTGGTTGTCATCAAGTTGTGCCAGGTGCATCAGCTGAAACTCTGCTTTCTATTTGACGAATTTGACGAGGCTTACAGGAGCTTTCCACGGGAGACATTCCTGCAGCTCCGCGCCGTGCGTGACGCGAACAAGAATCGAGTTTCATTCGCGTTGTTTTTGCGCGAATTGCCTGAGCACCTGCGGCCTCCAATTGAGAATGAAAGCTTTTACGAACTGCTCTCGCGCAACCGCATCGGGCTTGGACCCTATACCCGCCAGGATGCCTTGCGCATGATCCAGCAACTGGAAGCGCGCCGGGAACACCCTCTTAGCCCCGAGCAAAGAGAGAAATTGTTCGATGCCAGTGGTGGCCATCCCGGTTTGATTCAAGCCCTTATGAGCACGCTGATCGACATTCCTCGCGCCGCTGATAAGCTCGATGCAGCAGGCTGGACGGAGTGGCTGAGCAGGCAGCCCGCTGTCATAGAGGAATGCCGCAAAATATGGAACGGATTATCCGAGGAGGAAAGGGAAGGTCTCTCTGCATTCGTGGCAGGAAATTTCAGCAAAATATCCGTACCAGTTGGGAACTTGTTAGTCACAAAAGGCCTGCTCCGAGCGAATGATCAAGGCGCGCAGTTCTTCAGCGGTATCTTCGAACGGTATGTCAAGAGTCTGCGCTAGACCATCAAGGTTGTGCCGGCCGCCTTGATTTCACATAAAAAGACTCCCACAGGCTGGGAGTCTTTTACATGGTTACTTCAGCCGCCAGAATCGCTCTCCTCTGACGGAGACAACCTTGTTCTCCGTCAGACTGCGAAACTCACGCAAAACGCGCTCGTCGATACCCAACTCTCCATTCGCGTTGGTGTACGTAAATTCTTCACCGAATAGCAAAGAGATCTCATGAGCAACAACTTCCTGAGAGAGAATTGTTTCCTGCTTCAACTCCTCCAGCATCCACTCGGCTATGGTTTTCGGTGTTGTCATGCGAGAGACCGTCTAATTTCCTTTCGTGCACGCTACGACAGAATTTTACCAAAGCAATGTGTTTTTGTCGGGGTATTGAGACAAGTTGAGCTTGCGAAAATCCTTTGTAAGGGGGACTCGGACACCGCCTTTTTTACTCAGCACACTGAGTAGTATACTCAGAATGAGCGCTGTAACAAACACAGACCAATCTTTGACCATAGGAGTACACATGAACCTGGCTTTGATGATCATTGATCTCCAAAAAGCATTTTACGATGACGAAAGCAGACATTCGATGGATTCTGCCTGTGAATACATCAATGCCATCCTTCCGGTATTCCGCAAAGCGAAACTCCCCATCTTTTGGATTCAACATATCGATGAGGAAGATGGTGTGGTCCCTGGAACAGACGGATTTGAGTTCATCAGTCAGTTGCAACCCGAGGGAGGCGAGCATCGAATTCACAAGAAATATGGCAATAGTTTCAACAAGACAAATTGCATCGACATAATAGATGAGAAGAATATTGACACAGTAATTATTACCGGGTATTGCGCTGAACACTGTATTCTATCCACCTATCGCGGGGCACTAGACCATGACCTTACGCCCATCATACTAAAGCATGGTATCGCGGGCAATAATCAAAAGAACACAGAATTCGTGGAAGATATAAGCGAATTAATAACGTACGGAGCATTGAAGAAAATATTGGAAGAAAAGCTGTAGGGAGCCGGCCAGAAAGGCTGCCCGGGAGGAAATAAAAAGACTCCCTCAGGCTGGGAGTCTCTTGCTCTGTCGGGGTGCCAAGATTTGCGAAGTCCCCTGTCTGGGGAAACCGGGACCTCACGGACCCGAAGTATCCTGGCTGTTTCGGCTGTTTGTGGGTGCAGGAGCACCGAACAAACAAATCCATGCACTCCATATGGAGCGACTACGCGGGGATAGATTATCACTATTTGGTGAAGTAACAAGAACAGTATTTTTATAACTACATATGATTCCCTTTGGTCTGTCAACCAGAGTTATAAGCCGGACCACACAACTACGTGCTCGTTTGCAAGGAGCACGCAGATGGGATGATTGGCAACTCCACCGCTATCAACTTTTTCTATATCCGACCATCAAATATTCAAACGCTGTTTGTGCTAATTATCACTTGTTTACATTCGGGGTTGAAGTTAATCTATAAATGAATTAAGCAATTCGTGAAGTTCGTCATGAAACCAAACCTTCCTCCCGAAATCCCGGAATTAGCTGAGCGCCAGGCAGCACTTTGCAAAATTTTTGCCAACCCTCAGCGGATATTAATTCTTTGGCTGTTAGCGGAAAGGGAACGAACTGTCACCGAAGTTGCTTTGACAATTGGGGTATCTCTGCAAAGCGCATCACAGCATCTTCGAATTATGGAATTTGGCAATCTGGTGGAACACCGTCGCGAGCATCACAATATTTATTATCACCTTGTCGATAATGAATTGTTGAAGGATTGTCGGGTTTTCAAGAAGAGACCTAAAGACCAGCACTTGGAAGTTGCATTAATCTAATCTCGATTGGATTCAAAAAAAGGAGAATCTTATGACTACTGATGAACTCACCAATATCCAGGCCGCAAAAGTTGTTGACGCGCGTGCCATGTCCTGCCCAGGCCCTCTGCTGGAGGCAAAGAAGGGCATCGCCACTGTGAAAGTCGGCGAAGTACTGGAAATCTGGTCGGGTGACGCAAACACCAAGAATGATATGCCGCGCTGGTGCGAAAAGGTCGGGCATGAGTTCCTGGGCGCGCTCCAGGGCGAAGGGTACGAGCGCCTCTTCATCCGCCGCGCGAAGTAAGTCATGTAAGCGCGACATACGTATCGGATACAAAAATGCCCGACATCGCACAATCTCCTCAACCCAAAATCCTCGTCCTGGCGACCCTGGCGGGCGGATATGCCGGTGCTGACTCTACCGGGCAATCTCATTTGGATTACCCTGCCAATACCTATGTGCTGCCGGTCATGTGCCCTGTCATGTTTCCGCCGGAATTTTTCGTGCGCGCCTTCGAGCGCGGCATCGACGGCATTATCATCATGTACAGCGGCACCGACAGCCCGTACAAAGTCGAGGCGGACGGCACAGCCAAACTGATCAATCGCACCTACCAGCTCATGAAGGAGCGCGGCATCGACATCCGCCGCCTGCGGCTGGCAGCCATCTGCACCGTCTGTGTCAAGCCCTTCCTGAAGGAGGTCAACCAGATGGCTGAACTGCTCAAAGGGATTGGCTTTGTGAAAAATGAACTCGCCTCACGCAATGCGTCCGCACAAGGAGCGCCAGCATGAAGGATCTTAAAGTAGACGCCCTCGTCGTCGGCGGCGGGATCGCAGGCATGCAAGCCGCGCTCGACCTTGGCGACCAGGGCTTTCAGGTCGCGCTGGTGGAACGCGAGCCCAGCATTGGCGGCAAGATGATCACCCTCAGCAAGGTCTTCCCCACGCTGGACTGCTGTTCCTGCATCACCACGCCGAAAATGTCCGCGGTGGCGCATCATCCCAACATCAAACTCCTCACGTATTGTGAAGTAGAGTCCATCCAGGAAAACGAAAAGGGCTTCGCGGTCGCCACAGTGCAGAAGCCGCGCTACGTGGACGAAGCCACATGCACGGGCTGCCGCCTGTGCGAATATGCATGTCCCATCACGGTGCCCAGTTCCTTCGACCGCGGACTGGGTTCGTATCGCGCCATCCGCGTCCCGTTCTCCACTGCCGTCCCGCAAATCGCCGTGCTCGACATGGACAACTGCATCCTGTGCGGCAAGTGCGAAAAAGCCTGTCCTGTGGACGCGGTAGTCCTGTCCCAACAGCCTGAGCCCTTTACGATCCATGCCACTGCCATCATCCTTGCGACCGGCTTCGAACTGAACGAGCTGGGTGCCAAAAAGGAATATGGCGCCGCCAAACTTCCCAACGTGATCGACCCCCTGATGATGGAACGCTTTCTCTCGCCCACCGGACCCTACGGGCGCGTCCTGCGGCCCGGTGACGGCATGGAACCGACTACCATCGCCTACGTCCAGTGCGCGGGTTCGCGCGATAAGACCCTGGGCATCGAATACTGCTCGCGGGTCTGCTGTATGTACGCGATCAAACAAGCCATGCTGATTTCAGGCGCCCTGCCGATGGCAGAGATCACGATCTACTACATGGATATCCGTACCTTTGGCAAGGGCTACGAACAGTTCTATCAAAACGCCAAAGCGATGGGTGTGGAATTCGTGCGCGGCAAGGTGGCTTCCATCCATGAAGACGAGAAACACAACCCCATCGTCAAAATGGAATTGACGGAGGAGGGCCGCATCATCGAGCGGACTCACGACCTGGTCGTTCTCTCGCTTGGGATGATCCCTGCCGTTTCGTCCTCCGGCTTCGGCCTGGTCCCGGCTTCGGATGGTTTTATCTCGGTCCCGGCACCGAACGCCTCTCCGACTGTGACCGAGCGACCCGGCATCTTTGTCACGGGCACTGCAGGCGGTCCAATGGACATCGTCGACAGCATCGTCACGGCTGGTTCTGCCGCCTCGGAAGCCTCCGCTTACATTCGCAGCAAAACAATGATCGCTGAATCACAGAGCGAGGTGGCGTATGCCTGACAATGACAAATTGAAGATCGCCGTATACACCTGCTACTGCGGCGGCAATATCAGCGATGTGGTCGACTGCGAAAAGGTGGCGAAGGCAATGGGAAGCCAGCCCGATGTGGTCGTCTCGCGCACGGATATGTCGTTGTGTTCCGACGCGGGCCAATCACAGATCGAACAGGACATCCGGGAACTGGGCGTTAACCGCGTGGTGATCGGATCCTGTGCCCCCACCCTGCATGAAGTGACGTTTCGCAACGCGCTGATACGCGCGGGATTGAACCCGTACCTGTACCAGCATGTTGGTTTGCGCGAACAGGACTCCTGGGTACATAGCAATGACCACGCGGGTGCCACCCGCAAAGCAATGCACTTGATGAAAGCCGGGATCGCCAAAGCACGCCTGCTCCATCCGCTCGAGCCGATCCGGCTGCAGGCGGAGAAGCAGGCGCTGGTCATCGGCGGAGGCGTGGCGGGTCTACGCGCCGCCCTCGACATTGCACAGCAGGGTCTGCGCGTCGTGCTGGTCGAGAAGTCCCCGTTCGTCGGCGGGCGCATGGCGCAGCTGGAAGCCGTCTTCCCAACGCACGAGAATGCACGCGACCTGCTGCGTGGATTGATCAAGAAAGTGGTGAACCATCCCGGCATCAAAATCTACACCCAGGCGGAAGTGATGGGGGTGGCAGGCTATGTCGGGAATTATTGTGCACAGGTCATTCAGCATTCGCGCGGTGTCACCGAAGAGAATGCCGAAGCACTGCTGTCTGCCTGCCAGCAGGAAGTGCCAGACGAGTTCAATTATGGTTTGACCCGACGCAAAACGATCTACCGTCCCTATCCGGGTTGTTATCCGCCCCTGCCGGCGGTAGATTGGGATAACTATCAGGGTGAACCCATTTCATTGAACGGCGGCGAGCCAATTGTCCTGGAAGATGTGCCGACGAGTGTCGATGTCAACGTCGGTGCGATCGTCGTTGCGACGGGATTCGATCCGTATGAACCGCGTCAAGGTGAATATGGGTACGGCGAATTGAAGGAAGTGGTCACACTCCCGCAGTTGATCCGCCACCTGGCGCTCTCGAAAGCAAATCATGCACTGGAATGGAACGGGCATCCTGTGCGGGATGTGGCGTTCATCCACTGCGTGGGCAGCCGCGAGATCGAAGGCGTGGATGAGCCGCATGAAGACGGGCGGATCAACAATTATTGCTCGCGAGTATGCTGCACAGCCACTCTGCACACCACCGAAGAATTACGCCAGCACTTTCCCGGGCTGAACATCTACGATCTTTATCAGGATATTCGCACCTATGGGCGCGGCCATGAGGACTATTACCGCGATGCGCTGCTGGGCGGCGTGCGCTTTGTGCGCTACCACGGCGAGGAACACCCGCAGGTCACGGCTGCCTCTGCCGGCGATACGCATCCGGTGTTGATCCGCGTCAAGGATTCCCTGACCTATAACGAAGAGCTGGAAATTCCTGTGGACCTGGTTGTGCTGGCGGTTGGCATGCAGCCGCGTCAGATCGACAAACTGGTGAACATGCTCAAGGTCTCGCGCGGCACCGACCGTTTCCTGCTCGAAGTGCATCCGAAACTGCGTCCGGTCGAGACGGCGGTGAACGGCGTGGTCCTGGCAGGTACGGCGCAGGGACCGATGAACATCCAGGAAAGTCTCTCGGCGGCTTCGGCAGCGGCAGCAAAAGTCGTCGCCCTGCTCGGACGTGGAAGAGTGGAATTGCAGCCCTTTGTCGCCGCTGTGGACGCGGAGAAATGTAATGGCACAGGCGCTTGCGTGGAAATCTGCGAATACGAGGGTGCGATCGCGGTACAGACATTCACCGAAAACGGAAAAGAAGTGAAGCGCGCGGTGGTGACACCTGCCAACTGTTCAGGCTGCGGCGCGTGCGTCGCGGTTTGTCCGAACCACGCGATCAATGTCCAGGGCTGGACACTTTCCCAATACGAAGCAATGGTGGATGCGATTGCCTCGGATATCCCAAATATGGCGGAGGTGGCCTGATGGCTACGCAGCAAGCGACCCCATCCCGCGGCGAGATACTCAAACGTCTGCGTGAGCAGCACGCCGAAACGTTCGCGCGCACCCAGGCACTTTTGAAAGAACAGAAGCGGATCGAGCAGGTGATCTGCAGCGCGATCCGCGAGACTGCCAAGACGGTCCCACAGATCGCGGAGGAAGTGGGGATGCCCGCGCCTGAAGTGCTGTGGTATGTGGCATCCTTCAAGAAATACGGCATGCTCGTGGAAAAAGGCATGTGCGGTGATTATCCGCTCTACCAGAAAGTGGAGAAGAAATAATATGAGCCGCGTCGACCCAACCTTCCTGCATGAAATCAAAGAATACGGCGCGGTAGGCATCGAACAATGCTTCAACTGCGGCAACTGCACCGCGATCTGCCCGCTGGCAAGCGACGACTATCCCTTCCCGCGCAATGTCATCCGCCGCATACAGATCGGGCAGAGGGATGTCTTGAGGACACAACTCGATCCCTGGTTGTGCTACTACTGCGGCGAGTGTTCCGCCACCTGCCCAAAGGGTGCAGAGCCGGGCGAAACGATGATGGCTGCCCGCCGCTGGATGACTGCCCGGTACGACTGGACGGGGTTATCTCATAAGTTATACACCTCCACCACCTGGGCAATTGGCGCGCTGATCGTCGGCGCGCTGATCGTGCTGGGGCTTGCCTGGCTATTGCACGGTCCGCTGGTGACAGATCAGGTGCAGCTCAACACCTTCGCGCCGGTGGAAATGATCCACCTGGGCGACCTGATCCTGGCAGGGATTCTGTCCTTCTTCCTGCTCTCCGGTTTGTTCCGGATGTTCGTGTTCCATTTCCGGGAGGGGGGAAAATGGAAACTTCCACCGCTCTCGGTCTTTGTGACTGAAGCCTGGCAGCTTGTGTATCACACTCTGACACAGCAGCGGTTTTCCAAATGCGAGGGCAGGCGGCGCTGGATCAGCCATCTGATCCTGGTCTTTGGCTACGGTTCGATGTTCGTCCTGATCGTGCTCTTCCTGACTTGGTTCCAGACCGATAACATCTATCCCATTTACCACCCACAACGCTGGGTGGGTTACCTGGCGGCGCTGGCTATCATCTACGGCGCAAGCGATGCGCTGCTCAGCCGGATCCAGAAAAAGCACGAGATGCACCATTATTCGCAGCTCAGCGACTGGCTCTTCCCGATTTTGTTGATCCTGCTGGCTGTATCCGGCTTGCTGATCAGCGCCTTCCGTTACATGGGCTTGCCGCTGGCAACATATTACATCTACGTCGCTCATCTGGTGGTCATGATGATGCTCTACATCTGCATCGGACCCATGGGCAAGTGGGCGCACCTGCTTTATCGTCCCTTCGCGGTCTATTTTCAGGTCGTGAAGGAAAAAGCCAGAGAACAATCGAACGTAACTGCTGGAGCACTGTCTTCTGCAGATTGAAGCAAAAAGTATTCAACAACTATTTCAAAAAGGAGACCTCTATGGCACAGAAAATGGCTATCGTCTGCAATGGAGATACGCCGGCGAGCATCATGCCGACGCTGATTTTCTCCACATCCGGTCTTTCGCTTGACTACGAAGTGCACGTTTTCATTTGTCCGGCGGGAGCGCGCTGGATGGTCAAAGGCGAGTTGGAAAAACTCGGCATACCGAAGGGCATGCCCAATCCCATCAAGCTTTTCAATGACATCCTCGACCTGGGCGGCGAGATCGTGTTCTGCGAACTGGCGCTCGAGAACAAGGATATCAAGCCCGAAGATCTGCGCGACCCGCGCATCAAGATCAAGAAGGCTCCGCCCTATCTGATGGATGTGGAAGGCGCGGCGCAAACCTACGTTTTCTAGTTGATACGGGAGACAAGCCATAAGGCTTGTCTCCCTAAATTTGGAGCGTATGGATTCTGCGCGTCACGGTTCTTTTTCCCTACGAAAGATGCTCCGCCATACCGATCAGATCCGCGTTCGCCGGATCGTGAATGAACCCCCAGAACACGTCGCGGGGCCGGTGCGGCGCACTGATCCGCTTACGGACCATATACACTGTGCGCTGTAAATTGAAGCCTTCGACACGAATATCCACGGCATTGCCGCGATCCAGCGGGCAGGCGGCTGCAAGTTCGGAGACAAATGCAACGCCGTACCCTGCAGCGACTGTGCGGACAATGGCTTCCGCATTGCCCAACTCCATAAAAATATTTAAATCATCCAGGCTGATATCATGCTTGGCCAATTCTGTCAGTACCACACGCCGTGTGCCGGAGGTTTCTTCACGCAGGATGAGCGGCTCTTCGATGATCTCGGCCGGCTCAATGGATGACCTTGATGCCCAACGATGACCTGCCGGGACAATTAGGGTGATCTTATCTTTGAAAAACCTCTGAGATTCCAGGCTTGTATCATTGACCTCGCTGCTGACCACTCCAATATGTGCCTCTCCCTCCAGCAGGTTCAGGGCTGCATGTTCAGGTCTGCAAGCCAGAATGCGAACTCTGATAGCCGGGTAACGCTGGCAGAAGCGCGCAGCCAGTAACGGCAGGATGTACTTCCCGGCTGTGGTACTGCACGAGATGCGCAATTCGCCTGCGATAGCCTCCTGCAACGATGCCATCATTTCTTTCAGATCATTGGTATCGTGGAGCAGGCGGCGCGCCCAGGGCAACAGTAATCTACCTGCTTCGGTCAACTGTAATCCGGTATTGCTCCTCACAAACAGGGTATTGTTGAGTTCCTGCTCCAGCAACTTGATTTGATGACTCACAGTTGGCTGGCTGAGGTGTAGGTACTTGGCGGCTTCCGAAATGTTCAGCTTTTCAGCCACATATAGGAACGTCTCGATCCTTTGAAGATCAATCATCAGGGACTCCGATCCGTGTATGTTTTCGATGAGAAACAACATCATAATGCTTGCATTTCGAAAAAGCCAGTTTGGCCGGTCTCACGGAAAGCAGCATGAGCGCGGTCATTAGCACCGAAGAAGTCAGGCACCAGGCACAGGTTGCGCCGATGACGAACGGCTCGAGAAACGTGAGATAGATCGAGAAGAGGGTGCCAAAAGCAGCCATCGCAATTAATGCCAGCGCCGCGAGGGCTGCCAGGCGCTCTGTGGCATAACGAGCAAGCAGCCAGGCAATGACAATTGCCACGTATCCAAACAACCCCAGCACACCAATAGGCAGGATGCCAAACAGGCGGGCATACTCGCTTTGCTGCACCGTGTTGCAATCTCCTACAGGACCGCAGACTGCGGTCGTTTGCGTGGTCTCCACGTAGGCAAGATAGCCAGCCACTCCAAAGCCAACAATACACAAAACAGGGATGATCCATGCCCAATTCTCTTTTAGAGAAACATCGTTTGTCCTCTGAAAAAGAAAAACTGCCCATGCCACGGATACAAGCATGCCTGCAAGAACGATAAGTGCCAGTATATTGCCGTTCAGATCGCGGGCAAAGTTATCAGTCCAGCTGATGTTGTGCGCATCCGGCGGGATCAGCCCGGGGGTGGCGATCGGGGAGGCAGATGTTGGGGCAACGGTGGCAGGGACCGGCGCGGTCTGAACCGCTGCAGATTGAGTTGAAGCTGGCTCACCTGCCGCAGGCGTCCCCATAGCTTCGCGCAGCCCGGGAATTTCGGGCCAGTCCAATCCGCCCTGCGCCAGATAGGCTTCGACCAGACCAGGGAATTTCTCCGGGATGTCCCCTGACCCGATCAAATACGTATTGTCGAACACCAGGAAGGGAACGCCTACCTGTTCCAACCCGAACATTTGCGCGGCTGCCCAGAAGAGCTCCTGTGAACCAGGCTGGCTCACATCCACAGCAATGATCTGCAGTTGCTCGCCATACTTATCGATCAGGGGCACGAGCGTTCCATTGATGACATATTCGCAATGCCCGCAGGTAGTGGAATAAAAAAGTACAGCGCGGACCACCGGCAGGTCGGTCTGTGCGTGAGCGGTTGTGACCGGCAAAATAAAAATGCTAATGAGCAGCACGGCAATAAGTATGTGGCGCTGTTTCATTCTTTGCTCCGTGTTTCATACCAGCCAACGCGGACATCATTTGTGCGGAGGTCAAAGTCTGGTACATAAGGTTTGATGTCGAGCAGAGGCGTGCCATCGAGCACATCCACACCTTCAATGGCGAGAATATTGCCCTGATGAGATAAAAGCCGGACGATGGATATGCCGATCGGATTGGGGCGCTGAGGATAGCGCGTGGTAAAGATGCCGTGTTCCTGATCATCTAAAAAAGGTTTGACCTGCAGCGAATATCCGGACGATCGATGGAAAACATACAGAAGGTAGATATGAGACAGACCTTCGATATCTCTCAACCCATCCGCGAACTCCGGGTAGAGTTCCACCCGGCCGATGGCTTGCGAGCGTGAGGACTGGATGGGAGTCTGGTCCTTTTCGGTGAACGGCGAATGGATGATGCCGATGGGGTACATAATGAATTCCATTAAGCTATTTTTTCTCCTTCCCATTGACAAAAGTAAGCAGCTTCACGCCTTCCACCTGGCGAAAGGACGCTCCCTGTCCAACGGTGCGCAGAACCGCCTCCTCATCGACCACACGCGTACCGGAGATGATCTCTACTCCGTAATCGAATAAGATTGGCGAGAATGGTGTGCTGGGGCCCAAAAGCATGACAGTGGCTGGCGATGGGCACAGCGATAGCAATCCATCCAGGGTGTGGTTAACGAAGGCACTGCTGGTGATCGCCACGATATCGGCTTGCGGGATCAGATCGGCGGCGGCTTCGGATGGATATTCATCCTGCGCGGGATGCTGCTCGATCACCCATAACTGCCCGGCAGCGGAGCGTAACTCCTGGATGAATGGAAAATGCCCGACGAGCGCGACGTTCTTTCCCCGCCCGCGGCGGACCAGCACTTCCGAGGCGTTCATCTCTCTGGAGGTTGATTCGTCCACATCCAACAGGGAATTGATCGCTGCCATGCCGATGCTGGCTTCCAACAATTCCGGGGAACGCGCCAATTCCGCCAGGTCACGCGCGCTTTTCCGGTGCAGGCGGCCAGCATCCTGAACCTGCATATGTCCGTGCGAATGACTCGACATCAACGTGGCTGCCATCCCGCAATACCGGCTGCAAACGACGGTCCAATGCACACCGACCAGGACCGAGCGCACCGGCACATCCGTATCCAGTTTGTTCAGCAGATCATCTATGATGCTCATTTGGATCTCCTTGTATCAGTTCAGACTGGCGCGAGATTTCTTCCACAAGAACATCGCGCATGAGGTCGCAGATGGTGAGGATCTTGGGATTGGCAACCTGGTAAAAAATCTCCTGACCGTGGCGTTCCGTCACAAGGATACCACCATGACGAAGCACACCCAGGTGACGAGAGACCATGCTCTGTGAGCAGCCAGTTGAGGTTGCAATATCCTGAACCCGCCTTGGTCCAGCGCGCAGGAGATGAACAATTTCCAGCCGGAGTTGATGAGACATCGTTCGGCAAAGATTGCTCTGAATTTCAAAGATAGTCTGATGATTCATGTAACACCTTTTCACAGAAATCTATACTCACCATCCTGCCAGACGCGCCGCCTGACAGATGAGTATTCCAAAACATAATGATGAGCGCGATCTCGACTGTTTGGGGGACCATGATCTGCTCACTATTTATCGAGAGTAATCACCGTACCGACTCCAACCCGGACAAATGCCTGTCCATACTCGGCAGCGAACATGGCAATGGCGTTCTCCCCGCTGCAATGACAGGGAGCCGCGTTCTGCACTCCCAGCCGCCGGAAGTCGGTAAGGATCGCGGAAATATCAGTCTTATTCTTTTCGCCGAGATGGAAACCTCCCAGCACAAGATAAACCGGATCATTGGTAAACTCCACGGCGCGTTCAATGATCCGCACAATGCCGGGATGAGCACAGCCAGTGATGATCACCAATCCGTTTTTCGTTCGAATCAGCAATGCCTGTTCAGGTGGATTTCCTTTAATCTCCCCCGTAGTTAGAATACCATCTGCTATGACCTGGCCAGGCGTTACTTCGCTCACGTGTGTCAACTGCATAACCTGATTCTTGTAGGCATCTGCAAAAGATGGCAGCAGGTAAACCGTCGGCTTACGATTGCCGTCCAACAGGGCAATCAACCCGCCGGTATGATCCCCGTGTGCATGGGAAAGGACGACAGACTGAATGTGAGCCGGATCAACTCCCAGCAACTGCATGTTTTCCAGAAGGATGCGCCCGTCTCCACCGGTATCAAAGAGCACAGTCTGTCCGCGGAACTCAACCAGTGCTGAGAAGCCCCAACTGGTCTTCAAGCGTGGATCGAAAGGGTTGTTATCGTAAAGGATCATTATCTTCAACACATCGACTTGTGTTCTCATGTCTGCCGTTTGCCTTTCTACAGGGAGAGGAGATGCGGTAGGAATTAGTAAGGTCGTCTGTTCTGTCACAGTCTGGATTGCCTGGCGTGTAGACGGGAACACGGTCAGAGGTTTTTGCGTCCGCTCGGCGGGCCAAACAGCGCTGCAGGCACAAAGCAACACTACGCCGACGAAGAACAGGAAACAGGGCTGCTTTATCTTTTCATTCATTGCAAACCATTGGCCTGCATGCGATTTGGTCTGCGTCCGCCGATTGCTGTTCCGCAAAGTCAAGAAAGCAGGGACATTGGATCAACTGGCGCAACGCATCTCCCATCATTTTCAAAAACAATCCCGGTCAATTCGAATGAGGCTGGGGCTGCTCCCCATCCAGTTGTTCCAACCATTCATCGAACTTCGTCCGGCACTCCGAACAAAGGGCAAGATGTTGTTTCACGGCGGGGCGAATTTCTTCAAGGGATGCGCCGCCAGCCAGCAAATCGGCGTCATACCCCAGCAGGATGAAACATTCCTCACACGTCAGTTTTACAGGCTTGCCGGTATCATATGTGAGCAGGAGCAATTGCCACAAGGAACGAATCACTTTGGTCATGCTGCCACTTCCAGTTCTGCTCGTTGGCTCAAAGGGACCGTTGATGGAACATTGTTCCGTCCAGCTTCTCCAGTACTGCGCCAAGAGCCTGGTTAACTCTTCTCATTGCGTCGACGCATTCAGGAGGCCCACAGACACTTCAGCGGCTCCTTCCGCCCAGCAGCGATATTCCTCCGCGTGCTCGTCGTTATATTCCACCCGGAGAGGGATCAACATTTGCAATTTCTGCATTTCGTTCATGGCTGGGCGCTCCCTTCCGGATAATGAGCTGGTGAGGCACTCCAAAATTGCGTGCCATACCTTTCCACCGCTTTGATCGTGTTCTTCTCAGTCATACGCTTTTCGGATCGTTCCATTCGTCATGGTCGGTCCCAGCAGCAACTGCCATTTAGGATCATCCCATGTGCCCAAACGTGCATGCAGGTCCAGATATTTTTTAGGGATGGGATGTGTGCCAACGACAACTTCTACACCGTACCGCTTTTCGAGAAAGCTTTTGAACGTGTCGATATAAGGACAGGGGGGATAACCGACCAACAAACCGGTTGCCAGGTGCACGATTTGCGCTCCATTCGCCACCATCTCCTCTCCCGTATATTCGACGTTACCGCCCGGACATCCCCCGCAGGTGGTGTACCCCACCAGTTCGACCTGCTCGCCTTCATAGCGTGCAAAGGCGCCCTCCCGGTTACGCAAAGCCCGCAGGCATTTGCCCCCCGCGCAGGTACGATAGCGGTCGCAGACAATGATCCCAATTTTTTTCATGATCTTCTCCTGATTCCGAGGGCTCCAATATGATCTGGCAGGCGAACAAATCAGCCCTGGGAAATTACGATCAAAACAGCCACCAAAATACCCATCGCCAAAGAAGCGAAGGAATATTTTTGGGGTTCCTTTTCAACAGCGGGAAGCAGGTGAGTAGCGCCTACGTAAACCAACGCACCGGCGGAAAGCGCCAGGAGCAGGCCCAAAGCGGAGCGGTCGATCCTGCTGATAAACGGAAAGGAAACCAGCGTTCCCAGCGGTGTAGAGAGCGCTGCCGCCAGAAAAGCCAGTAAAACCGATTTTTTTTTGCTAAAGCCAGCCCGCTCCAAAAGCAGGAAAGTGACCACTCCCTCGGGGAATTCATGTAACACCATGCCTATCGCCGCCAACAATCCGGTAAAGATGCTTACATTAAAGGTGACCGAGTAAATAATCCCATCAATGAAAGAATGAAGACCAATACCAATCATAGGGATGATGCCAACCGTCAGATCAGTGCGATCGTGCACCTGACAAACATACATGCTCACCAACCGATTGATTATGTACATTCCCATGAAACCGACCAAAAGGAATATGGGGGCAGTTCTGTTCATTTCAATGGACTTTGGGATGATGTGAATAAAGGATACGGAAAGAAGTACTCCGGCAGCGAAACTGATGAAATAGGCAACATTCCGGTTGCCCCATTCCTCGTATTTGCTGATCATGTAGATTCCGAGCGTCGTGACCACACACGCCAAAACGCTTGCCAGGATCACGGCTCCAACCGTATTTGTAACCATGCCAGACTACCCTTCTTCCAGGTCGAACAGTTCTTCCTGGTTGATCAATTCGGTCAGCTTTTCGGCGGCAACATAGTTCGTCACTTTGATGCGCTGTCCACTTACACCGGGCACACCGGCAACCGTCATCCTGATCTGCACTGCCAGATACACAGCAATCGGACACAAAGGCGAGGATGGTCGAAACGTGTAACTGACTTGTCCGGAGGCATCCACGACCAGATCTTCGACCAGCTTCATGCGCACAACATCCGCCCCGGTCTCCGGGTCGATCACTTTGGACAGATCTTCAAGGATGGTCCGGCGCAGTTCTTCTTCAGGAGTTTTCATCTTTCCTATAAACCCATGCATGTATTCTGAATGGACAAAGATTCCATGACAGAACACCAGAGATCGATGATCGCCCGGCTGACAGGCGCGTTGGGCTTATAAGCAGTAACCGGCTCACCATGCACCATTGCTTCCGTCACTGCTTCATCGAAGGGAATCTTGCCCGCGACCTGAAACTCGTTGTCCCAGCAATACGCTTCGATCTTTTTTGTGCCCAGTGGATAAATATCCGCCTTGTTGATGCACACCAGCGCCGGGATATGAAAATGTTCGGTGGTCTGTAAAATACGCTTCATATCATGGACACCGGCCGCGGTTGGCTCGGCAACGATCAAGGCCAGGTCGGCCCCCGAGGCGGCAGCAATGACCGGACAGCCAATCCCCGGAGGACCATCGACGATGACCAGTTCCCGATGTTCATCCAATGCCCGCAGGCGGGCGCGCTGCTTGACCAGCGTCACCAGCTTGCCGGAGTTTTCCCGCCCAGGATAAAGACTGGCATGGTACAACGGCCCGTAGCGGCTGTCTGAAACATAAAACCTGCCAGCCACTTGTTCGAACATGGTGATGCTTTCGGATGGGCACTGATAGACGCAGGCCGCGCAGCCGTCACAGGCGATGGGATCGACCGCGTACAAACTGTCGGTGTGGTGAATCGCGTCGAAACGGCAGACCGCCTCACAGTCCCCGCAGGAAGTGCAGGTGCTTTCGTCGATGACAGCAACCTGCCCGCCGCGGAAATCCTCCTGTTCCCGCAGGCGGGGCTGGAGGACTAGTTCAAGATTGGCAGCATCGACATCCGCATCTGCCAGGACGACCCGGTTCGCGAACGGGCTTTGCGAAAAGAGATGAGCAAATGCCGCCGCCAGGCTGGTCTTGCCGGTGCCGCCTTTACCGCTCAGGATCACCAATTGCTTCATTCTGAAAACACCTCGATCTCCGGATGCCGCACTGCTTCCTCATAGATCGGACCGCGCTGCACGAACCCCAATGCCAAACCACTGCCGCGCGCGACCAGCAGACGTTCACCTTCCCGGAAGCCGGCCTGAGGTGGGAAAATGACTCGCTTGTCCTTGTCTATCCTGCCTTCCCCCAAAGCGCGTTTCGACAGGGGAATCTGGGACTGAGCCAATGTCTCGCGGCGCGCCACACCCACGCCCCCGGAACGTTGACTGCCGCGCAGCAGGATGACTGGCTCGCCCGGCTGAAAACCGTACTCGTCAAACGCGGCGGGCGGGATCGCCGCTTCACCATTCGGTCCGACAACGGACCAGCCAAACACCCATTTGCCTCCTTTCACCAATTGCGGCATCGATACAACTCCTTTCGCTACAAGTTATCTCAGAACGAACAAAATCAAGGAAAAGATGATGATCAGACCAGTAAGTACTCCTGTTGCCGGCCACAGAAAACGCCAGTCCAGTGGGAACCAGGCACTGCCTTCCGGCATGGGATCCATAGTCGGGTCGAAATAGAGATACAGGTGATCGATGCTTGGCGTGGGGATCGATGTTTGCTGCTTCAGCGCAATGAACTCGTCTGCCAGGTGTTTGATCTCATCAGCGGCTGCATCCGCGTGTTCGAACATAGCAACCCGGATGCGGGGATCCATGAGTCTCTTCCGGAACCCCCATACCAGGATCGGCTCGGGCAAACGCTCGAAGATCTTCACACTCTCGGGAACGATCGGGTATCCCAGCGCCCGCAGCACGCGAAAACCCTCCTGAACGGCGCGGATCGCCAGAACGATGGCATCGCGGGTATGCGCCATGCGCACGTTATCTCTGCCCCCGGCCCGCATGGCCGGCGCGATGGAGGGCATCAGCAAGGCGACATGGGTTTTGAGCCAGGCATCCATGTCGGTGCGCAGATCGACATCGAAACCAGGCATGCTTGCAAGGACGCGCCCAACTTCCTGCAGGCGAGGTGTGATACGGCCATCCACTTCGCCGATGGGGATCATGGCTCTTTTCCCTGGCTGGGCACCCACCATGTAATGGACAACATGCTCCCGGCGGTAACCAGCCGCCATCGGAAAGCCCATCAGCACCCGTTCCTGCCCCAGCGCCCTGACCAATTCTCCGGGTCCGGCCGCATTGTTCATGAGAAAGAGAATATTGGGTGTATGACGATTATTCGCCAGAGTTGACAGAATCTCAAGCGCCCGGTTCTTGCGCATGATCACCAGCACCAGGTCGTAGGCGTCTTTAGGGTCGAGACGTTCTACGATCCGGGGATGTGCGACCGTTTCCTGCTGCGTCTGGGTATCCACCAGAACGACGCCATACTTTTTCAGGTCATCCAGGCGCTGCCCGCGCGCCAGCAGGGAGACGTCCTGTCCCGCCTCACACAACCTGGCTGCGAACAAGCTGCCCAATGGACCAGCACCATACACAAGAATTCTCATATCGAGCTCCTGAAGAAAACTCAACCCTGCGCCGAAGCTACGACAATGCAATGGGTTCCATTGACCCGTCCGTGCAGGGTTCCATCTTCCGCCGTTAGATAAAGCTTTTCCAACTCGGGCGGAGTATAGTGAGCGACGATCTCGAAGCCTCGCTCTGCTAAGAATGCCTGGATAACTCCATCTTCCAACCCAAAGGTCCAGCCTTCGCCGGTCCTGGAAACGGTCTCGAAAATTCCCTGCTCCCCGTAATAACGATTCTCCTGCCGCAGCGAAGATTTTGTTTCGATTCTTCTCGTCGCCGGAGCTGCTTTATTCATCCTAGAATATCCCTGGCATTAGTAATATGGCGAAGAACAAGTAATGTGTGGGGAGAAATCTGTGAATGTTCATTGTAAAGCCGCGATCTGCATAAATAATTGCCGGAAACGGTCAGTGTATTCCGGGTGAATATCCACCAGGGTTTTTCCCCTGGCAATACCCTCCGCGATGGCGCGCTCGAAGGGCACGCGCATCAAAATTGGGAGTCCTTCGGATTGGCAAAACGCATCGACCCGGTCATCACCTATACCATCACGATTGATCACCACGCCGATTGGGATCTTCAATTCATGCGCGACCTGCACAGCCAGGCGCAGGTCGTGCAACCCAAAAGGCGTCGGCTCGGTCACCAGCAGGATGAAATCCGCGCCGCGCATGGATTCCACGACCGGGCAGGATGTACCGGGCGGCGCATCCAGGATTTCGAGTTGACCCGCTCGCGGCTCGATCCAGTGTTTGAGCTGCCGGATGACCGGCACAGCCATCGGCTCGCCAATGTTCAGCATGCCGCGCGCAAAAGGGATGCCACTGCGCGCCGGTCCACGCTCCAAAACGCCGATCACTTGCGGCGTTTCGCGAATGGCATGTTCCGGGCAGACCCGCGCGCAGCTTCCGCAGCCGTGACACAATTGCGGAAAGACCAGAGTCTTCCTGCCCATCATCACGATGGCGTGATACTGGCAGACTTCCGCACATTTACCGCAGTAGGTGCATTTGTCATCATCCACCTGCGGGATCTGGATCGCCACCTCCTGCCGTTTCTCGAAGGTTGGATTTAGGAATAGGTGAGCATTGGGTGCTTCGACATCACCATCCAGAAAGATAGGCAAAGTCCCTGCTTCGGTCAGACTCAACGCAAGGCTCGCAGCGATGGTGGTCTTACCGGTGCCTCCCTTTCCGCTTGCAACCGCAATCCTCATTAGGGTTCCTTTAGCGCTGATGATGTCCAGGCGAAGTCGGCGCGCTGGCTGAGGCAAGCTGGTCTGCCTTGTAATTCTCCACTGCCTCCCGGACGGTCTGGCTGGTTCCCAAAAGATACATGGCGATATCAGCTGCGTCCAGGGCATTGTAGGCGTTCGGTCCAAAGTCGCCGCTGACAACGACACCCGCGCCCAGACGGGCGATGTACTGCGCCGCCTGGGTGCCAGCTCCGCCGGAGGCATTCGCGCCTGGGTTTGGATAGGACTGCCACTCCAGTGTGTTCGTATCGACAACGACAAAGTAAGCTGCACGTCCAAAACGCGGATCGATGACGGAGTCCAGGTCAGGGGATATTGCGCTGATCACGATTTTCATAATGGACTCATGCACGCGTCATCTTCGTCCCGCATTTGGGACAGGCGCGATCCAGGCAGCGCTGACCGGCGACATGTGGTTCCTGATGTCCGCACTTGGGACAGACACAGTTCCCATCAGGCCCGGAACCGGGTTTGTTTCCGCCGCCCCATCCCCGACCTCGGCCTGCTCCTCCTCCGCGGCCCTGACCTCCCCCCTGACCGCGCCCCAAGCCTCTGCCTCCACCTCTGCCTCTGAAAAAATTATTGTTCATGTCTGTTCCTTCTTTCAGGAGGCTGTGCTTAGTGCAGCAGCCTTCTGAAAATCTTTTCTCGAATTCTTTCTGCGCTTATGGATAGTTCTCAATTTAATGCAGGCGATCGACCAGATCCACAATTCTGCCCTCCACATAAGCGATGACCGCCTCATCGATCGAGACAATATCGGTGACGACCGGGCGAATGTTGCAGGCTTTCATGCTTTCATAGGCGCCCATGCCCATGCCCCGACAAAGCAATGCCTCGCAATCAGATATCACATCTGCCATACGCAAATGCTTATTATGGGATGCCTGGTCCATGCCGTGCGGCTGGCCAGGCTGTTCGGAAGCATGCGGTTCGTTCGCGAACTGGTTATGGCCAAGCTTTTCACGCATCGTATGGTTTACGATTTTGCCATTTTCCACGGTGACAACCATGTAATGGGATGCCCGGCCAAAGTGCTGGCTGATGGTTTTGCCATCATCGGTAATTGCAGCGATTTTCATTGATTATTGTTCCTTCCTAATTAGATTTTTATGAAGTGCATGGTGCATCACATAAACGAGGAGTGCCAGACCCGCGATAACACCGAGCGGAATAATTTCCCAGAATACGAGCAAGCCACCAGGCTCATCCTGCTGTGGAATATCCGCGGTTTCATTGGCGGTTCTCTCCGTTGAATGAACGGGGGTGTAGGGCGCGGCGATCCGTACCTGGCTGATCCCCGCGGTCTGATCGAAAAGTTCTACGCGTTCATCACATTCCTCCGGATGACAGTCCTGACACTTCGAGACATCCTCATTGATGACCGGATGCGCCGCGCGATTGGCGTGAGCCATCTCCCGGGTGACTGCTGTGGGGTCCCCGCCATGACAATCGACACAGCGCATGGGCGATTCTCGCAGGCAGAACCAATTCCCCGTGTCGTGCAGAAAATACAGATTCTCATGGCAGGTCATGCACTTGTCTTCACTCCCATTAGCCGGAACGGATTGAGCATGTGCAGGTGTACTCAAAAATACGGTGGCAATTACGAGACACACCAGAGTAAACAGCGCAAACAGGATCGATAATGTTCTATGAGACATGGCCGATCTCCTTTCAGGTGTCTGGTCCGTTCTAACTCCCAAAGTGACGTTCGGAGGGCTGGTCGCGCTCATCCAAGGGACAAAGCACGAGCAGGAGCCTGGATTCGGACTCACCCTCATTCTGCCAGCGGTGAGGAAGATAAGCCTCGAACATAAGACTATCACCTGGTTCAAGCGGATACGCCTGATCATCCACGTGATAGATAATATGACCTTCAAGACAGTAGACGAACTCGCGTCCTGTATGTACGATGGGAATCCTTCCGCTATCCGCTCTGGGTTTAAGGGTGACAATGAGCGGCTCCGCGCCAAAGCGGGCCATGCCGGTGCCAAGGTCTTCCACTAATCCATGAGTAAACACCGCGTGGGGCCGATTGCCAGCACGCTGGTAAACCACCTTTTTTTGGCCTTGATCCGCTTCAAAAAACGTCGAGATGGGGACTTGCAGGGTTTGCGCGATCAATTGAAGTGTGCTGACGCTGGGAGAGGTGCGTCCATTCTCGATCAGGCTAAGCGTATTGACGTTCAACTGGCTCGACTCGGCCAGGGCACGGATCGAGAGACCTCGACCCATGCGGATCTCACGCAGGCGGCGACCGACATCAATACTGCTTTCATTATTCACTTCAGCGACCCGCGCCGGGAGGTTTTTACTGTTTCCAACCGGTCCATTTCTTGTGCGCACGTGTGATTGATTGCGTCTCATGATCCGTTTCTCCGTTTATTGGTTGCTGCAACCAATATTATAGTTGAAATTACAATTAAATACAATCCATCAACTATTTTATTATTTTAACGAAACGGAAGTAAAATGCAGAACACAGAAACATAGCACTGTTTACATACTTATTTCGTGATATTCCCCCTAATTTACTTCGCGCGGGCTCCACGACCGTCGGGACCCTTCCGGTAAATCTGAGTAGACAGACACCCTGGATTATGTCCCAGAGCGCCTTCGTTTAACAGTACGTCGGCAGAAGACTTGAGGCAGCGGATTGCATCTCACTGATGCCAACATAGAACATTCTTCAACTTGCAAACTGCCGCCCATGAAGGTTTTTGATTTCAAACGTGCAAGTATTGACAATTTGCCAATCGAAAAAGATTACATTGTGCAAACGGCGCAGTCTTTCGCCACAAGTTTCATGTGCACACGACCAGGTGATCTGCGTACCGTCCGGACTCCATGCTAAAGCGCCAAACAGCAAACCTTCAAAACTTTGCAGTAATTGGATAGAACCGCCATCGCCTGAGTGACCCAAGTCTCGGAGATAGGTCTTTCACGCCCACTGCTGAACTTTAAGAATGCAATTCGGTGACTATCTGGTGACCAGGCCGGTGACATAAACGGAAAGTCGCCGGACTGCCTCCGACCGAGGCGTGGTCGCCATCCTGGACCGCCGCGTGCTGACCAAGCAATATGGGCGGCTGTTCCTCGAATCCCGGCCGCGCTGCACAGCAAGACAGGGACCCGCGGCGAGTCTTGCCAGCCAGGCTGGAAAGTGGCTGGGGATGTAGCCCATTGCCACAACCCACCATCCTGAGTAAAATCAGTCCACTATGCCCAATAAAGTCGCTGTTGTCACCGATAGCACCGCCTATCTCCCCGATCAACACCTGAAACAATATAACATCTCCGTCACACCCCTGAGCGTTGTCTGGGGCGAACAGGACCTCCTGGACGGCGTGGATATCCTGCCGGACGAATTCTACAAGCGCCTGGCAAGCTCCAAAGTCATGCCTACGACCTCGCAGGTTACGCCTGCTGCGATGCAGGGCGTGTTCCAGTCTCTGCTGGCGCAGGGATATGATGTGCTGGGAATCTTCATCTCTTCGAAAATTTCCGGCACGGTCGAGTCTGCGATCCAGGCACTGGATATGCTGCCCGGCAGCGCAGGGAGAATCACGATCGTCGATTCGCTCTGGACGACCATGGCGCTGGGTTTACCCGTCCTGACCGCGGCGCGCGCCGCCCAGGCTGGCGAAAGTCTCGCCGAATGCGAAAAGATCACCAAAAACGCCTGTGCGCATACCGGGGTTTTGTTCGTGGTCGAAACGCTCGAGTTCATGCGGCGCGGGGGCCGCATCGGCGGCGCACAGGCTTTCCTGGGCACAGCCCTGAACATCAAGCCGGTGCTGGAGATGCGCGACGGCCGCATCGAGCCTGTTGAAAAAGTCCGCACTAAGCAGAAAGCGATCCAGTGCGCCATCGATGTGGTGGTCGAACGGATCAAAGGCCAGGCGCCGATCCGCCTGGCAGCCACCCACGCCGATTGCGAAGCGGACGCGTCTTCCCTGCTGGCAGCGGCCAGCGCGCAGCTCGATCCCATCGAAACATTCTGCTGCCCCCTCAGCCCCGTCATCGGGACGCACACCGGTCCCGGGACAGTTGCGCTGAACTACATGTTCGGCGTGGCATAAAGATATTCTTCGCCGCCGCTTCGTCTGCGTGCTTCACAGCCGCTCCCTCTGCGAGGACTTCACAGCGCGAGCGGCTCAGAATGACACAGACCACTTTTCGGGAGCCGGCTAGCCGGCTCCCGAGTTTTTCTTTAAAATCAGATTTATGTCCAACGCCTATTTCATTCTCTTCGAGCTCATCATCTACCTCCAACTTGCACTTTGCCTTCGCCACGCCTGGAAGCAGGGAATGCCGAACCTGCTCAGGCTTTTTGCCGGGATCCTCTTCGGGGTCATGCTGGAACTGGCTACGATCCGTCAATTGCAGGCATATGAGTATGGTCAGTTTCTCCTGATGGTCCTCGATGTTCCGCTGTGCATCGGCGTTGCATGGAGCTGCATCATCTACAGTTCGATGGAATTCTCGGATGCAAGCAGTCTGCCTTATTGGATGCGCCCGATTCTCGACGGTCTGCTGGCACTGAATATTGATCTTGCCCTCGACGCGGTTGCCATCCGTCTCGGCTTCTGGGATTGGGGCGCGGGATTGGATTTCCAGTATTTCGGCGTGCCCTACGCGAACTTTTGGGCCTGGTTCTGGGTTGTCTTTTCCTTCTCGCTCGGATACCGTCTGCTTGCCTGGCGCGCAGATTGGGTCGGCAGATGGCTTTCCCCGCTGCTGGCGTTGACCGTTGGACTCACGGGTGTGCTGGGAACGAACAGCCTGATCTCATTCGCCGTTCCCTTCGAACATCACGACGCGGTCGTGTTGGTTACATTGATTCTTGCCCTTGTCCTTGTGATCGCCTCGCGGCCTCGTTTTTATTTGACGCCTGTCCCGTCACTGGTTTTCTGGATACCGTTCCTTACACATGTTTATCTGCTGGCTGCGGGATTGATATCCGGCGTGATTTTCGAGCCGCCTGCCTTGTTATGGGTGGCTGTTGCCATGCTCAGCATTGCATTTTATTTACACCGCCCGACAGTCCGGATGATTTTTGCCAGGAGATGATGGGGGGCGTGGCTGCCCCTACACCGACAAATCCTTCAACTCCAGAAATACTTCCACAACCCGCGGATCGAAGTGTTTCCCGGAGTCGTCTTTGATCCGCTGCCGCACTTCCGCGGGCGGAAGTGCTTTATGGTAGGGACGATCCGAGGTCAAGGCATCCCAGACATCCACGACAGGAAAGATGCGCGCCGCAAATGGAATTTCTTCCTCCTTCAAACCGCGCGGGTAACCGGTCCCGTCCCATCTTTCGTGATGACAATAAGGGATGTCAATGGCAGGTACCAGAAAATCAATCGGATTGAGCATTTCAAAGGCGTAGACAGGATGTTTCTGCATTAACTTGCGTTCCTCGTCTGTCAGTCCGCCAGGTTTTAACAAAATACTATCCGGGATCCCCATTTTGCCGATATCATGCAGTAATGCCCCACGCCGGATATGGACGAGAGCCTGCTCGTCCACACCCATGGCACAAGCCAGTCGTTCGGTCAAAATCGTCACGCGCTGGGTGTGACCCTCCGTTTCCTTGTCGCGCAGGTCCAGGGCGCGCACCCAGCCTTCCAGGGTGGCTTGATAGGCCTTTTCAAGTTCACGATGGCTTTCCTGTAACTCTTCGAACAGACGCGCCCCGTCGATCGCCACAGCCGCCTGGTCGGCGAATGCCGAGAGGAGGACTACGTCACTCTCTTCGAAAATGCCGGCGTGGGCACGGTTATCCACATAGAGCACGCCAATCAAATCACTTTTGAGTTTGAGCGGGGTACAAAGGATCGAACGCAGTTGATACACCGCCACACTCGACTGGGCATCGAAGCGCGGGTCGGCCTGCGCGTTTGTGGTCAGGACCGGCTGGCTCGATTCTGCCACCTGCCGCGCCACCGTCCTGCTGACCTTGAATTCCTCTTCATCCAGGTTGACGTGGTCGATGCCGCGTGCGATCCGCACTGCCAATTCCCCATTGGGACCGCGCAGCATCAGGAAGCCGCGTTCGGCGCGCGTCAACGCGATCAGCGAATCCATGACCTCCTCGAGCACCCGCTCCAGGCCCAGGGACGAGTTGACCGCGTGCCCGACGCGCATCAACGCCCTAAGCTGACTCTGTCTGAGGTTCATCTGATCAGTGGCACTCTTTTCAAGTTTTCCAAGCAACTGTGAGATCCGCGTAATGTCCTGAATTGCCGTTGGGACGGCCGGGCTGCCCGAATGTGAGAGATTTGCAAGGACATTCAGCAGCGATCCATTTAGCTCGTTGAATTGCTGTTGGATCGCCTGTGCACCAGATGGGTTTGTGATCATGAGGATCTCCCTTGACCGTACTGCCTGTACCAGGCTCGCAGACAAGTGCAGCAAATGCGGTACCGTGGATTTTACTCCGATATTCGACGAAAACATGGACTGGCGTTCGGCAAGTTACAATCAACCTGTGGATATCCCCCTGTATCTCGCACGCATACAGTTCTCCAAACCTATACAACCAGACGTCGAGACCCTGCGCGAGTTACAGCGCGCGCATATGCTGAGCGTGCCATTCGAGAATCTCGATATTGGATTAAAGCGTCCCATCCAGTTGGCGGCAGCCTCATCAGCAAAGCCACCCCCGCGGGACGTCTCTCCCTGAAAAGCAGGCGGCTGATCGTCACCAGCAATGGCAAGCGCTCAGAACGTCCGGTGAAAGACAGAAATGAATATAATGACTATTGAAGCAATATTTTGACGTTACCCTACCCAAGGAGCAGACATGACCGTTGAAAATTACCTGGCAGAAGCAGGCGCCTTGGCCGGACTCGCAGGCGTCCTGGCAGGCTTTTCGCTGGCGGCAGTGATTCAACTTCTTACATCGGGCAATGGCGGAAGGTTGACCACCGCTGGAATCGTGGTCTTTTCTGCCGCATCTGTGATGTTCTTGTACTCCCTGATCGTAGCAGTACTGTCCTTTTCCGCCGCGGCAGAATTGAATGAGGTTCCCCTTGCCCTGGACAATCTTAATAACGGCGCCTTGCTGATCATGTTTGGGGCGATCTATATCTTTGTGGGCGGCATTGGCATGGCAGGCTGGATGCGCTCCAGGATCGCAGGTATTCTCACGACGATCCTGGCATTGATCTCCTCGTGCCTGATCACCTACGCGATTGGGAAAGTCCTTTCGCTTTTCATGTAAAACATATCGGGAATCAAAAAGACGCCTCACGATTGGAGGCGTCTTTTCTCTCGTTTATCTGATCTTGAACATCTGCATCAGCTTCATCGCCAGGTTCAGGTCGCCCGCCAGTTTGATCTTGCCCTGCATGAAAGCCTGCATGCCATCCAGTTCGCCGGTGAAGATCTTGACGTAGTCCGCGGAATCGGCCGTCAGGGTCATCTTTGGGGTGGGATGGGTACCGCGCGAGACATCCACCTTCCCGTCCTTGATCGCCGCGACCCACTCCCCTGCTTCCGCGCCCGTGAATTTGAACTGGATCACTGCATCCAGTCCCTGGGCTTTTTCGGGGATGAACGCGCCCGGCATTTTTTCCATAAGCTGTTCGACTGTGAGGGGCATTTCCTTTTCTCCTTTTGATTTTATTGTAGGGGCGCAATACAGTTTGCTAAGCAAACTGTGCGCCCAGGGCACAGCATGCTGTGCCCCTACAAATTATTGTAGATTCTCAAATATCGCTGCGGCGCCCATGCCGCCGCCGATACACATCGTCACCATGCCATATTTGGATTTGCGGCGCGCCATTTCGTAGATCAATTGCGTGGTGAGCTTCGTCCCTGTGCAGCCAAGTGGATGTCCGAGCGCGATCGCACCGCCGTTGACGTTGATTTTGCTCTCGTCCATTTCCAGCGCGCGGACAACTGCCAGGGACTGCGCCGCGAAGGCTTCGTTCAATTCTATCAAATCAATATCGTTCAGAGTAAGTCCTGCAAGTTTCAACGCCCTGGGGATCGCCACCACCGGACCAATGCCCATCAGTTCCGGCGGGACGCCGCCCACTGCAAAGGAAACGAAGCGCGCCAGCGGAGTCAGGCCCAGCTGGGCGGCGCGTTCCGCGGACATCACCACAACTCCCGCCGCGCCATCAGACATCTGCGAGGAGTTGCCGGCAGTGACAACGCCGCCCTCCTTGAACGCAGGTTTGAGTTTGGACAGCGCCTCCATGCTCGTATCGGCGCGCGGACCCTCGTCACGCCTCACGGTAAAGTTTTTCCTGACTGGTTTTTCCCCTCCATCCAATTCTGTGACCTCCACATCAATGGCCACCAGTTCAGGGTCGAAGCGCCTGGAGTTGACAGCACGCGCGGCTTTCTGATGGCTCTTCAAGGAGAACTCATCCTGTTCCGCGCGGCTGATGTTGTACTTCCGCGAAACATTCTCCGCCGTCAAACCCATGTTGGTGTAGTAATGCGGCAGCTCCTGCGCAAAGTGTGGATTCGGCGCGAATTTATAGCCCGCCATCGGGACCATCGTCATCGACTCAGCGCCGCCGGCGATGGCAGTCTCGATCTGTCCACTTTGGATGGCATATGCCACATGTGCAATGGACTGCACACCTGAGGCGCAGTAACGATTGATCGTCTCCGCGGGAACAGAAGCGGGCAAGCCCGCCCGTAACGAGATCATGCGCGCCATGTTCATGCCCTGTTCCCCTTCCGGGAACGCGCAGCCGATCACCACGTCTTCGATCTGCGCGGGGTCGAGATTCGGCGTCCGCTTGAGTAACTCTTGTATAACGGTGGCAGCCATTTCGTCGGGACGGACCGTGGCAAGTCCTCCCCGTTTGGCTTTTCCGACCGGAGTCCGCACCGCGCTCACAATCACAGCGTCTTTCATAGGTACTCCTTACCTGATACCTGTCTACATGTTTACCGTATCAGGTATACAAGTAAACAGGTGTCCAAATAACATCAATTCCTCAACGGCTTTCCCGTCTGTAAAATATTCCACATGCGTGCCTGGGTGCGTTCCTCGCCGAACAGTGAAAGGATCGCTGCGCGTTCCAGGTCGAGGATATATTGTTCGCTCACCCATTGCGGGCGGGTCAATTCACCGCCGCACATCACGTACGCCAGTTTGCCAGCGATGTGATGATCGTACTGGGTAATGTAGTTGCCTTCCTTGAACATCCAGGCGCCGATGCGGATCGCAGCCAGCGCGTCGCGCCCCGCGGCATAGATGGGTTCGGGCGCAGGCGGTCGGTATCTCGCCGCGATCATGTGCAGAACTTCCTTCTTCGCTTCCGTGAGGAGATGAGCGCGATTCATCACAATCCGATCAGCCGGTGAAAGGATGTTCATGCTGCGCGCTTCCTCGGCGCTCGTGGCGACCTTCGCCTGACCCATTTGCAGAAATGCCCGCTGCAGTGGGGCAAGCACCTCGGCATTTTCAACCCGCATCACAGGATTGACAATGCGCCGCAGCATTTCCTTCGTGCCGCCGCCTGCGGGGATCACGCCTGCGCCGAGTTCGACGAGCCCAATATAGGTTTCGGCTGCAGCGACCACGCGTGAGCCGTGCATCGTGATCTCACAGCCGCCGCCCAGCGCCAGCCCGGTCGGCGCGACGACGATGGGCTTCGGCGAGTAACGCATGCGCATGTTCAGGTCCTGCAACTTCCTGACCGCAGCTTCGAGCATGTCCCACATGCCCTGCTGTGCACCGACCACCATCATGAACAGGTTCGCGCCGGCGCTGAAATTATCCGCTGCGTTACCGATCACGAGTCCATCAAAGTCGGTCTCGAGCCGGTCGAACGCCTCGACCGCCATATTCATGATGTCGTCATCGAGGGCGTTCATCTTGGTGTGGAATTCCAGGCAGGCCACGCCATCGCCCAGGTCACGGATCGTCGCGCCCTGGTTCTGTGACACCACCTTTTGCTGCTTCAAAACGATCATGCCTTCCGGTCGTTTTACTTTCACATATTTCCCCTTGACCGCGTCGTACACGCCGACTTTCTCACCGTTCTTGTACTGATAGAACGACTTGATCCCGGCTTTGAGCATCTCGTTGACCCATTTCGCTGCCGGATAGCCCGCGGCTTTCATGCGCTTCACGGTCTCCTTCACGCCAAGCAAGTCCCACATCTCGAAGGGACCTGCTTCGTGCATGAAGCCCCAGCGGACCGCGTCGTCGATTGGCTTCACGGTGTCGGCGACTTCCGGAATGATGGAGGAGGCATACTGAAAGCCCTGATACGTGAACGCCTTGACGAGATCCGCAGCCTTGTCATCCGCCTCCAGCAGGATCTTGAGCCTGTCGCCCAGACCCTCGACACCCTTCGCCCTCCCCACGGATTCGAAGCGCGGCTTAGCCGGCGGGACATGTTCGAGCGTATTCAAATCCAATGCCCAGAACTCCTTCTTGCCGTCGGCGGCGCGCATCTCTTTGTAGAAGCCGATCTTCGTTTTATTGCCGAGCCACCTGCGTTCGAGCATGGTCGCCATCAGCGTATTCGGCGCTTCGGCTTTGAGATATTCCTGCCCCAGCTTGTCGTGCGGGATCAACGGCGCAAGATTGCGCCCCACGTGATCCCAGACGTCCAGCCCGACCAGATCCATCAAACGGAAGGTCGCGGTTTTCGGGCGCCCGATGAGCGGACCGGTGATCGCATCCACCTCGTCAACTGTGTAACCGTTCTTCAGGATGAAATCCATGCCGAACGCGCCCGTCCCAAAGGCGACGCGGTTGCCGATGAAGTTGGGCGTGTCCTTGCACAGGACAATCCCTTTGCCCAAACGATATTCACCGAACCACGCAAAAAACTCGACGACACCCTTATCGGTGTCTTTTGTCGGGATGATCTCCAGCAGCTTCAAATAGCGCGGCGGGTTGAAAAAATGCGTCCCAAGGAAATGCTTCTTGAATTCCTTCGAGCGCCCCTCGGCAATATCCTTGACCGGAATACCCGATGTATTCGTGGAAACGATCGCAGCCGGTTTGCGGGCATCATCGATCCGCCTCATCAGATCCTGTTTGATCTTGAGGTTCTCGACGATCGCTTCGCAGATCCAGTCTGCTTCGGCGACGGCACCAAAATCATCCTCAAGGTTGCCAAGCTTCACGAATGTCTTCAAATCCGCAGACATCAGGTTGGCGGGTTTGGCTTTCAGGCAGCGATCCCAGCCGTCGTTGACAATCTGATTGCGCGCCTCTTTATTGTCCACAGGCGCGTCTTTCGGAACAATATCCAATAATGTGACCGGCACGCCCGCGTTCGCCAGGTGCGCCGCGATCGCCGCGCCCATGGTGCCCGAGCCAATTACCACTGCACGATGTATCTTGTACTTCATGTGCTGTCTCCTCATGCAGTAAACAGGTACACAGGTAAACATGTACCTGACTACTTGTTTACGTATCTACGCTTTACCTCAATTCCTTCCCGCTATAACCCAGTATTTGCCTTGCGACGACCAATCGATTGATCTGGCCTGTGCCTTCGTAAATATCGGTGATCTTCGCGTCGCGGAACCATTTCTCAGCCAGGAACTCGCGGCTGTACCCGAGCGGGCCCAAAATCTCGACGACCTTTTGCGTGATCTTTGTGCCCACATCGCCGGCTTTGACCTTGCTCATCGAAGACTCGAGCGCGTTCGGCTTCTTGTTGTCCGCCATCCAGACGGCTTTGATCACCATCAGCCAGGCAGACCTGAGCATGATGTCCATTTCGATCACATCCCGTTCGATGGAGGTCAGCTTCTGGCGCGGCAAGCCGTAGCGGATCTGGACTCCGTTCTCCGCGAGTTTCTCTTTCAGGAACTCGAGCGCCGCACGCGCGACGCCCAGGCCTGATGCCGCCACGAGCGGCCGGGTCGCGTCGAAAGTTGCCATCGCGCCCTTGAAGCCCGTGGTCGTCTTCTCTACGGTTGGGCTGCCAAGGATGTTGTCATACGGGACGCGCGCATCCACGAGGGAGATCGCGGCAGTATCGCTGGCACGGATGCCCATTTTGTGTTCAAGCTTCGTAACCCTCACACCTGGCGTCCCCGCCTCGACGACGAAGGCGCGCATCCCCGCGCGTCCCGCCGCCGGATCGATCGAAGCCCAGACCACAATAAAGCCTCTGCCAAGCTGCTCATACTCAGTCAACGCCTTATCTCCGGCGGTGACAAAGATCTTTTCGCCGTTGAGAATCCACTCCCTGGTGTTCTCATCGAGCACCGCACGCATACGGATGGATGCGGTATCAGAACCCGCGCCTGCTTCGGTCATGCCCATTGCGGCAAGAGTAGGCTTCTCGCCGCCAAAACGCGCCAGGAACTTGGCTTTCTGCTCGGGCGTCCCCGCCGCCTGGACAGCCGCCGCGCCTAATCCGCCGCCGGGTGTGACGAGGTACATGCCCACATCACCCCACGCCAGCATCTCGATTTGCGCAGCCAGCGCCTGATAAGCGATCGGCGGTCGCTTCTCTTTTTTCTCATCGCCGCCCCCCTCTCCCTCTGGGAGAGGGGACGGGGGTGAGGGCTTCTCTTTCGGAGCCAATGATCCCACACCGGTTGCCTTCATGGCAGTGTGCATGAACTCAATATAATCCCAGGGACTCTCATGCTCGTGCTCATCGAAATAGCGCGAGTGTGCCCGCATCATCTCTACAGCAACCGTTTTCAAGACGAATTGCGTTTGTACAATCGGTTTGGGTGCTTCAAATTCGATTGGCATAATCAACTCCTCATTTGGTCTTCTTTCCTCTTTCGTCTTGCATTGCAGGGGAAAAAGGAAAGAAGAAAGACTACACGATTGCCAACCCGGTGAAGGTGGCAAATCCTCTCCCATTCCGCATCCACATTTCGACCGGGTGCTCGCGGATGTACCCGTGGCCGCCAAGGATTTGTACAGCGCGATCCGTGACCATAATGGCCATGTCCGCTGCGCCGGTGGCGGCAAGATAGGCATCGGTGAATGCGTCCTCCTTGCCGGTATCCAACTTCCAGGCGGCTTCCCATGTCAACAGGCGGCTGGCTTCGATCTCTGTCCGCATTTCGGCGAGCATGAAAGCAATCGCCTGCTTCTGCGCGATCTTGACCCCAAAGGCTTCCCGTTCCTTGGCGTAGTTCAGGCTGTATTCGAACGCGGCATTTGCCACGCCGACGGCGGTCGCGGCGGTCGCGAGTCGCAGCGCAGCCAGGATTGGCTCAAAATCATGGCCTGAGGCGCCGCCCAGCCGGTTCGCGGCGGGGATTTTCACGTTGTCCAGTTTTAGGCGGTAAAGCGGAAGCGCGTTCAGGCTCATTAGCTTTTCGCGCTCGTCGCCGATGGTCAGTCCCGCGGCGCCCTTTTCGACAATGAAGCCTTGGGTCTGACCATCCAAATTGGCATACACCAGAATCGCTTCGGCATCGTTCGCGAACGGGACAAATGCCTTCTCTCCATTGAGAACGTATTCTTCGCCCTTGAGAGTTGCCGTTGTCTTGAGTGAAAGCGGATCGAAATCGAACGCGTATTCAATGAGGGCTGCCGTGTACGGACTCCAATCGCCTTCGATCACTTTTGGCAGCAGGGTCTGCTTTTGCTCCTCGCTGCCCGCCAGCAGGACCGGTGTCGCGAAAAGCGACGGGGTCATCACCGCCAGTGTACCGGCCAGATCACCGAATGCCATCTCTTCGACGGCAAGCACACCGGTGACTGCGCTGCGTTCCCCAAAGCCGCCGTAGGCTTCGGGGATGGAAGCTTGCAGCAACCCAATCTCCCAGCCTTTGCTGATCAGCTTCTTTGATAATTCGCCACCTTCCTCGGCATCGCGTGCGGCAGTACGCAGGTCGTTGCCGGCATATTTTCCCACCGCCTCGACGAGCATCTGCTGCTCTTCCGTCGGTTCAAACGAATACATAAGCCCTCTCCTTTCGATTAAGTACACAAGTAAACAGGTACACAGTCGAACGTGTCTACATATGTACTTGTATACCTGTATACATATTCACCTTTCTTTCAAGCTCCTCCAAAGCTTTTTGCTCTTCCTGCAGCCTCCGATAACAGGCAGGTTTGCCCTGCTCCAGTTCATCGGGGTTGGTAATCTCGATCATTCCATGTTCATAAAAATACTCAACGTAGGCGCCGGTCTTTTCGATCACGAGCAGCTGGTTGTACCCACTCGTTTCACCGTAGACAGCCCGGCAAATCTCTTCGATCGTCAGCGGTTCACTGAGCGCCTCAATTGCCCTGCTCATGCGCCGCAGGATGTTTTGTTTCGTCAATTCGATTTGCGCGGGAAGGTCCGCGATCACGTCATTGTGACCATTAAGAATGAAACGCGCCTCTTTTGACCATCCTTCAAGGCGCCTCAGGGATTCAAGATAATGATCGAGCCCGCTGTAGGGATTGATCGATTCGGGCGAAAGGTGAGGCGTGACTCCCTTCACAACCATGTCCCCGCAAAAGATGACATCATCCAGGCGGATCGCAACATGACCGGGACAATGGCCCGGCAGGTGGATCAACTCGAACGCGCCAAGCCGCATGCCGATGGCTCCGTATGTAAAATCAACGGGAACAGATCGATAAATGGCTTTCGTAAAACGGTAAACGCTGAGGATATGCTCACGCGTCTCTTCAGCGAGGCCCGTATCGGCCAGGAAAGAAGCGAGGCGACGTCCGATCAGCGCCAGGCGTGCTTCATGATGCGCCACCGTCTGCACGTCCAACTCATGGACGCCAATCCTGGCATTTGTCAGCGGGCGCAGCTTTGTGAGCCCGCCGAAATGATCGATGTGCCCGTGCGTCAAAAGGATGTGCGTCAAGTCTGCAGGAGGAAGTCCTGCCTGCTGTAAGCCGGACAGTAAATTTGCGTGAGAAGCATCGGTACCTGAACCGACATCGATCAAAACGCGGTAGTCGTCTTTCTGGACGGCATACGCATACGCCCAAAAGCCCGGGAAGGCTTCCAGGGGGATGCGCTGGATCTTTGCTCCACTCGAAGATTCGAAGGAAGCGGATGCTGCCTTTTCACTCATTTCAGCAAACCCTTCAGGAGTAAATTCGAATAATGGCCGGCAATCTCATCGATGGCAAGGGCACCATCCGGATGGTACCAGGTCAGCGTCCAGTTCAGAATGCCAAGGATCGCGCGCACCGTCAGGGCCGGGTCATCACATTTGAAGCGTTTTGCAGCGACGCCTTCTATCAGGACGGCACGCCACAGGGCTTCGAATTTGTCGCGATTTGGCACGTGGCGGGCATGTTGTTTGCGCTCCAGAGAGCGATGCTCGAACAGCAGGACGGCGGAGAGATCCGTGTTTTCCGTCAGGATTTGCAGATAGGCACGGATCATCTCCGGCAGCTTCTCGTCGGCAGGGATTTCCTGGATGGAAATCGCGGAAATACGTTCAAGGAGCAGTTCGAGGGCGCGGTCGAGCAGGGCGAGCAGGATCTCCTGCTTGGATGAAACATGATGATACAGGCTTGCCTTTTGCAGACTGACAGCTTTGGCAATGTCCTGCATCGAAGCGCCATGGAATCCCTTCTGGCGAAAGACCTGCGCAGCGGCTTCCAGGATGTCTTCTCTGGTCATTGGAATCTCCCTACCGATCGGTCGGTAGAGACATAATGTATCAGAATTGGAGTCCAAAGTCAAGAGCAGGGCAAAGTAGGGTTATCCCCTACGATTTCATTGAGTTTCTCATTCAAAAAAATGCTATAATGAAAACATGGCAACACCAGAAACCACTTCTGAAGTAATTCCCCCTCCTCATTCTGAAGGAGAGGTGAAGCCCACTGATCAAGAGCAAAAGACAAAAATAATAATTATAATTGCGGTCATCATTGCTGCAGTCATCCTGGCTGGTTTTATTTGGGCTATTATTGCATTGATGCAGCCTGCCACACCCACCGATCGGATTCGCGATGTGTTCATCATTGTCGTAGCGCTCGAATCGCTGGTGATTGGAGTGGCGCTGATCACCCTCATCGTCCAGCTGGCAAGTCTCATTAACCTGTTGCAAAATGAGGTCCGTCCCATTCTGAACGCCACCAACGAGACCGTCAACCATCTGCGCGGCACAACCGAGTTCCTGGGAGAAAGTGTGGTCGAGCCGGTCATCAAGCTCAATGGCTATCTGGCTGGCATAAACCGCGTGATAGAATTGATGGGCATCAGGAAGAAGTAAGCAGGAAGCTTTTTTTCAGTACAGTCTGCAAATTTTGCAGAGGGTCTCCCACAGGATGAGTTCTGCAAAGTTTGAGATAAAATTTTACGAAGCAATTCAAAATCGTTTGATAACCAGAAGGAGGTTACTATGTCTGATCGCGATGAATTTGGCGCCTTCCTTGTAGGCTTCATTGTTGGCGGGCTTTCGGGAGCTATTGTGGCACTGTTGTTCGCGCCTCAATCGGGCGAAGAGACCCGTGCATTTATCAAGGACAAATCAATCGAACTGCGTGACAAGGCGCAGATCACTGCGGAAGAAGCGATTGCACGCGCGGAAGCCGCTGCCGCGGATGCCCGCGCCCGGGCAGATGATCTTGCAAAGCAGCTGCGCGAACGCGGCCATGAAGTGGTTGAGGACGTTCGTGAGCGCGGCAAGAGCGCCATGGATGCCGTCCGCAAGACGACCAAGAAATCTGACGAAACCGGCGTCGCATAAATTAAATTCAACGAGCCAAGGGTTTGACTTACCGCGTCAAACCCTTATTTTTTTGTCCACCGGACCCCCGCTAAGAGCATGCAGGGCTATAGTGCCTTGCTTGTGCACAGCATCCGCTTTGCTTATGAAGACGCTCCTGCGATTCTTTTTCCGCCTGCTCTATCACGAGTTCGCGTTCACCTACGATCTCGTCGCTGCGACTGTTTCGTTTAATCGCTGGAAAGACTGGGTCATGAGTGTGCTGCCGTTCATCGAGGGGCAGCGGATCCTTGAGATCGGGCACGGTCCCGGACATTTGCAGCGCGTCCTCCTCAGCCGGGGCCTGGCTGCCGTGGGAATCGACGAATCGGCCCAGATGGGTCATCTCGCCAAACGGAATCTGAGGCGGGGAACCTTTTCGCAATCCCGAAATGACCACTCCTCATCTCAAAGTCCATTTTCCTCTCGCCATTTTGCCTACACGCAAACCAATCTGACTCGTGGAGTGGCACAACATCTCCCCTTCCCAAACAAAACCTTTGACACCGTTGTTGCCACCTTTCCGGCAGAGTACATTTTTGACCCCACAACCCTGGCGGAGGCACAGCGGGTCCTGGTGCAAGGCGGCAGATTTGTCATCCTGCCAGGGGCACTGATCACGGGCCGCGGCGCGCTGGATCGCTTGCTGGCCTGGGTATTTCGCATCACCGGAGAAACCCCTCCAAATCTATCTGAGATGATCCGTGAAAGAACCAGGGAGCCTTTCGCCCAGGCCGGATTTCAGGTGGAAACCCATGAGGTCACTGTGCGATCAAGCCTGGTGTTCATCGTGCTGGCAATCAAAATCCAAACCACGGAAGAGATAGAGCATGTTCCAAAAACTGCGTGAACCCGTCAACAGCCTCACCCATTGGGGCGCTGCGCTCCTTGCATTCGTCGGGCTGGTGATCCTGCTCGTCGTCGGCTGGGGCAGGCCTGCCAAGGTCATTTCATTGGTCGTCTATGGTCTCAGTCTGATCTTTTTGTTTTCTGCCAGCGCCACTTATCACATGGTGCGCGCCAAAGAAAAGGCGTTGGAAATTTTCCGCAAGATCGACCATGCCGCAATCTATTTCCTGATTGCAGGAACCTATACACCATTTTGTGTCAACGCGTTCTCAGGATTCTGGAAATGGGGCTTGTTGAGCATCATCTGGTCCCTGGCATTGCTCGGAATTCTGATAAAGGTGTTTTACATTCGCGCGCCGCGCTGGCTGAATGCAGGAATCTACCTGGTCATGGGCTGGCTATGTCTCGCAGCAATTGGACAAATGCTTGCCGTGTTGCCCGCCTGGGTGCTGGGCTGGCTGATCATTGGCGGCGTGATCTATACGCTCGGCGCGGTCGTGTACATTACCAAAATATTTAACTTCATCCCCGGGGTATTCGGTTTCCACGAAGTGTGGCATATCTTCGTCATGCTGGCTGCGGCAGCGCACTATGTCGCGGTGCTGGGGGTGGCATGGTAGCAAAGTGACAGTCACATTGCCCCACTCGCTTCGCTCGGGATGCTTCGCAAACGTGACTGTCACTTAATTACTTCAATATCTGAAACAGATTGCTGTAATCGTCTGTCCACAGGCGGACGTTCGTGGAGTAGCCATCCAAGTTGATCGCGCGTTCCTGGATGGCGGGAATCTCGAGCAGGGCAGGATCGCGCGCAAGTAGAATCCAATGAGAGGCGTATCCGCCCTTTGAATCACCTGAATAATCGACTCGCACCAGGCTTAATTCGTAATAACGCGCCAGCTGCCAGAAAATGGGCTGCAGATCCAGATGGAGATTTGTGATGTGCGCGGCAATGATCCCATCCGGGGCGAGATGATCAAGATACACGGCAAAGGACTCCTTCGTGACCAGATGGACAGGGATGGAGTCGCTGCTGAAGGTGTCCAAAACCAGCACATCGAAGTTCTGTGGGCGGCCATCCGCCAGCTCGCGCTCCAGGGAAATGCGGGCGTCGCCGAGGATCATTGTTACATCTGCCTGGCTGTCATTGACAAATGAAAAGTATCTTCCCTGCCCTTCCGCCAGATCGACGACGGCGGGGTTGATTTCATACAAGCGGTACATGTCACCGGGCTGACCATACGTTGCCAGGGTTCCCGCGCCCACGCCGAGCATTCCGACCCGTTGACCCTGTCCATAACGAGGGTGGTTCAGGATAGCCAGCCCCGCGCCGCTCTCCCGGACATAGTAGGTGGTCGGCGCCTGGCGCAATTCGGTGCCGATGAACTGCAGTCCATGGACCGTGATTCCATGCGACATCACGTATGCCTTTTCTGCTGCGCCTTCCGGGAGCATCTCCTGCACACGGATCACGCCGTAGAAGTTCCGCTTCGAGTACAACGCGCCTGAAGAATATGTGCCGAGCAGGAACAGCATGACGGTGACCAGTCCGAAGACCGTAAACACAAAGCGCGCACGCGCAACTATATTGACAGTCTGGTCCCCGCGAAGAATGGTCAAGAAGATCGCCAGGGTCATTGCCAACCCAACGAAAAACTCCCAATAACCGTTGAAAATCAGGGGCGCGATCAGGCTGACAAATATGCCTCCCACCGCTCCACCGATGGAGACCATCAGGTAAAACGTCGTCAGATGCTGCGCGGCCGGCCGCAGCAGATATAACTCTCCATGGCAAAGCATGCACGCGAAAAACAACAACAGGCAATAGGCAAGGACCTGCCAATACACATGCAGAGACGTTGTGTTGAGCATGACGAACAGTGCTGCGACGACAGACAGCACAAATAATATTGCATAGACCCTGCGGTGATAGCCGCGTTCGCCCGAAAAAGTCAGGATGAAGGAAAGCAAATAGAGCGAGAGCGGCAGGACCCACAAAAACGGGATGACTGCCACCTCCTGGGTGATCTGGTTTGTAACCGATAATAAAAACAAGGATGCCGTCGCGCTGAGCGCAATCCACAGGGAGGACAGTGCCAGCGAGGGACGATTTGCCGATGAAACGGGATCAACTTTCGGGCCTGCCCTGAGCCGTGTCGAAGGGTGAGCCAGAGGCGCTGCATGCCGGCTTCGCACAGCGATCCAGCCTGCCAGCAATCCAAAGAGCGCAAAGCCCGCAGACCATATCCAGCCCTGCCAGCGCAGTGAAAAAACCGGCTCGATCAAGACCGGGTACGCAAGCAATCCAAACAGTGAACCGGCGTTTGAGAGCGCATACAGCCGTGCATAGGATCGTTCGGGGAAAAGACGGCTGAACCAGGCCTGCATCAGCGGACCGTTGGATGCCAGAATGAAATAGGGCAGACCGACTGAGACGCTGAGCAATTTGAAAATATCCAGTATGGGTGAACTGACGTCTTGAGGCTCCCAACTCGAGCCGGGTGTAATGGGAGATGTCCAAACCAAGGAAAGCGACGCAAGCAGAAGGATCGTCGAGGCAATCAACAGAATATGAATGACTGCCTGTCGTTGTGTTTTTATGCGACCGATCAACCAATAAGCATAGGCATAACCACCCGTAAGAAAAACCTGGAAGAACAGCATGACCGTCGACCAGACCGCGGGTGTCCCGCCAAACCACGGCAGTATGAATTTGCCAACCATGGGCTGGATCTGAAAAAGCAGAAAGGCTGAAAGAAAGATGCTGGCTGCAAAGATGAACATGATTTTCCATCCGGAGAGACATCATCTATTTTACAGCGTTAGGGTGTGTATGCAAAATCCTCTGGCTTGTCATTCTGAGGAGCGTAGCGACGAAGAATCTCGGATTTTGCCTCAGGAACACCCAAGAAATGAGACTCTTCGCTTCGCTCACACCGTCCCGGTGTCCTTCGGGAGAGTGACATAATCCTAATTTGCATACAGACCCTAGTTTTTTTGTCCGAGAAATTTCGCCAATCCAAACCCAATTCGCGCAAATTCGCGGCTATGAACCTGTAGCTTCACCAGTGTTTTCTTTGCTCTCAAAAAGAAACTCACCCTCGAAATTAATTTCGGGGTGAGGCGTGTTTTTGATTGAGCGTCTTCTGACATCAAGCTATTCGGCGGCGGCTTTCAGCTTGTGGCGGATGAATGCTACCTTGATCAGGCGCTCAAAAAAGACTTTGTAGCCGCCCGGGTCATACAAGATCATGTAATCTGCAGGTCCGTACTCTTCCGGCGCAAGCATGATGGCGGGATTAGGGTTGATCTCCAAAATGAACAGTTCTCCCTGTTCGTTCATGCGCATATCGCAGCGTCCGCAGCTGACACCATCCATGGCTTTGTACATGCGGATTGCAGCGTCCTGCAGGCGTGCAACCAGCTCCGGGTCGGTCACCTGCTTGAAATCGAAGGGGACGTTGTAATCCCACTTGACATCGGTATGCCAGAATTCTTCCCCAGCCGGGAAGACCAGCTCGGCCGGCGGATAGGCAATCGGATTGTCGAAGTCATCAGGGTTATCCATGACAAGCACATTGTATTCCTTGCCGACGATGAATTCCTCCATGCGGGCGGCACCGAATTCACTGCAGACGCGTTCCACCTGCGCAGCCAATTGCTCCGGCGTATCCACGCGTGATTCACGGAACATGCCCATGCTTCCATAGCTCCTGGGATGTTTGACCATGATCGGGTAGCGCAGGTTCCCGACAAGCCGTTGTGCCTCTTCCACGCTCCTGACCTGATACCCTTTCGCAAAACCGACTTCGTGCGCATCGGCTGCCGCCTGCATCTCTTCGCGTGAAGGGTCGAAGAATTTTGAGTCAGCGCCGGTAAATGGCAGATTGAGTTCCTCCAGGGCTCTCACAACATCGATGCCCTGATAGCCCCAATCTGCATCATCATCATCATCATCATCGTCATCGAGTTCATAGCCTTCACAAAGATTCAAATAGACATCGAATTCATGGCGGGCGGCCAGGTTGCGCAGAACTTCCTCGACAGGGCCTGTCATCGTGACCATCTCCCAATCGAATCCCTGCATATAAGGCGCAGGGTTGAAATCCTGCTGTTCTTCATCTGTCAGAATGCAAATACGCATCATTCACCTCGTTACCGATTATTGGAGTTCCAACATGCATGTCATGCACAATTTACATTGTAAAGTATGGATCACATTCTTTATTATTACATAAACTTATATAATGACAATGCTTTTGACATTAAAAAAGGTTTCATTTATCGGCAAATGAAACCCTGAGTATAATCATAACATGAGAAAACAACAACCTCGCAAACGTTTATCATCCATTTTCCTAATCCTTGGACTTGCTTTCCTGGCAATTGGCATTGCAACTGATCAAAACACATTCACATGGATAGCGATCGCTTTTGTGTTGATCTCACTACTATCAGGCGGGAGATGGCTCAGACCGAGAAAATAACCTGTACTCCGTCATCAGCTGAACTGGCTCAATAAGTGGAGAGCCGGGAGCACTCAAAAGGTGATGCTGTTGGCGAATTCAAGGAACTCTCCAGGAGGGAGCCAGCAGGGAAGGTGAGGGAGCCAGTTTCGC